>JAAZVU010000125.1 GCA_018623275.1 Flavobacteriales bacterium
AGGGTATTGCTGGTATCGAAGAGTTGAAGCTCGATGTTGAAACGGGTAAGCCTGAGATGCCGATCGAAGTAGACCGTGTTAAGGCGCGTGCGCTGGGCTTGAGTTCTGCACAGATTGGTGATGCGATGCGTACTGCCCTTTTCGGTAAAGAAGTAAGCCGATTCAAAGACGGCGAGGACGATTACCCAATCAACCTTCGTATGACGGACGAGTACCGCTACAATGTGGAAGATTTGATGAACCAAAAAATCACCTTCCGCGACCAAGCAACCGGCCGCATCAAACAAGTACCTATCTCCGCAGTAGCTAAGGCGAAGAAAACTTCGACCTTCTCTTCGGTGAAGCGTATTGATCTTAAGCGCGTAATCTCGGTACAATCAAACGTGCTCGAGGGTGCTAATCCAACCGAGGTGGTCAACGCCATCAAAGAGGTGATGAACGATTACGAATTGCCGCGTGGAATCAAGGTGGACTTTACGGGTGAGCAAGAGGAACAAGCAAAGGAATTGAGCTTCCTTTCCGGCGCCTTACTCATCGCAGTATTCTTGATCTTCCTCATCCTTGTGAGCCAATTCAATTCTGCCTCAACACCATTTATCATCCTGGTGACCGTAGTATTCTCGCTCATCGGGGTATTCCTAGGTTTGGTCATCTTCCGCATGGAATTTGTCATCATGATGACGATGATTGGTATCATTTCACTTGCGGGTATTGTAGTAAATAATGCCATCGTTTTGATCGATTTCATCAAGCAGTTGACCGCACGTAAAAAAGAAGAGTTAGGTATGGAGGAAAGCGATAAGCTCGCCAATCCTGAGCTCATCGAGGTCATCGTAGAAGCAGGCCGTACGCGTTTACGTCCAGTACTATTGACGGCCATCACCACCATCCTTGGTTTGATCCCACTGGCGACCGGTATGAACATCAACTTCTACACGCTCTTCAGCGAGAACGATCCGAACATCTTCTTTGGAGGTGATAACGTAGTGTTCTGGGGACCAATGTCTTGGACGGTCATCTTTGGTTTGACTTTCGCCACGTTCCTAACGTTGGTTATCGTGCCAGTGATGTACTATTTGTTCGAAAGAATGCAACGCTTCCTAGGAAGATTGTTTGCCTAAAATATCCAACCTAAGCACTCGCTTTGAAGAAAAATCCAGCGGCGCGCAGCGCCGCTGGATTTTTTAATTCTCACGAGAAATTTTGCGCTAATTTTATCCAATGATTAAGCGTCTTCGCGAATTAGAACCCATTGAGCTGACCACCTTCACAAATGAACTGAAGGAGGACATTCTAGCGCGTGTAACGGACAAGATTCCACATTTAGAATCTTCTCTAGCTGTGGCAGAATTGACCGTGGCGCTTCATTACCTTTTAAAAACTCCAGAAGACGTTCTTATTTGGGATGTTGGGCATCAAGCCTATGTTCACAAGGCGCTTACTGGCCGTCTGGAGGATTTATCTACGCAACGTACAAAGGATGGGATTAGCGGCTTCTTGAAGCGGGATGAAAGTCCATATGATTTCTTTGGTGCTGGTCATGCGTCTACATCCATCAGTGCACTTACCGGAGCATGTATTGCGGATATGGCTACCGGAAGAAATAGAAAAAGGGTGGCCGTTATTGGTGATGGTTCCATGACCGGTGGTCAAAGCTTTGAAGCATTGAATCATTTAGCTACGTTGAAGACGGATGCGCTTATCGTACTCAATGACAATGATGGTAGTATTGATCCTACTGTAGGCGCCTTACATCAGAAGAACACGTACATGGATTATTTCCACAGTTTGGGCTGGGAATACTCTTTCTTAGAAAATGGTAACGATATCACTGCGGTGATGGCATACTTACATAGCTCCTTGGTTCGAGGAGGTAAACGTGTAGTACATATCCGAACCGAGAAGCCCAACCTAAGCAAGAAAAAGTCGTACGAACCAGGAACAACTTTTCAATGGTGGGCAGCCGAGCAGATGCGCGAAATCTTACATTCCCGCACCGACTTGCGCGTCTTTTCTCCGGCAATGTTCGCAAGCAGTGGCTTTGGTCCACTCAGGGATGATTTCCCAAAGCAATTCATAGATACTGGAATCAACGAACCCCATACTATTACCACAGCCGCGGGAATGGCAGCTGCAGGTGGCAGGGCATGGGTGCACATTTACAGTACGTTCCTTCAGCGCGCCATTGACCAGATTATTCACGATGTAGCCTTGCAAAATCTTCCAGTGGTATTCTTGGTGGACAGAGCAGGATTGGTAGGCGCAGATGGTCCTACACATCATGGAGTTTTTGACCTTGGGTTTTTAATGGACGTGCCAAACGTTACTATTTGGAATCCGCGCAATGGAGACGAGCTTCAGGCCATGATTCTCAATGCTTCGGAAGTTCAAATGAAATTGGACGGACCATTATTTATCCGCTATCCTAAGGACAAAACCGTTTGTGATACTCCAGAGGAATTTGCTACCACTAAGTGGTTGATTAATCAGGGGTCCAATTCACTTATCCTCTCCACCGGTGCACTTTCAGTCAGAATACAGCCAGGTGTTTTTGATCACCTGCATTTAGCACAAGTCAAACCTCTCCCTAAAGATTTAGCTCAAATCTTAAAAGACTATTCGAATGTTTTGGTTCTCGAAGAGAGTACAGGAAGTGGCGGATTATTCGGTGCTATAGCTGGATTAGTCGCAGATGAGGATCTTGATGTGAAGTTGGTTAAGCGCAAAATCTCCGACGAATTCACGAACCATGGAAGAAGACAAGAGTTATTAAAAGAGCGGGGTTTAATTCCCTAACTTTCAGTAACCTAATCTTAATTCATGAAAAAAGTAGTTCTACTGGTTGCTTCATTGGCAACTATTGGCCTTAGTGCCCAAACCAAATCTTTCAAAACGTCTTCTAAAGCCACTTTCGAGGTGGGCAATATGATTTTCAATACCGTTGAAGGGAGCATTTCAGGTGCCCGCGGCAAGGCCGAATACGAAGACGGCATATTAATGGCCATTTCAGGAACGTTAGATGCTACGACTATCAAGAGTGGAAACGACACGCGAGATGCCCATTTGAAAGACAAAGAAGAGTTCTTCAATACGGGAAAGACTCCTAGAATTGATTTTACTGCTAAAGAAGTTGTATTTGTTGGAAAATCCTCAGGTGTAACTACTTATAAACTCAAAGGCTCCCTTACCTTGCGAGGAATATCGAATGATATCGAGATTGAAGTCAATGAAACTTCAGAGAGTCATTTGGTAAGCACCTTTACCGTCAATCGAGACCTTTGGGGTCTAGGGGAAGGCTATCCCAGCGTAGTAATCGCAAAAGAAGTCGAGGTAAAGGTGGACATCCACCTAGAATAAATACATGAAGAAATTCACAGATTTTGGTCTAAATGAAACCCTGCTAGATGCCTTGTTCTACATGAACTTTGAAGAGGCAACTGAGATCCAGGAAAAGGCCATCCCTACGATATTAGAAGGAAAAGATTTAATTGGCTGTGCCCAAACAGGTACCGGAAAAACGGCAGCCTTCGTGCTGCCCACATTGAATCAAGTTGCTGAAGAGGAAAGCGACGGAGTGCAGGTACTGATCCTTTGTCCCACGCGTGAGCTTGCCATCCAGATTGAGCAACAGATCCAAGGAATTGCCTATTTCACTAACGCATCGTGCTACGCCGTATATGGAGGTGGTGATGGCGTGAGCTGGGAAGGCGAAGCGGATGCCCTCAAGGGCGGCGCAGACATTGTGGTCGCTACTCCAGGTCGATTGCTTGCACACATCGCCCGCGGCTATGTAAAGTTTGATACAGTGAAACACCTCATTTTGGACGAGGCGGATCGCATGCTCGACATCGGATTCTTCGACGATATCATTAAAATTATCAAGCAGCTACCTGAGGAGCGCCAAAGTTTGATGTTCTCGGCAACCATGGCGCCTAAAATTCGACAGCTCGCCAAACAGATTCTCAAAGATCCCGAAGAGATTTCTGTCGCTATTTCTAAGCCGGCTGAAGGTGTGACTCAGAAGGTCATTTTAGCCCATGAGGAGCAGAAAGTAAAGCTAGTTCAGCATGTGCTTGGAGATAAAGACGACTTTAATTCCATTATCATTTTCTGTTCTACTAAGAAGAAGGTGGAGAAGCTAGCCCGTAAACTCAAGCAGAAGGGGTATGCCTGTCAAGGGATTAGTTCAGATTACGAGCAAGAGGCGCGAGAGGAAGCCTTGCGCGACTTTAGAAGCGGGAAAACGCGCATTATGGTGGCTACCGATGTGATGTCTCGTGGTATTGATATTAAAGGCATCGACCTTGTGATCAATTATGATGTCCCTGGCGATGCTGAGGATTACGTACACCGCATAGGTCGTACTGCGCGTGCCAAGACAGAAGGAATGGCTGTTACACTAGTCTGTCCAGACGACATGTTCAAATTCACAAAGATTGAGCGATTGATCGATAAAGAATTGGACAAGGAACAGCCGCCTAAGCATATTGGGGAAGGTCCACTATGGAAAGGTCCGAGCAGCAAAGGAAAAGGCCGCAAAGGTTCCAATCCGCGCAATAAGCGCGAGGACAAACCGCGCCGTGACAAAGCGGGCAGGGATAAGCCACGTAGCGATCGTAAAGACCGCAAACCACGCGAAGATCGCAAGAAGGAAAAGTCGAAAAACCG
>JAAZVU010000021.1 GCA_018623275.1 Flavobacteriales bacterium
ACATAGAAATCCTCATTCTTTTGTTATTCAAAGTCTAAGGTTAGTTTAAATCTTGAAACGGTTCCACTTTGAGCGTCAGCCACATAGAGAATGCGGTCGTAATAAGCTACAGCACGTAAATCACCGAAGCCGCCTAAGGTGGAAATTGCGTTGAGTTCAGCGGTGCTCGCAGGAGGTGGAGGCACACCCTCCAATCCAGTGGAGGTGAATTGATATACCGAATCAACACCGGCGTCTGCGACGAAGAGGAATTGGCTTGCATCACCTGCAAAAGCGAGGTCACAAGGTTCGGTAAATCTATTGGCCGTTTGAAGGTAACCTGTAGTGTTTGGATCCGTGGTCGAATAGAAGATCGGTTGGTACACCGCGCCAAAAGGTCCCTCTTCGAACTGGATGTGTTGGATTTGAATGGCTTGATCTGGGTCGCTGTTCGCTACCCAAAAATCTTGAGAAGGACGTGCAGCAATCTGAGGCGGTTGGGTGAAACTCGCCAGCGCCAGAGGACGCTTAAAGTAATCGCCATAAACAGCACCTGCAGCAGTCACCGGAATGCCAGAAACGAATTCGTCCGTATTTGAAAAGGTCAAAACAGCATTGTCCGGACCAAAGCCAGCATTGTTTTGATTCTCGCCAGTTCTACTGACGTAATAACGGTTGTTAAGCTGACCGCTTACACCACCTTGTACTGCGATGTCCGTGAATTTCACAAAGGCATCCGAAGATGAAAACGAATTCTTAAAGTAGAACGGATGAACCGCCACCTTTTCCATGGAGGCTTGTGTAAAGTCTAGGATGCCGTTGTTTTCAAAATCGATTCTATAAATCGTCGTCAAATCATAATCCACGCCGTTGACTGTCGTATCGGAGGTACCAATGGCTAAAAGGTTCAAACGGCGGTCTTGCACCACTTTAGTAACCCCAGGCACAAATAAACGACCTTGTGGCTGGAATGCCATGTCGTAGCGAGCAATCTCGGAAGTGGCACTGTCCACCACATAGATAAATTCATCGTATCCTATGGTCACATCAATCGGCGCAGCGGCATCGTAAAGCTTTGGCTCCACAGGCACATAAGCAATCTCGCGAACCTCATAATTCGGAATGTCAATAAAGCTGATATCGGTCTTCTTTCCCCAGTAGTTTTCGCAGGAAGAAAGTAGAATGACGGCGGCAAATAATGCGATTACTCCTCTCATAACATCCAATTTAATGGGGTAATGGTCAAGCCAAATACCGTTTGATAGTTTCCTGCTGGCGACGGAATGGCACTCACACCCATCTTCATCGGCCAACCACCCACCTGGGTCTTGGTGGAGAACCCGAAACTAGGAGCTCCCCAGCGGCTCACCATGCGGTAACCCAACTGCACCTCAATAATTTCTTTGTACCAGTACTCTGCGCCCACGCTATAGTTTTCGTTGTTGTCCGAAGGGTGGTTCAATTGGAACGAGGTATAGACCTTGTGATCGCCCCGGTCCATAGCGTTAAAGCGCATCCCCATAGCAAATACCTGCGGCGGTGCTGCCACGGAAGAGGCCGTAGTATCGGTATTAATAGTCGTCGGCAAGGATCCGGTCTGAACGATGGATGTTGAAGGACCAAAGTTCAAAATGGCCGCGGCGAAGCTCAGTTCGCGATAGTCCAGCTCGTAATGGAACCCAAGATCAAGGGCCACAGAATGTGCGGTGAATGCCCCTAACTGCTCTTGCCCATACTTCAGCTGAACACCAGCATTGAAATAATCCGAGAAGCGTTGACTCACACCGACACCCACGGAATGTAAAGCGCCGTTGACGATTCGTCCCGTTCCCTCCGGCTGCCAAACGGTGCGTTCAACAATTCCTCCGGAAGTCAAAGAATTTAGGGATACGCCAACCACTTGGTTAGGGTTGCGCGCCTTCGAAATGCTGAAAAAGTCGTGCCCGATAGATCCGCCCAGCAATCTAGAACCCGTGAACACGCCCTGCTGCATACCTGCAGAAAGCAATGCAGGGTTAGTCACTAGCCCGTACGACGATGTGTTTGCTAAAGCAGTTCCGCCCAAGCCGGCACTCCATGGATCTACTGGAGATTTCAAATACGTAAAGGAACTAAGTCCCGCACGCTCTTCCCCGTAGTTTGGAAGGAGCTGCGCCTTCATTGCTGGGGCTACGGCTAATGCCAAGAAGAGTAGTATACGCTTTACCATGACATTTGAATTCCAATCATACATTGAATCGGGGCGGCATACCGCGCAGGATTCCGAGGGTCCGTCCCGCTTTCTTGCGGGCCATTAAATTCAGGTCGAGGATCCCGCCAAGTCAGCGGAACATCGTCTCCATATTCGTAGGCTCTTCCCGTAATCGGGTTGATGATCTGTGCATTTCTTCTGTTGGTGAAATTGGTCACCTCAGCATTCAGCGCCACCCCTCGTCCTCCGCCAAGCGTGACCAGCTGGTAGCTTGCTTTGGCATCCATAGTAAACCAGTAGGCACCTCTACCTTCCAAGAATCGACTATTATCTACTTCAAACTGAGGACGGCCTAAATCATTGTAGCCGACCAAATTCTGAGGGGTATAGCGGTAGCCCGAAGAATAGCGAGCACTCACTGTAGCACGCCATTTACTGCTGTCGTTGGCATAGGTAATCCCTGCGTTGAATTTCCATGGTCGGTCCCATGCCAAGAATTGCTCTTGAGACAACGGGACCTCACCGGTCTGAGCAATCTGCAAAGCACTCTCGCGAGCCGAATTACTCTTACCGCGCGCCTGCTGGTAGCTACCATTAATAAACGTCTGAAAGCTCTCACCCAAGCGGGCATTGAACTGGGTCTCCACACCCAAAACTTTCGCGTAATCCTGATTGATGTACATGGTCTTGGTCACGGGACGACCCGTCGCATCCGTAGTAATAACACGGCGCGCTACGATGTAATCAAAGCGGTTGTTGTTGAAGGCATTTAAGGTCCAACCTAAGCGCGTTCCCAAGAGGGTCTTGTATCCAATCTCGTATGAAATGTTGACCTCTGGATTCAAGTTCGGATTCCCTAGGTTCGAGAGGAAGGAGCGGTCTTGGTATTCAGGATCTAGGCCAGCATATAGGAAACGTGGGTGTGGCGTTCGCATGCTGTGCCCGTAGTTGAAGTACAAAACATTGTTTTCAGTGACCGGGAAACTCACGTTCAAACGCGGCAACATGCGCAGTTTCCAACGAAGCCCAGCGACACCAATGGTCTGGTCCATGTAATCCTGGCGAACTTGATCTAATACTGGTGAAGAAGGGTCGTTCACCGCTTCATCGGCAAATGCTCCGGGTGCCCAATAATTCAAACGCATCCCCAAGGTTGCTTTAATCCCTTGGTATTCGATACGGTCCTGCAAGAAGAAGCCACCTTTTTGAGGGTTCACCTTCCAAATGTCATTGCTGGAACCAATAGAAATTGACGGCGTAGTGGTGCTGTCATTGAGTACAATCGGAGCACCTACCCATGGGCGGAACACATCTACCCACTGGTACTCTGTAAATGCATGCTCCCAACCTGCAGAGGTTTGGTGAATCTTATTTGGTGTGTAGGTGAATTTGCCTTTCAGCGTGTATTCTTGGGCGTAGTGGTCGTGCCAAATCGGCGTAATACCACCGTTATTTACCAAGCCGTCACCAGGAATGAGGTAATAGGTACCTGAAGGATCGTCCGGGTTGAACAAGGTCATCTGCCCAGTGTAGATGTAATCCTCGTCGTATATCTGATCTACCGTTGCCGCTCGGAACGGGCGACCATTGGCATCTGCACGAAGGTTGGTGAAGAGACGACCCGCAGAGAAATTCAATCCCGATTTCGTATTCAAGCGCTTTTGCCATTGCAAGACGCTCAAATTACTATGGTGGGTATAGGTGGTCGCATTATCCAAATTGTTGGAGCGGTTGTATTGGAACCCTGGCGCCAGCAAAGCGTCAAAACCTACAATCTGAAGCGTACGAGAATTTTGGTTGACCTTAAGACTGTGACTATTGGTCAAGCTGATCTTTCCAACGGCCTTTGAACGCCAAGTCAATTTCGTAGTGTGCGTGTAATCGTTGCTCTGACGAGGTGCCCACAGCGTCGGATTCCCTGGGAATAATGAGCTGTTTAACTGGGACGCGGTAGCGCCGAAATAATGATCTGTAATATCCGCATTGGCGCTGGTGAACAGCGTCAATTTCTTCTTGGTAAATGGAATAGGCGTACTAAGCGTGACCTCGGCACGGTCGGTATTGAAGCTCGCCGGCGTGAAATTATCAGAACTATACTGAGCGCTCCAACGAAGTTTCTGCCCACCCTCTTTGATGGTCGTATTGACAACCCCAGAAGAGCCGCCGCCGTATTCCGCACTAGCACCACCGGTCATCAAATTGATGGATTGTAACGAAGATGAACTTACGCTCACACCACCACCGGTACCGGCCAATGGATCTTGCGCCGAGATGCCGTCCACCAAATACTCTGTTTCGTAAACGCGTGCACCACGAATCTGTATACCGTCGGTAGTTTTTTGGACACCTGCCTGCTGGGCTACGATATCCTCCACGCCTTTGGCTACTAAAGAACTGATCTCTTCTGAAGAAAAAGTAATAGCCGAAGAGGCTTGCTCAAGATCTACCTGGTTTTTTCGACCTACAACAGTTACTGTATTGAGCATTTCATTTTGCTCCACCAAGGCTACGCGCAGCGGCTTGTTTTGACCTTTTTTGATCTTGACCCCATTGATTTGGGTAGGACTAAATCCAATGAATTGGACCTTAATGGTGTACGTTCCCGGTTTAATGTCTTTGATTTCAAATTCACCAGAGAAATCGGTCAACGTCTGGTAGTAGGTACCGACGATGGTCACCGAAGCATTTGGCAGAGTTTCACCAGTAGCCTTTTCAACCACCACCCCTTTGAGCACCCCTTTACCCTGAGCGAAGACCATCTGGCTCAAGGCAATGAAAATGAATATGTAGAACTTTCTAAAATTCATTTTCTAATACATGTTTAATGAGGTCACCGCCATTGGTAGAGTTGGACCTTGAAAATTGATGCAAAGGAACTGAGAAGAATACCTCATAAACTTCACCGTTGCGAGAACGGATGGTACCTACAGTATTGCTTCCTGTCCAACCTGCAATTTTGGTCAACTGCGCGGTGTAATAGGCATTGGCATCTGCCGCTGGGTTCACCGGAGTTACCCCTAGAACGATATTTTTCGGTCGTACCGAAGGTGCGCTACTCGTTGTGTCAACGGGAACTATAGAGCTGTCATTAGTCAGACGCGCTTGACCGGTAGAAGTGATCGAGCCGCTGACCGGATAAACGTCATTAATCGCACCCATATCCATCGAACTGGTAATTTGTGCACTCGTTAACACTTTTCCTCCTCCTTGGACATATGACTGTACTGAAGGGCTGAGAATATTGAGCAAGTAGTCCGTTCCTCCGTTGTTCGGGAACTGCGTAGCATCCGTAAATAGTAGTACGCGCTCGTACTGTTCAAAAAGCAGCTTCATAGATGGGTTCCAATAGGTAGGAATACCAATTCCAGTAATCGCATCCATCTGCACGTAATCGTAGGCGTCACCAATGCTGTCCAACCACTCTTTATACTGTGCCCCAATGTATGCCGGCTGACTGTTCAACACCAACATATCTGCACCCTTCGCCGACCAATAGAACGTACTTGACGTATCTACTTCCGAGTAGGATCCGGCCCAGTCTTTCACGCGAAGAAAAACCCTGTTGGTATCGTTAGCAGCAGCGCCAGCAAGCGCAGTATCCACTAAGAATCCATTTTGATAGACGGCTGCCGAAGTACCGCTCGCATTTAGGGTGAAACTCAGCAATCCTTGACCTAGATCAATGGGTGCCCAAGGTCCATTGTTTAAACGTACCTCAGCCTCAACGATAGTTTCGTTGCCGTCGATATCTTCCGCGTCCCAACGAAGCGTCAGGACAATTTTTGCACTATCCGGGGAAATCTCGTCGGCATCAATGCGGCATGAAGGTGCAGCATTTTTCAGCGGTACCCACAACTGCGCAGGCGTAGGATCTTCCAACCCTTCGTGATCTACAGCGCTGACTTTAATCAGTACATCCGCTGAATCTAAGCCAGCATCAATCACAAACGTAAAGATGCTGTCGTTGGAGCGAGTTTTACCTACCGGTTCATCACCCACCTGAACGTTGAAGTAATCGATGTAGCCGTCGGCATCCGACCCGTACCAATTCAAATGCACATTAGCATTCAATCGCAGGTCCCCAGAACGTTGGATACTGTCCACACTAATGGTAGTCTCCGGCGCGAGGTTATCCACAGATCCTTGGGGCTTCTGACACCCCAAGGCTGCAAACAAAATGCTACATATGACCGCTACTCTTTTCAAGATCTATCGCTGTACAATGAAGATGATGGTTCCTGCACCTTGTGCACCGCTGAATCGAGCCACATACGTTCCTTCTGCTAGTGAGGTCGTAGAAATTCTCAATGAACCTTCTGTTTCATAAGTAGCAAACTGCTGACCCAAAACATTAGCGATGGTCCAAGTACCCGCTCCTGAGCTTTCTAGCTGCATCCAATCGTTTGACGGGTTTGGATACGCTTTAAGATTTGAAGTAGCCCATTCATCTAAACCAATAGGCGATGTTGCTACCGTAATGCTATCTAGAGTGACAGACGGGTTGATAAAGTCGTTGTTGTTTCTTGGCAACAAGCGGTAGTTGCTGAAACCGTAGAATAGAATTCCTTCGATAGCGTCAAAGGTCATGGTGTTATCTACTACGATAGGTGTTACGTCCATCTCACCGTCAATTGAAGCATACGAAGTATCTGTTACCAGCTGAACGTTCAACGAAGAATAGGCAGTTGTAGACTGACGTCCAGCCAATACACGTCCGCTGCTCCATACCGGTGCAGAGGCGCTATTACTTACTGCATAATCTCCAAAACCGAGGTTGGTCTGACTCACATACAAAGAACCGCTGTTCGGATCCTCGTAACGTACCAACATACTCTCGTAAGGCTCCCAACCGAAGTTTGCATAGCTGGCTGAATCCGACGGATCAATAACCAAAGGTGTAATTGAACCTAGGTTGCCCGTTTTGCTCGAAGAAGTCACATTTAATCGAGTCATTCCATAGAACTCCTCAACGAAGCCTGTTACCTCAACTTCCTCATTGCGGTAGTAAGTATTAAGGCCAATTCCGACACACCAGATACCCGCCCAAGAAGTGGCGTTTTCATCTTGGATGTACAAGAAGCCTAGGTCGCCAATTTTAGTCGAAGCCGTTACAATACCTTTCACCGTTACCTCAGCACCGTTCAAAGGAGAAGCGCCGTTTGAGTTGTAGGTGAACTGAATATCCGGGATAATCAAACCGTTATCACGAACCGTGTAGAAGTCAAAGTTTGGCGCCGCTTGATTGATCGGCTTCGAAGGCAAGTAGCTTTCGTTACCGTCATTGTCTTTTGCATAGATGTAGTAACGCACCAACGTACCGTTGGCCTGCTGTGGAATCTCAAACTCGAATTCATCCGTAGTACCTGTTACTAACGTCATTGGGGCTACCGTGAAATTAGCCACCGATTGCGTATCAATAGCACTCCATACAAAGGCTACAGAATCTACACTACCGTCAAAATCTGTGATGGTACATACAATCTCCACATCCTGGTTTGAGGTAGGAATAGAAGGATCGCGCTCAAAGTTCGCGATGTACGGCGGCGCATAGCCGATGTCGTAGTGTGAAGCAGCAAACGGATTGATCTCGTAACCACGACCGTTATCCCCTGTACATCCGTTCGCATCGTGACGAACTACACCCGAAATAGAGTTGTAGAATGTTCCAGGGACTGGCGGCACAAAAGAACCTTGAGTTTGCGGAGAGTTTGGGTTTACCGTTGTCCAAGAGCTCAATTTTTGAGCAAGGAATCGATCACTAACGTTCATTGCATTCCCGTTTCCATCGACAATGTTAAAGCTTACGCGGTTTCCACTAAAAGGAATAACCTGCGTTACAGTCACATCCGTCAAGGTCACAAAAGAACCCTCGTACTGCTCACCCGTTGCAACATTATTTACGAACTGTGCATCGTTAAGATCGCCCACAGTGATGGTATCGCTAACAACAGGATCAGTAGTCGTACTCACAATACTAAACGAATTCGCATCAGCCAATGACAATTGGTTTGAACCGTTGTACTCGCCAACCACACCTTTTACCTCAACGATATCTCCTGGTAGCGCTTGGGTAAAGGTTGCAGGCACTTGCAAAGATCCTGTGCTACTGGTATAAACCCCCATTACCTCAATACCTGCAAATGGAGTACTCTGACCGCCCACTGCTGTATCCTGAATGAAGATAAAAGGACGCACACCGCCAGTTACCGAACCTGAAGCAACCTCCGTTACATTCCCTGGTGTCACCACAACACCGCGAGTAATTACTGTCTGACCCAAGTAGGCAGAAGTATCATTACATGCAGCCAAATCTGTTGGGCTTACATAGTTGATGTCCGAAATGGACACGTAGTTCTGCGCGCTGGCCGATAAGCCAAAAAGCACAGCAAAAAGTAAAACGACTCTTTTCATTATTTCACGATTAAAAAAGTTCCTGTAAATGATTTTCCTGTATCCAAATCCTCCACGGTAAAGAGGTACATGCCGCGCGCAATAATCTGGCTCTCTTTTGAAAGCAAATCCCACGCATGCTCACCACCCGAGAATACGTTTCGCGATGGATCTTCCGACCCAAAGCTTCGGAACCAACGTATATCCGTCCCATCGTACTCTTCGTGATGCTCAAAACTGTCGATATAATCACCGCCAGCAGTAGTGATGGTTATTCTTGAATTTCTTGGAAGGTTAGAAAAGACCAATTTCCGACTCTCCTCTTGGAAGTTACTCGACCCTTCCCAGCTTGCGCCGAGATAATATGGGTTCGGGTACACATAGGGCTCCACACTATCTAGATTGCTTGGTCCAGCACCAGGGAAGGCCCTTACCGCATTCGACAACACAGCACTCTCCAAGGACTCAAGACCGCTGTTCAGATCACCTTTATCAAATGCCGTAACCGCAACCGCCGTCTGCCAACCGTTGGGAAGAGGACTTAAGGTATACGCAAAGGCATACTCATTAGTATCCCCGTCGAAAGTCACAGGCGTGGCCAATTTTACAGGCATAAATCCATTGTTGAAGCCGTAGTCATTGGCCAACGAATCAAAGCTCGCGACCAATTCCAAATCGTTCTGTAAATCCGGTGTTCCAAATACATCAAACCCGGTCTGGGTTGCATAAATATTGTACCCCTCGAAGTCCTGCTTTTTGGAGATAGGATCTACGCTGAAGCGCGAATTATCTGCCCAATAAATAGTACACTCACCATCGCCTGGCTCTACGCGAATGATCGGAGTCTCCGGCGGTGAGGGCAAAATGAATCGTGTAATCACACCGTTGCCGTCCTTATCCTCACCTTCATCGAGCACGCCGTTAAAGTTGGCATCTTCTCCATTGTAGGTACGTTGTGCCCAATTGGCAGCGTCCAATAGATACGTTTGCTGTGTGGCGTTATTAGAACCGTTCGGCAAACCGTCCTCAAATTTCTTTGCCACGACGTAGGCGAAACTCACCTTGATTTCATCGCCAGGCTGGTAGTCGTCAAAAGGACCTACTGAAACTAAATCTGAACGATTGCCCAAAGCATTCAGCTCAGATTGCAAATCAACATCCATAGTGGTCACACAAGCTGCACCTGTGGGATCGTTCCAACAAGGGTGTTGGTTGAAACCGTCCGACATCTTCAAATAGCGCTGCTGGTCTGAGGTTGGAAAGAAGAAAGTGTTGGCACCGCTGTTGTTGAATACCCAAGCGTTATAGTTCACCTTAGTGTCGGCACTTACAATAGGATGTTGGAACCCGTTCTTATCCTCCGCACCCAAGAACATCTGGCCTACATAACTGTCTGTAAAACCAACATCTCCATTTCGGTCGTAGCAATAGGCCAAATTCAAACTATCGATAAACCCGTTCCCACCCTGTGAATAGAAGGTGGCACCCCCAGCGCCTGCCGGTGTGATGTTGATGTTACGCACCACGGTGTTGTTCCATAGACCCACATAAAAATCTTCATAGGTATTGCTAGAACCGTTGGTGATGGTGAGGTCTACAATGACCATGAAATCTGTAAACGAATATTCCCAATTGTACACTGCCATATCCACTTGCAGGTCCATAGGGTTCAGGTGGTTGTTAATCGGAATACTGGTACCGGGAACTAATATTTCACTATCGTTGAAGCTCGCGATGAAATCTTGGTGGCTCACAGCATCTGCGCGGTAATTCGGGGAAGAGCGAAGCGAGCTTTTCTCGACGACATTCGCACCTTGAGTGGCATTGAACTCAAAGCCGCCACGTCCTGGCGCATAGCCCTGCGGCGCATCATAGGCTGAAGTGCTCACACGTACCACACCATTATCGAGACCACCAAACCATAGGCCACCTTCGAAAAGGTGCTCAATACCTGAACCAGCAGGATATTCCATGGAAGGTGTTCCTGAGCCGTCGCGGTACCCGCGGAAGGCATTACCAAAGGTCCCAACATTAGTCGCACTCAAACGCACATTCGCACGTGTCGTTTGGAATTCTTCAAACCCTTGACCAACACTCAACAGAGGCAGCAACAACATAACAGCGAGTACTTTTCTTACCATAGCATCAGTTTAGTGGTTGTGCTGCGCCCGTCTTTCGACCAACGAGCTATATAGAGTCCCGCAGGGAGCCCTTGCACTGTGGCAGTCTCTCCTTCCGGTTTTTCAAATACCTGACGTCCATCAAGTGTGTAAATAGTAAGACCATAACGCAGGTAATAATCGGCCAATTGAGCCGGCTGACGCATCGGGTTTTCTAAAACCGGCACTTCCAACTCTCCGGTATTCAATCCTTGGAGGTCAATATCAAAATCTGCAATTACCGGCAGGTGATCACTTAAGGAATACAGCGCAGACAAAACCGTACTGCTCACGCTGTAGTTTGTACCTGCATTTACAGGATCATTAAAATGGTTGCCGTCGTTTCCAACCGCGAAGTAGGTATTAGGCACATATACCATTCCGTCTTCACCTTCGATGATGTCTTCGGAGCAGAGAATTTGATCGAATCGATCGTCCAATCCCCCTCCAGAAAAACAACTGTTCGATCCACCGTTTCTGGTACTCTGTGTATGTATAGCCGCGAATGAACTGTTGTTGTTCCAGCTTCCCGAACTGTTGATTGGGTCTTCAAAGCGGAATCCCGTTCCTGCAATCAAGGTCTGATAGCCGCTCTCGGAAGATGCATACATGTTGAAGTCGCCCATGAGCATGATGTTCGCATCGACTGCATCGTTCTCGATATAATCAATGATTGCCCCAGCCATGGCATTACGCTGTGAAGAATTTGAGGTTCCACTACCGGCTTTGAAATGCGTGCCTATGACTGTGAAAGTCACTGTATCGCTCTGTGCATTAAGCAGTGGATCTTTGTAATAGAATCGAGCCACATCTACCACGCGAACGAGGTTATTGTTATTCAAGTCTTTCGTGATAACGTCCTGTGAGATCAAACCAAAAATGTCACTGCGGTAGGCAATGACATTGGTTAAAGAGGAAAAGCTATTGTTGGTGTAATTCGTCGTCGTCCAGTTGGTCGCACTAGAAGTGTTCAGTGCATTATTGAGCAAATAGGTAGCGTTGTTTGCGGATGCACCAACCTCTTGAAAACAAATGATGTGCGGCTGCATGTTGCGAACGATGGTATCCAAGGCCACTTCCTTGCTACTCGCAGAGTTTGTATTGCCGTTGCACTCGTTGGTGGAATTTCTGTAGTTCAAGATGTTGTAAGTCATCACCCGAACAGTTGTCACCTGAGCCGTAACTAACTGATAACCAACAGCACAAAACAAAACAAGCACCCATTTCTTCATTACCCCGAAGATGCAACTTAATCCTGTGAATCGAAAGAGCTTATCTATGAAATTCACGTTAAATGATTAGCTTGCCCACATGGTAGACACAGAAGGCGTTTTGTTTGAATCGAACCAATTCTTGGTCGTCAATAAACCTGCGGGTATTATTACAGAGGACAACCCTTTCGAAGCCAATAACCTAGAGAGGAATTACCGCGCTTATCTCAAGCAAAAAATCAACAATCCTTTCCTTGGAGTTGTACACCGACTGGACCGAGTAACCAGCGGCGTAGTGATCTTCGCGAAGAAGCGAGGTACGTTAAAAACCCTAAACAGATGGTTCGAAGAGCGCCAGATTCAAAAAACGTATTGGGCCATCACCTCCAAAGCACCAGAAAAGACCAACGACACCCTGACCAACTACCTTCTGACTGATTCAAAAAGCAAAAAAGCCCTCGTCGTTGATCCAAAAGTGAAGGGCGCCAAAAAAGCAGAGCTGAGCTACAAGGTATTATCATCGATTAACGACCATTATCTTCTAGAAATAAAACCCAAAACCGGCCGATTCCACCAAATCCGTGCACAGCTCAGCCACGTCGGTTGCCCCATCATTGGCGACGAGAAATACGGTTCCACTGTGCCCTACCAAAAGCTTCAAATCGCACTTCACGCTAGAATGGTTGAACTTCCAGAACCTATAAACGGCAGCCCCTTGACTTTCGAAGCTCCACCACCAGCGAATGATATTTGGAAAACTCCATTGAAATAAAAAAGCACCTCCAAATGGAAGTGCTTTAAAGTGGGCCCAGCAGGGCTCGAACTTTGTATTTTACCGTACTGATTATCAGATGTTTAACCACTCTTTGCAGTCGTGGTCACCAGTTTGGACACCACATTTTCCAAGGGACGAGAACATACCCATTATGCAGGCCTTTGCAGGTATCTGCAAGTTAGTCATTTTTCTCTGTTTGAAATGAACACCAAACCAAAATCACAACAATCACCTCTATTTAAGGTAGTTACACTATAATCATACTCAATTCCTTTAAGATTCAACTCCACCACCGCAACCGCCCTATAGTATAGGCGGTTGCGGTGGTGGGGAATTATGCTCTTGCATGATCAAAGCTTCTTTTGCTTGATATAAACGCAAACATCCACAAGCAGATGATCAAAGATTTTGACTCAACCCAAAGTGCATACCAAAAGTTTATCAAATACACAATGGTGAATATTTACCATTTCATTCATTAATCAGTTTTCATAACTTATCTCGAAATGTAAAACTTAAACCACACCATGAAACCGAAGTACCTATTCCCTGCTCTTATTGCAACGATAATTGCAGTCCAAAGCTGTAATAAAGATGTTCCTCCCCAACCAGAATTTTACACAGACCCAACCACACTAGTTCAACAATCAAGTTATGGCTGGCTGATATTTAATTCCCCGCAAGAATTAGACAACGTTTTAAATCATTTAAAGTACGAGGACAGTGTATATGAGGCCTCTCATCAAACATGGGCCGGAACTGTAAACACCACAATGAGTCAAGAACAGATTGATTCAATATTCATCTTTAACAATTATGAGACTGAGCATGCCTATATTAGTTTTGAGAATTCTAAAAATGGTTTTATATCGTTAAGGCATCAGCTATCGTTCGAAGAAGATTTGTGGTTAGCCCAGAATACTATGAACGAAAACAGTGTCTTGCCAGACCATCCATTAAATGTTGAAGGCTTTGGCTCATTAGTAAATGCTACCGGAGAATATCAAGTCGGAAATGAAGTGGTTTTTAATAGCAGAGATGGATTATCGATCCTCGTGCACCAAGACTCTCTTAGCCCAAGTTTGATTTCTAAAATCAGAACCTTAACAATTAACGACTCAATTCATATAGAATTTGTTGATACGCTGAGTGGACAATTGGCAATGGATATGGCCAGATCTGCAACTCCAACTAAGAAGTTTGGCAACTTTAAATATAATGATGGAAATACTCAATTTTCATTCAAGTCAAGTATCGTACTTTGGAGATGGAACCCAGATCCAATCCTGTGCAAGTACAAAAACAAAGAAGTCACAAAACCAAAATTTAGTGTCGGAATAAACGATTATGTCTATGGTAAGAGTAGGGTACATAATCCGATGTTTGCTAAAAAGACCGTTTCAGTCGTCATGAAATATTTTGAATCTAAAAGTTCAGGCGGGTATAAAAGAGTTATTAAAGAAATGGCTTCAGATACTTACCTACAACTATTAAGTCACGATGAACATTGTTTTAATAGTCCGAGCAGTTATTTTAATACACCTGTATCGATCAATTATAAATTAGTCAAGAATTACAAACATTCTGAAGCTACCAGCTGGGGACACTGGGATGTAAAAATGCTAAATGGATTAAGCTATACAGACTTCTATTTGGAAGGCACATATTTATTTACTCTCACTCATGCTTGGTAAAACCACATTAAACAGCCGGAGACAACTCCTCTCCGGCTGTTTGTTTTTCATTTTGACCCTGACATGTAGCCCTGATGTAAATGCACAAAGACAAAAGTCTTATTTTGTTTCCAGCGGCTTAATGATAAATCAAATTGTAGTACCAGAATTCGCGGAGTATAGTGACTACATTAAAATAAGCCCATCTCTCGGCACTTCATTAGGAATTGGAAAAAACGTTACCAAAAAGGGCAAGTTTTACACATCTCTTTCTGTTGGAATTGAAAGCCCAAGAATCCCAGACGGGATGACCGCATATGATCTCACTGATAGAATTCAAGAAATTGACGATCGATTAACCCCGACAAGATTTTATTTCTTGACAACATTGAACAATACTGTTAGCACTAATTACAGTGTTCCCTATTTCATCATGGAGAGAGGAATAATCTCCAAATTATCGTCTCACAAGATATATACTGGATTCACATTTAAGTATCAATACATGGGAGATTGGATAATTTCAGAATATAATACTTCGCTCTTTACAGAAGGAATAGGTTATGAATTTGAATTAAACCAAAACTCCCCTCTAGTATTAGGAATCAACTCTAGTCTTAGGTATAAGAAATCTGAATTAGAGCTTCAGTTAATGCACTATAATCAAGATATCACACACCAATTTTATAATCGGCCAGGGTCTTTTGGCAATCTAAATCTTCAAGACAGATATAGGAATGTCAACTGGGTGATTACTGTTCAATTCAAATATCACATACACAATAAAAATGAGCACTAAAATCAAAGTTGCAAACTTTATAGCGGCCATTCTTCTAACACTTAGCTGTTCTTCAAACCATTGCAAATCAACAGTCTGTCCCGAAAATTTTACATGCGAAGACGGACAGTGTGTTTGCGATGAATATCACACAGGGAATAATTGCGAAACAGAAATTCGAGAAACATTCTACGGAACATTCACTGGAATTATGAACGTCTATAATGAAGATTTCATGCTTATAAATTCTTTCCAAAAATCAATTATCGTGAAAGACAGCACGAGTGATCCTACTATAATGGCAATAGATGATTTAGTAGTCTTTATAGATTCGAGAACCCTCTCATTCATATTCTCTATCGCTAAACAAGATACTAGCACTAACATTCAGACAGAAATTCGCGGGTACGGAGGGTTAGACAACGACGAACTTGACTTTAACTACACAGAAACTACGCAGTCGGTAGGCCCCAACCTATTCCCGGTTATCTATAAACACTATCATTTTATCGGTATGCGATAGTATGAACATATATGAAACCAAAAAGCACCTACGCTTTTCAACGTAAGTGCTTGATTTTCAGTGGGCCCAGCAGGGCTCGAACCTGCGACCACCTGATTATGAGTCAGGTGCTCTAACCAACTGAGCTATGAGCCCGGGAGGGCAAATATAGTGTAGAGTTTAGTAAGAAGAGCCAATAATTTTAACTCAAGTAGCGTGCTTTAATGCGAATGTCGTTGTTGGCGAAATCGCCCTCGTTGTGTTGGCACAGTACCAGGTCGACTCTTTCCGTACCGGCCATCGCATAGGCTGCTCGAAAATCTTGATTAATTTCCGTGAGACGCCTTGTCAATTGCTCCTTTAAATCTTGCGCATTTTCACCATTCCAGTCCATCCCCTCTTTCGCTTCCAATAAGATTTGAAGAGTTTTATCGCCCGTTTCATTTTCGCGGGTTCTAATCTGGAAAGTATTGCACTTTTCTACTAAGGTTGGAATCTCAAACATCGATTCTTGGATGTCCACCGGGCTCACATTCGCACCGAAAAAGGCCACGGTCATATCTGCCCGACCATAATGAAACAGAAGCGGCAGATCTG
>JAAZVU010000126.1 GCA_018623275.1 Flavobacteriales bacterium
ACTGCTGCAGCAGCGCCTAAGTACGAGGAGATTTTCTTGGATTTGTCGTTCATGTCGGCAAATATAGCTTAAAAGCGCCTGAGCTGAGGGGAAATAACAGTCTTTAACAACGAAATATCAACCTTCTTATTCACGGCAGAACTCAGCACTTCCATGGCCTGTTCAAGCGCACTACTCATCTCTCCTGATTCCACCGCTTGAAGCAAGGACTCAAAAGATAGATCAATGATTTCAGTATACGGGTCCAATTCCAACACCAACGAAGTTTTTTCAAATTCTTCAGACCAATTCACCTTTTCTCGCCAGCCCAGCGGAACCTGCTCATTCCCTTTCATTCTTCGCTGACTTTGAAGGACAGCATCGAGATCTCGGTGCATACGAACCACCACCTTTCGCCCTTTGGGCAAGGGCGCTTGGCGCAAGAGTGGCTCCACAATCTTGATGGCTTTGCCACGCTGGGCATCCAACCACCCCGCATCTAGTTCCCACTGGCGGACTTTTTCGTGCTCATAATACCCCTTGGCATTGTGCTCGTCTTCACTTCGCACTCCGTCCGATACCGCGGGAACCCCACAAGCCTCAAGCAATTGCATCGCTAAGGAAGTACCGCTGCGCGGCGGACCGGTAACAATAAACAAGGGCTCCTTCTCCTCGACTTCTAGCAATTTCATTTGCAGGGCCTTCGCCGTCCCAGCTTCCTCCATCATACCGAGTTTGGCAAAACAGAGTGCTGCGAGACCGTGTAAAGCAGGTTGGAAAAACAATAAGTTCAGACTTTCCAAAGCAGCGTCCAGGGCATCGTCCCACCTTTGCGATAGCAAGAAAGTGCGTGCACGAAGGTTCCAAACATCTACCCCCTGATGCGCTTCATTATCTAATAGTGTGGTCAATTCTTCTAAATTCCCAGCCTTGAGGAGCAATTGCCCCCACAAGACTACGACGCTCTCGTGCGAAGTACTGCTCAATCCATTAGGAAGATCCACAGTACCTGTAGCCTTCAAGGTTAGTAGGGCCTGATAATACGACCAAATCAGGTTTTCTGGCGCGTCTGCTTTGTTGACGACTTTCTCTAATGCTTCGTAGTTACCAGAGTCGGCCAATACAGAAGCGGCTAACTGCAGATAGCGTTCAGGCACCTCGAAGCGATCTGTGAGTGGTTCTATCACCCGCCATGCCTCGGACAGGCGTTTTTCAGCGCGCAGGCTCCGCGCCAAGTAGTAGCGATTCTCTTGCAGCCTTCCTTCTTCACTGACCAATTGGTTTTCGTCCAAATACCCCAAGTCCACCAAGGATTGCAACAATTGCTCGTCGGCCGAGAAAGTTTCTTCGCTTATTCGCGCATCCCCTGATTTCAAAGTTTGTATTTGCTTTCCGGTGAACGGCACAGGCACCCTACCTTCCATGGTTTTCGGTGCTTTTAATCCATGCGCAGCCAAAACAATAGGCGCTACATCTAATAGATTCAAGCCTTTCCAGTTCAACTCGTCGGTAAAAAGCGGGCCTTTGGCCGCGAACACCCCGTGGAAGTTATGTTCCAATGCAGGCGCTCCAGCATGCTCCGGCAAGGCGATACTACGATCTTTACCAGAAACAAAACCGTGGTCACTAATAAGCAATACAGTGCCACTGGGGTCCAATTGGCCCAAGAGCGCACCTAAACATAAATCGTGCAAACGGTACGCACTTTCCACAATATGCTGATACCGGGCAAAGTCATCATCACTCACCCCATGTAGCTGAGGCGGGGCATACTTCATCCCTAAGTGCTTGTAGTGATCAAGGGCATCAAAATATATGCTGGCATGACCTCCAGCACCGTAATCCAATGCGAACGTAGCCAACAGTTGAACGTTCAAAGCATGCGTAGTAATCTTCAGCACACTGCGGACCACATCATCCTTGCTGTCCAATTCCATATCGGGAAAGAATTGCGCAATAGCGGCCGCAGGAATTTCTTCAGGCTTCAACAATAGCGAAGACAAAAGCTGATGGTGCTCCTTTGGAGCTACACCGTCCTGTAGCCATCGTAAATCCTCACTAACAGCCAAATTGGAAACGCGCATTGCGCCCAATAAACTTTCTTTGGCTGGATGCGACGGCCACCACGCTACGCATGTAGCTGGAATGCCTTGCTTTTCCAGATAATCCAAATAGGTAGGCATTTTGTTGGAAGATCCACGAACGGCGCGAATGGCACCCTCGTGCATTTCTGTAAATCCATGAATACCGTGCGCAGACGGCCACGAAGATGTAGCAATCGACGTCCAGAGCATTGGTGAGATGGGCGGATCTAGCGTAGCTAAATTTGCATGTACTCCCGCACTCAATAATTCCGTGAGTGCAGGCATCTTACCTTGTTGCAACAGCGGATATATACTGTTCCAATCGGCAGCGTCCCATCCAATAAGCATGCTATCATACAGTGGACGCTCCGCGAGATCTGGTAATTCAATCCCCTTAAGTACAGCTACATTTTTGTACCCTCCTGCTAAAAAACCAAGTGTATGTTTCGGATTCACTGCCACAGCGTAAAAGTAATTGCTAAATTTGGCTTAAGCCCTAAGCACCTAACCTATGCGACTAAAGAATTTCAAAGAAACCACTTCCCTAGCTTGGTCGGCCATCAAAGCCTCCCCGCTCAGGACCATCTTGACATCGCTCATTATCTCCTTTGGCATCATGGCCTTGGTCGGCATTCTAAGTGCTACGGATGCGCTTAAACAAAGCCTGGAGAGCAACTTTACCTCCTTGGGTGCAAACACGTTGACCATTCGTAATTCACAAGGCGGCTTCTTTGTGGGCAATGCGGATTACCGACAAAATCCTGAAATCACTTACCGCGAAGCTTTGCGCTTTAAGGAGCGTATGGACTATCCTGGGGCTAAAACATCGCTCACCTATATCGCTTCAGGAACTGCCAAGCTCTCCTATCAGAATGTAAGTACCAACCCAAATACACTCATTACAGCGACGGATGAAAATTACATGTACACCGGGGGATTCGACCTTGCAGAAGGGAGAAACTTCACCTTGGACGATGTGTATTCTGGCCGCAATTACACCATATTAGGAAGTGAAACCAAGCAGGATTTATTTGGAAATAGCACGGCCGCGGGCAAAACCATACGCATTCAAGGCAAGCCATATTTAGTTATTGGTACCCTCGCCGAAAAAGGTTCCTCAGGACTTTTCTCTGGTGACCGCGGTGCCTGGGTGACACTGAACTATGCCCGAGCGAATTTCTCTGGAGGTTCACCCAACTACACCTTGAGTGTAAATGCACCTAGTGCAGAAACTTTGGACGCAGTACAAGGACAGTGCATGGCACTGATGCGTAGCGTGCGGAAATTGGTACCAAAAGAACGCGACAACTTTAGCATTACGCGAAGTGATAGCGTAGCGAAGAGCTTGATAGAGAATTTGAACATGGTCACCACCGGTGCCTTTATTATCGGCTCTATTACCCTTCTTGGTGCGTCCATTGCACTGATGAACATAATGCTTGTAAGTGTTACTGAGCGCACCAGGGAGATTGGTACACGCAAGGCTATTGGTGCAACCAAGCGCGCGATCAGTTCTCAATTCCTGTCTGAGGCGGTCATGATTACGCAGATTGGCGGCTGGGCAGGTATTGTGTTCGGAATTATCATCGGAAATGTCGTGGCGAACCAGATCGGAGGGTTCTTCTTCATTCCTTGGCTTTGGATCATTGTAGCCTTTGTGATTTCTGTTTTGGTTGGCGTTGCAGCAGGTTGGTACCCGGCAACGAAGGCGGCAGACCTCGATCCCGTGGAGGCGCTGCGCTACGAGTAATTCCTTCGGCCAGTTATTTCTTTTCTACCAGCGCATATCCAACGCCCGCTCCAAGTGCCACCCCTATTGATAGCCACAAGCCTAGGTTATCAGTCAATGCACCTATTAATAGTCCAATCAGCATTCCCGCACTGAGGTAGGGAACAACTTTCGTGTCAATGGATTTCGTCTTCTTTTTCATCATTGGTAAGGTATAAAAAAAGCCGCCCCGAGGGGCGGCTTTCGCATTCGCGATAAATTACCGTTTAAGCTTCCGCTACAACGTCAAATTCAAAGTTTACTACAACTTCGCGGTGCAAACGCACTGTAGCTGTGTAGTGACCAAGCGCCTTGATAGAACCACCAACGATTTGGATGAATTTCTTCTCAAGAGCAACACCAGCTTTCGCTAGTTCGTCTGCTACGTTTTGGTTAGTAACTGCACCGAAGAGTTTGTTACCTGTACCTACTTTAGCAGTCATCTTCAACTCAACACCAGCCAATTTCTCAGCAGTTGCTTTTGCATCAGCGATAGCTTGAGCCTCTTTGTGCGCACGTTGACGCAAGTTCTCAGCCAATACTTTCTTAGCGCTCTCTGTTGCCAATACTGCGTAACCTTGTGGGATCAAGAAGTTACGACCGTAACCGTCTTTTACAGTTACCACGTCATCAGCAAAACCTACGTTCTCTACGTCTTTCTTTAGAATGATTTCCATGGTACTGAATTATTTAAGGTTATCAGCTACGTAAGGCATCAATGCAATGTGACGAGCACGCTTGATAGCTGTAGATAATTTTCTTTGGTATTTCAATGAAGTACCGGTCAAACGACGTGG
>JAAZVU010000127.1 GCA_018623275.1 Flavobacteriales bacterium
CTTTCACATCTCACCACATGGATTGTTGTGGGAAAGCGAATTGGTGGAGCAAGAATTCCAATGCACTACGTGGGAAGGGCTCAAGGTATTTTGCTCGAGACGAATAGGCGATGTGCCTTTTGACCCACTCTCTGCAAGTTTTTTCCTAGCCTCACGCTACGAGGAATATTTGCCGTTCATCGCAGATAAACACGGACGATTCCCTGCGGAAGAAAGCTTCGCCTTCAAGAATGATTTTTTAGACCAACCGCTGATCAACCTCTGGGCATTGAAGATTGGTCAAATGCTCTTTGGCCCTTCATTTTCACTTGATGCCCATTATAAGTTTGAGCCGACTATGGACATCGATAATATGTTCGCCTTTAAAGGCAAGGGTTCATTGCGCATCGTTGGTGCCTACTTTAGAGATATTAAGAACATGGATTGGGCCACTTGGCGGTTCAGAACTTCGGTACTCTTTGGTCTCAAGCGCGATCCCTATGATACATTTAGGAAGCAGCGCAACTGGTGCAAGAAGTACGGGGTTAAAATGCGCTATTTCATGCTTCTTTCGAAGTTTGGTCCAAACGACAGAAACGTAAGTCCATACAGTACCGATGCTGCGGTGAAGCTGCGGGAATTGGCCGACTGGGCAGAGGTAGGTATTCATCCTTCTTACGCTTCTGATAGTAAAGAGGAAGCAGTTCGTGAGGAGCGGGACCGATTAGAAACTATCCTTCGCCGCCCCGTAGAGCACAGCAGGCAACATTATTTAAAAATGAAGATGCCAGCCACCTTCAGAACCCTGGTGAATTTAGGCGTTAAAAACGACCACAGCATGGGCTACGCTGAAGAGGCTGGATATAGAGCGAGCATTGCCGTTCCTTATCCTTTTTACGATTTGGAATACGAAAGTATCCTTCCACTTACCATTCACCCCTTTGTACACATGGATACTACCTATGCGATGTACAAGAATATGGATGCGGCGACAGCGAAGCCACTTATGCTTCTTTGGCACGAGGAATTGAAAAAAGTGGGCGGTCACTACCGGGTAATTTGGCACAACAGAACTTTCGGTGAGCATGAACCAGGGAGCGAACATTGGGTTCAACTATTCAAAGACCTATTAGATGCAGCGCACCATTAAATTTTTAGAGCATACCCAGATCGATTTTGAGAAATGGGACGAATGCATCAGCTCAACTCCGGCGCCTCAACCTTATGGATTTAGCTGGTATTTGAATTGGTTGTCCGATCAGTGGCAAGCTTTAGTCATTGGAGATTACGAGGTGGTTTTACCGCTTTTTATTCAAAAGAAATACGGTCAACAATACTCTACAAGACCCTATGGTACGCAGGCTCTTGGTCCCTATTCCAAAGTGCCATTGACTGCTGAATTAGTGCAATCGCTAGTAGTTGCCGCTATCGAGCATGTTAAATATGCTGAGTTGTTCTTGAGTCCAACAACGCCTTTGCCGACAGGAATGAAACCCCAGCAGTTTTCAAACTTTGTGCTCAATACTTCCAAGGACTACGAAGAATTGTATGCAGCCTATAGTTCTCAGAACAAGCGAAATTTGAAGAAGGCAGCGTCGGCAAAATTTGAATTGGCGGAGTGGTCTTCTGTTCAAGATGCGGTCCAATTATGGCAGCAAGTAGTCAGAGAAAAAACAGCGATTGAAGAAGCAGATTTTAATCGATTAGGAAAGCTGCTTGAATTTTGTCATTACCAAAAACGCGGGGTGCTCTACGCAGTACGTGACGAATACAACCAGCTGTGCGGCGCCCAATTCTGGGTGGTACACCAGGGCAGAAGTACCTTGCTACTAAACGCCTCAACTGCATGGGGAAAGGAGCATGGGGTTAGTGCATGGCTCATTGATCAGCACATAAAAAGCACCTCTGGTCGGGAGCACCTCATAGATTTTGAAGGCTCTTCTATCCCAGGTTTAAAGCGCTTTTACAGTGGATTTGGAGCCAAGGATGAGCCCTTTTATATGCACGTGGAGAACCAATTGCCGTTCCCTATCAACCTCTTAAAGACGAAGACTACACGATGAGCTATAACCACTTGTTTTTTGATTGGGACCATACACTTTGGGACTTCGAGAAGAATTCTGAGCACTCCTTGCGCAACCTATTCAAGGATTTGGATTTGGCCGGACTTGGCATTCCTTCATTCGAGGAATTTTATCCGTTGTACCTCGTGATCAACGAGCAGAAATGGGAAATGTACCGAAAGGGGCAGATCGATAAGGCAACGCTCCGCGCCTCTCGATTCAGAGAAACCTTCGCTCATTTCGATGTGGTTGAGGATGAGGTAGCTTGGACGCTTGAACAACGCTACATTGCCGAGACGCCCTACGGCAATCACCTCATTGAAGGGACCGAGGAGACCTTGAACGAGCTCGCCCGAAGAGGGTATATGATGCACATTATCACCAACGGTTTTACAGAGAGCCAAACGATCAAATTTGCCGAGAGCGGCCTCAAGCACCACTTCGATGTATTGCTCTGTAGCGATGAGGTAGGAGTAAACAAACCCGATCCAAAAATTTTCCGTTCGGCATTGACCAGAGCTGGTGCGCAGCGCAAGGAGAGTCTGATGATAGGCGATAACCTCATTGCAGATTGTGTCGGTGCGCGGAACCAAGGCATTGATCAAGTGTTCTTCAACCCGAAATCGGTTCGTCATACGGAGAAGTTCACATATGAAATTATGCGGATTCCTGAGCTGCTCGATATTCTGAAGTAACAGCATACTCGAGGTCCAATTTTTGGCGTTATCTTTAAGTCATGCGCCATCTAATCTTATTTATTCTTGCTCTTTTTGGACTGATCTTCACTCCATCCTGTTCGAGCACGGTGGTTCCTGTAGACGGTATGCCTGCAGATTCGACCATCACCAATGTTGAATTAGAGAACTACATCAACAGAACTTACATTGCCCTTCTGAACCGTAAACCTAGCGACGTAGAGCTCGCTACAGCTGTGGGCCAGCTGGACGTAGATCGATACGATAGAAACATTCGTTCTACGTACGTTCATGGACTCCAAGTGCAGCCATCAGCAAAGTGGGCCTCTTGGCAATTCCTCTCCGACCGCTTGGTGGATGGGGTGGACACAGCCACCATCTATGGGGATAGAGATTGGTACCAGGATCGAGTGGACAATGCCGCTTCGCCTGGGGATGCCGCTTGGTGGGCGATGTTACTGGGTAAATCCGAGGACCATATAAATGCGATGCACGGTTGGTTTGATGGAGACACGAGCTATACATCGTTAACTTCTTGGATGGTCAGATTGTACAATTACGACGAGATCAACGCAGGTACAGAAAATTTTGTGGTGAGTATTTACCAGCATTTCTTCCATAGGTATCCGACCGATGTAGAATTGGAGCAAGCCTCGGAAATGGTCGATCACCAGTGGGGGATTTTATATGGAACTAATGGAAATTCAAAAGCCGATTTTCTTCAGATCATTTTCTCCAGCGGAGAGTACGAGCAAGGAATGATTATTTCGCTTTTCGAATCCTACTACAACCGTACACCGAGTACCGATGAGGTCTTGAAATATGTAGACTTGCTCAATCAAGGGTGGACGAGAACAGAACTACAACGATACATTTTATCCTCTTCCGAATATGTCAATAGTTAGAACTTTTACTTTGCTCGCTTTCGTCGTGCTGGCTTCATGTTCGAATGAGGTCATTTACGATGTAGGCACGCTACAACCGTCCAGTGAAGGCAATAAAACTGAACTCAAGGACGACTTGCAGTTCATGAGTATTGCGTACCGCGATTTATTCGGTGAAGAAGTGCCTCCCGGGGTGCTGCAAACCATGCGAAAGGCATACATCTCCTTCGGTGACAAGGAGCTGGTCATTGACGAGATTGTGCAAAGTCTTTTGACTTCACCAGATATAGACCTTCCATCTAATGCGTCCATTGCTGCAGATCCGGCTGCGTTTATCTCGTCGACGTACAGAAAATTTTTGCTTCGCGACCCGAGCGATTTTGAATTGGCTTATTGGGAAAGCCAGATCACTGAAAACACAGATTTAACGGCCAAGGACATCTACTATGTCTTTATGACGTGTCAAGAATATAAATACTACTAATATGGACCGCAGATCGTTTTTAAAGAAGAGTGCTTTAGGAGCTGCGTCCATAGCAGTTCCCACCATTTTGCCTTCGGGCCGATTGTTTGCCGCTACAGGCTCACGTAGAGCCAATCATGTGGTGTTTTGTTTGTACGCGGGAGGTGTGCGAAATTTAGAATCGGTGCTAAAGAATGAAGGAAATTTAATGCCTTCTATGCTCAAGGGAAATTCATCTATTAGCGGTGATATTTCAGGTAGTATAGATGCGATGCCTTCCTCTCCATTATCGAAAACATTGCAGGAATACGGCACGCTATTCACGAATATCAAATTCAGCGATGGACCTACTGGCCACTTTAATGGGCATACTTCTGCCATCACAGGTCAGCATACCAATAGCAATTTGTCCCTGCGCACGAACCCGCCGATGCCCACCGTATTTGAACTGTATCGAAAGCACAACAGTCCTACGCATGCTGCGCGAAACGC
>JAAZVU010000022.1 GCA_018623275.1 Flavobacteriales bacterium
AGTTCGAGGTCGAATTGACCAGTGAGTTCCGCCAACATTTTAGGTACAATGATCGCATCGTTGTTGATACAGAACATCGCTCTTGTGGCAGTGTTGCGCATCAAATTTACCACGACGCCTTGCTCGGCGAACAGGCGATATACTGCGCTGAGGTGGTGCTCGGCGATAAAGGCCAAATCTTTGGTGCTGAGCTGCACAAGGATTTGGTTTTTCTTCAAGATGAAGTTGGCAACCTCGGGCTCTGGGCGGTCTACACCTCCAATGGTTGTTCCTGGAAGCGCAGGGTCGACAAAGCTCTTAATGTGCAATGGAATGCCCTTCTTCTTGAGGGGCTGAATGGTCTTTGGGTGGATGATCGATGCACCGTAAAAGGCCAATTCAATGGCTTCGTTAAACGGCAATGCATCAATCTTTTGGGTATTGGCGAAGGTCTTTGGATCTCCGTTCAACATTCCTGGTACATCTTTCCAGATGGTGAGGCTATCTGCACCAAGGCAGAAGGCAAATACGGCACCGGTATAATCGGATCCCTCGCGACCTAGAGTTGTTGGGCGCCCGTCTGGAGAGGAGCCAATGAATCCTTGTACGAAGTTGACCTTGTCTTGGGCAATGTTTGAGCGGATGGCACGACCGGTCTGTTCCCATTGGACGGTTGCACGGCGGAATTGACCGTCGGTTTTTACCAATTCGCGCGTGTCCTGCCAAACAGTTGGTACTTCCTGACCAACGTAGGCTGCAATGATGCGGGTGGAGATCAATTCTCCGTGGTGCACAATATAGTCGTAGCCTTCGCCGTAAGAAATATCTTGCTTATCAAGACCTTCTCGAATGCTGGCAATCAGGGCTGCGACGTGCTCGTTGATTTCCGTCGGGTCCTCAAAAAGTTCGTTTGTGATGCCTTGGTGAAAGGCAGCGATAGCGTCAATTTTAGCATTGGCCTCGGATAAATTTCCGTTACTCCATGCGGCTACCACTTCTTCAAAAGCATTGGTCATTTTGCCCATCGCGCTGACGACAACGACCATGGGGCGCTGGCTGAATTGGCCAATGATACTGGCTACATTTCGTACGCTTTGTGCATCCTTTACTGATGCACCACCAAATTTGAAGACTAGCGGTGTGCTCATTTGTATTGCGCTAATTGTTCTCTGGTCAACGTTCCCAAATGCCACTCAGGGTCGAGGGAAGCGTCGTATTTTTTATAAAAGTTCAATGCCGGATCGTTCCATTCGAGAACGGTCCATTCCATGCGTCCTACATTCTGCTCTGCTGCCACCTTTACGACGGCATCGAAGAGTTGCTTACCCACACCGTGCTGACGGAATTCTGGCTTCACATACAAATCTTCAAGGTGAAGGGTAGGGCCTTTCCAAGTGCTGTAACGCGGATAGTAAAGGGCCATTCCTATGACTCCTTGGTCGTCGTGTTCTGCAACGAAACAGTCGAATCTACCTTCAGAAAAACCGTGGGTGATGAGGTCCCCTTCGGTAACAATTACAGCTTCAGGCTCTTTTTCATAAATGGCCAATTCAGTAATAAGGCCTAATACGGCCTTCATGTCCTGCTGTTGTGCTACGCGAATGTTGATCATCCCTGCGAAGGTACAGTAATCTCTTCGTTTGTAGCCTCGCTCACTGGAAGCTCGTTGTAGAGCCCGTGATCCACGGTGCCGCGAACCAAATCTTCGATGTTTTCTCGCTCGCGGATGAGGTACGGCGTGTTGTTTTCAATGAGGATTTCCGCTGGGCGTACGCGGCTGTTGTACTGAGAAGCCATACTGCTGCAATAGGCACCGGCATTGTGAAAGGCCAGGAGATCACCGTTTCGCACTTCGCCAAGCTTGCGGTCGTAACCGAAGGTGTCGGTCTCACAAACGTAGCCAACGATGGTATACAGGCGTTGCTCACCTTCAGGGTTGCTCAGGTTTTCAATGTGGTGATAGGCGTCGTACATCATAGGGCGAGGGAAGTGGTTGAAGCCACTATTTACCTGTGCGAAAACTGTAGACGGTGTCGTTTTTGTACTGTTCACCTTAGCGATGAAGGCGCCGGCTTCGCTTACCAAGAATTTACCCGGTTCGAAGATGAGTTTTAAATCGCGGCCGTATTCCAGGCAGAACTCTTTGAATCGCTCACTCATGCGTGCGCCGAAGCTTTCGATATCCGTGGTGGCTTCTCCGGGACGGTAGCCCACTTTGAAACCAGAACCGAAATCGATGTAGGTCAGTTCTTTGAAGTCGTGTGCGAGGTCCATTAAAAGGCTCGCTCCGCGCATGAAGGCGTCAATGTCCAAAATGTCTGAACCGGTGTGCATGTGCAGGCCGTGAACGTGGAGCCCCATGTTGTTTACGATGCGGTGCAGGTGGCGGACTTGGTGGATAGAGATTCCGAATTTAGAATCGATGTGTCCCACGGAAATCTTTGCATTTCCACCCGCCATAATGTGTGGATTGATGCGCACACATACCGGTACCGTGTTGCCAAATTCATTGGCAAATTCTTCCAAGGTTTCTAGGTTGTCGATGTTGATCTGAACACCGATACCTACAGCTTCCTTAATCTCGTGGATACCTACACCGTTTGGGGTGAAAAGGATCTGATCTGGTCGGAATCCCGCGCGCAAGCCCAACTCAATTTCTCCTAAACTAACCGCATCTAGACCTGCCCCAAGGCTGCGCATGAGCTTTAGAATGTTGAGGTTGTTCAATGCTTTACAGGCGTAGTGGATATCTACATCAATGTCCTGGTCGAAGGCGTGCTTCATTCTGAAGTACTGACCACGGATGGTTTTTGCATCGTAGACATACAATGGGGAGCCGTAGGCTTCTACCCAATTCGCTGCATCATTTAGTGGAAATTTCGTCATTGCGCTGTGCTTTACAGGACAAAAGTATTTCCATTGCCGAGCATTTAAGGGCAATTGCAGGTATTTAGTCTAAAAAATGACAGATTGTTAATTTTATAACAAAGTGTTTCTACGGCCGTGCAGTTGGTTCGATTCAAACACGCCGTTTTCCGCACATTCTTTCAACTGTTTCTGTAGGAGCAAAGCTGTGGAATAAGCATCTCCCAAAGCAGAGTGACGGCGAATAGCTGAAATATTCTTCTTTTCTAAAAGGGCATCCAGCTTGAGTTTTGCCGCGTTGCCCTCGTGGTCAGGGTAATTAGCCACCTCGAGGTCCATGGTGTCCAACCACGGATTAGTGGGTTTTTCCAAGTGTTGCCTGCGCAACGCTTCTTCAATCATGTTGCGGTCAAATAGCGCATAATGTGCCACGAGGATATCGTTTTCAATAAACTTTAGATAATGCTCAAGTGCTTCTTTTTCCTGCAGCCCACCAGCTAATTGCTCGTGAGTAATGCCATGAATGAAGGCACTTTCTTCGAGGCCGCTTTCCTGTTTTATGAAAATTTCGATGGACGATTTTAGCTGAATATTCCCGCTTCGCATCTTGACAAGGCCAATGCTTAGGATGCGATCTTTCTTAAAATCGAATCCCGTCGTTTCGCAATCGAGCACAGTGAAATCTCCGTGGTCAAAGCGAAAATTCGCGTTCTTTTTCAGTCCTGCGAGCCAATTCATAATTTGAATTTCAACTTCATGTGGCTCTGCAATGCTTCAAGCGTCTTCAATACATTTCGCAGCAATTGGCGGTCCAATTGATCGAGCGTTTTTGGATTGATATACCTTCCGCTACTTCCGTCCTTGAGTCCAAACTTCAATCTTAATTGCAACAAGATTTCATAGGCGTGTTGGGCACTAGTGATCAATTCGTCGTTTGAGCCGTCTTTGCTCTGTTCCAAACGTTCCCTAGTATTGGCGAGGTGACTGTTTCCGCCGTAGGCCGCCAGTACTTTTGCTGCATCGATGAAAGGCAAAATGGCGCGTAGTTTTAAATCGAATTGGCCATCATCCTCCAATTTCAATTGCTTGAAAATATTCAGAGGAGAAGGGTTCCTCAGCGCATCTTTCGCCATGACCAACAGTGTCGCGCTGTCCTCATTCAAGGCCTTGTAGAACCTGTGAAACACTGCTGTTGCTACCTGTGGATTCCCCGCAATGGCGCGGGCATCCTGAGTAATGCTGAGCTGAAGAAGTGCATCTTCCACCGGTTCGCGCACCCAGCTCAGCAGCCGGTGCTCCCAATCTTCTGGGGTGCCGCTCCACAGCGCTGAGGTAGCACTTACGCCAAAGTGATCTGGCTCAAAACCTACACTCTCGAGCAAATCGCTGACCCCGCCGGCAAGCTTGCTGAAATAGTCTGAATATTCCTCTTTTTCGTAAACGATAGCGTGGTCTTGATCCGTTCTCAATACCTGCTCACCGCGCCCCAAGGAGCCTAGGGCAAGCCATGTAAATTCACACGGTGCTACGCCAATATTTCGCTGGACTATACGGAGCGCCGCCAAGGTCAAACCTTCGTAAAAGCGCGTCATGATCTTCAAGACCACTTCCATGCTTACATCTGCTTTGAGGTAGTTGTTTCTGAGCACTTCAATGCGCTCATTCAGTCGCTGCAGCTCACCCGGTGTTTTCACGCGCCCCATTTTCTTGGTGATAATAGATGGCGTCAAGGCTTGTTCCAGCAAGACATCGTGGTCACTAATGATGCCTAGCACTGTGCTCTGGGTGGTCCCATTTTCGGTGATGACCAAATGGTGAATGCGGTGCTCCATCATGGCCACTACTGCTGCTGAAAAACTCAAATTTTCGCTAAAGGTCAAAACAGGTGAACTCATGTACGTACTCACAGGCAGACTTCGAGAGAAATCCTCGCGAATAAGGCTGCGACGAATATCCTTGTCGGTAATAATTCCTAGGGGCCAATTCCTTTTATCGACCACCACCACAGCATCACTGCGATTTTCATTCATCAGTTCAACCACCTCGCGAAGCGGCAGATCTTCATGGGCCACAACTGCTGCCGTCCATTCTAGTTTCTGAGTCTCCTCAGTGATGGGTAGTACAATGCTGCTGCCTTCCTTCTTCATCAATCGACGCAGAGATATGCCGCTTGGCACAAAATCTTCCCTGTTGCCCTTCCAGTCCAATTGGAAAAAGTGGCTCGTCTGCTGATTTTCAACCAGTACCTTTTTGGCTAATTCTACAGGAATAGCGTACAATAGCGCATCCCCATTTCCTATGGGCTTGGCACTAGCACGGTAGTGGCTGTTCTCAAACAATGTTCTCAGTCCCAGCATCTCTCCCGGGTCGACATGGTCTACAATGTCTTCACCACGCAGCAATTCTATGCCGCCCTTATTCACGAAGTAGATGAAATCGTGGAGTTCATCGCCTTCAGCGAAAAGCCATTCCTTGGGTCCCAAATATTTCACCTCCACGTGCTCCGCGAGCAAAAGAAGGCCATCACCCGCCAGTTCGGAGAACGGCGGGTGATGGCTCAGCTCTTCAGCTACCCTTTGATGTAAGAAGTGTTCGGGCGCCATGGTGGTTGTTTTATGCTCTTAACTCTAGAGCGTTTGCTTTGATCGTTTCGACAACACTTGGATCAAGTAATGTCGAAGTGTCGCCAAGATTGCTAGTATCACCTTCTGCTACTTTTCTTAAAATTCTACGCATGATTTTTCCTGAGCGCGTCTTTGGCAGACCAGGCACAATCTGAATGACATCCGGTTTCGCAATTGGGCCAATCTCAGCAACCAATGTGCTGATGATAGCCTTACGAACCTCGTCTGCATTGTGATCGCCTTCTTCTAGGATTACATATGCGTAGATGCCTTGACCTTTAATATCATGTGGGTAACCCACCACGGCACTTTCTGTTACTACCGATGAAGCGTTGATGGCATTTTCAATTTCTGCAGTACCGAATCGGTGCCCGCTTACATTGATGACATCATCTACACGACCAATGATACGGAACATTCCGTCCTCGCGGCGTGCTCCGTCTCCAGTGAAATAGTAGCCTTCGTAATTGCTGAAGTATACGTTTTTACAACGCTCGTGGTCGCCATAAGTCGTACGCAACATAGACGGCCACGGATGCTTCACACACAAATAACCCTCTACACCGTCTCCGATAATTTCATTTCCTTCACTATCCAACAGTACAGGTTGGATGCCTGGAAGTGGACGGCCTGCATAGGTTGGACGCTGTGGGCTGTGCGCTCCAAGACCAGAGATCATAATACCTCCAGTTTCAGTTTGCCACCATGTATCTACGATAGGACATTTACCATGACCAACCTTCTCGTCGTACCAGTGCCATGCCTCAGCATTGATTGGCTCACCCACAGATCCAATGACCTTCAGAGAGCTCAAATCTGCGCGATCCACGAACTCGTCACCCATCGCCATCAAGGCGCGAATCGCCGTTGGAGCAGTATAAAATTGGTTTACTTTATACTTATCACATACGTCCCAGAAACGACCTGCATCGGGGAAGGTAGGTACCCCTTCAAACATCATCGTCGTTGCACCGTTCAATAGTGGTCCGTAGATAATGTAGCTGTGTCCAGTAATCCAACCCACATCGGCAGTACACCAGTAAACATCGCCGCGCTCGTATTGGAATACGTTTTGGAAGCTGTAGGCTGCGTAGACCATGTATCCACCACAAGTGTGAACTACACCTTTAGGCTTGCCTGTCGAGCCAGAAGTGTATAGGATGAAGAGCATATCTTCAGCGTCCATAGGCTCAGGAGCACAATCTTCGCTAACTTCAGCTGCAGCCTCTGCATACCAGTGGTCACGTCCTTCAACCATTTCCACCTCGCGTCCGTCGCGCTTTACAACGATTACGCTCTCCACCGAAGTACAGTTTTTCAAGGCTTCATCGACAGTTGTTTTTACCGGCAATGCCTTGGCGCCACGGTACATTCCGTCTGAGGTTAATACACAAACACATTGACTGTCATTGATGCGGTCAGCAAGTGCATTTGAAGAGAATCCTGCAAATACTACAGAGTGTACGGCGCCAATTCTAGCACACGCCAACACCCCAATAGTCAGCTCAGGCACCATCGGCATATACACAGCCACACGATCACCTTTTTTCACGCCTTTAGCTTTCAATACATTGGCAAAGCGACACACCTCTGCATGCAGCTCTTTAAAGGTCATGCGCACTTCTTGTTCTTTTGGGTCGTTTGGTTCCCAAATCAAGGCAATATCGTCGCCTCTTTCGTCGAGATGACGGTCCAAACAGTTCTCCGTGATATTTAATACACCACCCTGGAACCACTTTACATTTGGAGTATTGAACTCCCATTCTAAAGTTTTGTCCCACGGCTTTTGCCAAGTGAATTCACTTGCGATTTCTGCCCAGAATTCAGCTGGGTTATCTACTGAGGCTTTATAAGCGTCTTCGTACTTCGCGAAGCTGTCGATGTTGTAATAGCTCATATCGTCTTTGTTTTTGTGTTTATCTGCGTTTTTACTTTTTGTTCAATTTCTCCAAGGATCGCTGGATCATCAATGGTACTTGGAATTTGGTATCCATACCCGTCGACAATCGCTCTCAAGGTTTTTCTCAAGATTTTACCCGAGCGCGTTTTTGGTAACCTTGCCACTTCAATGATGTGTTTGATGCCGGCAATAGCGCCTATATCTGTGCGAATAGCTGCCTTTAATTCTGGCACCAATTCATCTATACTGCAACTGTTGTGATTCAAGACCACCATTGCCATAGGCACTTGTCCTTTAAGCTCATCGTGTATGCCAAAGCAGGCACATTCAGCAACATTTGGATTGGCAGCAATGACTTCCTCCATTTCTGCGGTACTTAGGCGGTGTCCGGCAACATTGATTACATCGTCCACCCGTCCTGTAATAAAGACATATCCTTCTTCATCGCGGTACCCACCGTCTCCAGAGAAATAATAGCCTGGAACAAGGCTCAGGTAGCTGCGCTCGAAGCGTTCGGTGTCCTGCCACAGGTCAGCTAAAGCCCCTGGTGGCAGTGGCAATTTTACACAAACCAATCCCTCTTCACCTGGCGCCGCGGGCTGGCCCTGCTCGTCAATGATCTGTACGTTATAACCTGGTATTGGGAAATTGGCAGAACCCGGTTTCACCGGATCGGGCCCATACCCAACACATTGACCAAGCATTGGCCAGCCACTTTCAGTTTGCCACCAGTGGTCAATCACTGGGACACCTAATTTTTCTGCGGTCCATTCTAAGGTATCTGCATCGCATCGTTCACCTGCGAGGAATTGCGTTCTAAAGTGGCTTAGGTCGTATTGGTTGATCAAATCGCCATTTGGATCTTCCTTGCGGATGGCGCGAATAGCCGTAGGTGCAGTGAACATGGTCACTACCTTGTGTTCAGAGATGATTCTCCAGAAGGTTGAAGCATCGGGAGTTTTGATGGGCTTACCTTCAAAAAGCACTGTGGTCGCACCATGGATCATAGGGCCGTACACGATGTAGCTATGGCCTACTACCCAGCCTATATCGCTTGCGGCCCAATACACTTCGCCGGGCTTCACACCATAGATGTGCTCCATACTGTATTTCAATGCAACGGCATGCCCGCCATTTTCACGTACAATTCCCTTAGGCTTTCCAGTGGTGCCGGAGGTATAGAGGATATATAACGGGTCATTTGAGGCCACAGGGGTAGCAGGAATATAGAATCCGTCTTTGCAGAATTGGTCCCATTTAACATCTAAATCCTTTTTGGTGCATTGGTCGGATAAACCGCGGTCAAACACCACAATCTTTTCAGGTTTATGTGTACTTAATTCAATACCCGCATCGACCATGGGTTTGTAGTGGATGGTCTTTTGAATTTCAATCCCGGCATCTGCCGTGAAGATGATCTTAGGCTTCGCATCTTCAAGACGCACAGCCAATTCCTTGGGGGCAAACCCGCCAAAAACCACACTGTGAATGACGCCGAGTCGCGCACATGCCAACATGGCGAAAACAGCTTCGGGAATCATGGGCATGTAGATGATGGCTGCATCACCCTTTTGTAGACCCATATCAATCATGCCCTTGGCAATGGCATTTACCTCACGTAGGACCTCAATATAGGTGTAGCTACGTACGGTATCTGTAACAGGGCTTTCATAGATTAGCGCTTGCTCTTGTCCACGGCCATTATCAATGTGCGTATCTAAGCACAGTGCACATGTATTCAACTCACCATCAGGAAACCAACGCGAGGCACCGTTTTCTTTGGTTTCAAGACCAATTTTAGGCGCTTTCATCCAATCGATGGCCTTTGCTTTTTGCATCCAAAACTGCTCGGGATGATTGCGACTTTCTAAAAACTGTTTCCGATAGGTGGCATTCATGGTGGTTCTTTTTTTGAATTATGCTTCTAGTATTTCCAGTATTCTTTTGCTTAAGTCTTTAGTTGAAAACGGTTTAACGATGTAGTCAGCGGCGCCTAGCGACATTCCTTTCTCAATGTCGCTCTGCTTGCTTTTTGCACTGAGGAATACCACGTGGGTGTTTTGCCACACAGGGTGATTCTTGATGGTTTGACACACGTGGTAGCCATCTAAATCTGGCATAGTGATGTCCAACAGGACTAAATCGTAGGAGATTTGCTCCATCTGATCCAGTGCTTCAGTTCCACTTCTAGCAATACCTACTTCAAGACCCTTTGAGCGCATGAGGTATTCTAAAGACATGACGATATTAGGTTCGTCGTCTACAATTAAAATTCTCTTAGTTTCCATATTTTGATATTGTGAAGGTGAATGTAGTGTTCCCTTCGGGTGTGTTATTAGTCAATTCAATAGTGCCTTTGTGGGCCTTAATAATGTTCTCGCTGATCGCCAAGCCTAAACCAGTTCCGACGCGTTTTTTCACCGTTTGATCGTCGCTTTGATAAAACTTTTTGAAGAGATGAGGCACAGCGTCTTCAGGGACTCCCGGTCCGTCATCGACGACATGAACAAGCCAATTCTTTGCATCATCCTTGAAGCAAACCTTTACGGATCTATCGGCATACTTAATAGCGTTGCTCAATAGGTTGATGATGACCTGAGTGATGCGCTTTTCATCTGCCAGGGTCCATACCCGCTCTGGTCCGTCAACCTCAATGGAAATACCTTCCTGTTCTGCAACCAATAGTTGCGTATCGAGAATGGTTCCGAGAGTGTTTCTCAAATCGACCTTGCTCAAGCTGAGTTGCTGGTTGCCACTTTCAAATTTCTCTATATCCAAGACGTTTGAAATCAAGGAAGTTAGTCGCACACATTCGCCGATGGTAGCGTCAAGGAATTGGTCGCGAATTTCTTTGGGCATATCCTCTTCGTCCCGCATCAATTCTATCTGGGCACGAATGGCAGTAAGTGGACTGCGCAACTCGTGGGTCACTGTATAAAGAAAGTCGTCCTTTAGTTTACCCATAGAATGCAGCTGCTCATTAGCCCTAGTGAGTTCACCAGTCAATTTGGCCAAACGATCCGACTTTTCCTTCAAGGCAGTGTTGAGCTGCTTGGTTTCGCGGGTTTCCTTTATGATGTCCTGAATATCAAACTGATCAATGGCCTCACTTTCAAATTCCTTGTTGAGCGCAATACGTGCTGTTGCAGGCCCCATCATTTGAGTGAGTAGTCGTTCGGCATAGCTCACCAAATGTGCCGGCACCGGCTCAAAGGGTTTTGGATTAATCCGGTTGATAGTATATCTCTTGAAAAGCGTTTCACTGACCAATTCATCCGGCAAATAGCGGAACATAAGTTTCTCCAAACGCTCGAAGGTGATTTTTCCATTAATGATGTTGGAATTATCATAAAGCGAAGGTTCAATATTCAAGATGTTGTAGAAGATTTCCGCTTGGTTTTTCTCCAATCGACTAGGAGAATCGATCAGGCTTATTCCGCTCATCACCAGCGCGTTCAATCCCAAGGAAATGAATGAGATGTTGGCCAAAGGCGACCATTGTTCGAATAGGTTGAACAGCAATATTTCGTCTGAACGGCTGCCTAGCCATTGAGGTACCCCGAAGGCGGTTAACCATAACATAAATCCTACGCTCAATCCAGCAAGCACGCCTTTTGAAGTAGCCTGTCGCCAGTATAAAGCAGCTAAAAACCCAGGAGCCAATTGGGCAATACCAATAAAGGAGATCATCCCGATACTTACCAAGCTTTCTTTCTGAACAATTACAGCATGGTAAGAGAATGCTAGCGCAAATACGACGAGCAGTCCAATACGTTGAGAAATAACCGGAGTTATGCTTTCTTTTCTACCCCAGCGGTTATCCAAGAAAAGTGGCATAATCATGCTGCTGCTAATCATCGAGGCCACTGCCGAAGAGCTCACGATAATCATCGATGTAGAAGCAGCTAAACCGCCGAGAAACACAAGACCTGCCATTGCTGGATTTGAGTTTAATGCTAGATCCAAGAAATAATAATCTGGGTTGCTTCCCGAAGGGAGCCTAAGGTTTCCGCCCAGTGCGATAGGCACGACCCACCAGTTCATTAGTAGTAGGAACAAGGGTACCAGCCACACGGCCGTTCTCAAATCCTTTTCTTGTTTGTTTGAGACTACAGCCATTTGGAATTGGCGAGGGAGCAAGAAGAATGCAAACCCGCTTATAATGAGCATGAGCGTCCAATCTGAACTACTCTGTACACTAAGAAGATTACTTAATCCCGCCAAAGTACTTTCTTGGTAAATGGCTGACGGACCGTCGAAGTATGTATACACGATTATGGCACCTCCAACAAATGCTGCGATGACCTTTACACTGCTCTCAAAGGCAATAGTCGCGATAAGGCCATTGCGCTGTTTAGGGTCAAAGGCGAATCGGGTACCGTAGAACAGCGCGAAAACAAAGAGTAATATGGTGGAGGCCAAATCAATGTTAATGGGTGCAGCTGTCGTATCGTTTAATAGCACATTTGCACTGGAGCTGATTGCTTTAATCTGAAGGGCTAGATACGGCGTGATGGCCATGACCACTAACACTGTAGTCAGTAATGCTAGGGACCAGCTTTTTCCGTAGCGAGCCGTAATGAAATCTGCTAATGAATTTAGATGCTGTGCCTTTGAGATACGAATGATCTTGCGCATCACCGTCCACCAGACAGGCAAGAAGAGAATGGGGCCTAAATAAATAGCCAAAAAGTCGAGGCCGTGGGTTGCTGCTCTACCTATAGAGCCGTAGAAGGTCCATGCTGTAGCGTAGACACAGATGCCCATGGCGTAAAAGATGGCGCTGTGATTTTCCAAAAATGCACGGCCGGCATTCTTCCCCCATTGTGCAATGAAGAAAAGAAGCCCCAGGTACATTCCCGTAATTAATATGATTATGTAGGCACTCATCGTTTGCTACGTTCCTTACTAAAAATGAGTGCTATGGCAATAACGCTAATCCAGCAGGTTAATAGAAAAACTAAAGAGATAGGGAAGCCTTGCCACAACGATGCCTTATTGTACAAACTAAGAATGGGGTTCGAAAACACCAGAAATAGCACAATTGTGATAAAGATTCCTATGTATTTAATTCTTTCCAAGCGGCGAGCGTTTTAATCAATAAACCTCCTGGGGCCGAAGGCCCCAGGAGGATATATTCCTTTTGAATTCAGGTATTAGTGCGCCGAAGCCTCACCAGCACCTGAAGGGATACGGATAGTTTCAACTAGTTTTTGAACATCCTGTGGCGTTTCTGGAGTGAAACGGCTAACGGTGAAGGCAACTACGAAGTTGACCATCATACCGACAGTACCGAATCCTTCAGGGGAGATGCCCCACCACCAATCAGCAGAAGTAGAAGTAGCATCGTCGCCAATCCAGTGTAGTTTGAATCGAGCGATGTAGTACATCGTAATGAGCAAACCACTTACCATTCCTGAAATAGCACCTTCCTTGTTCATCTTCTTTGTAAAGATTCCAAGTAGAATTGCTGGGAAGAATGATGCAGCTGCTAGACCAAACGATAGTGCTACTACGGATGCAACGAATCCAGGCGGGTTGATACCGAAGTAACCGGCAACTACTACTGCGATAATTGCAGCGATACGCGCCCACATTAGCTCTTGCTTATCAGAGATATTCGGTGCAATCTGCTTCTTCAATAAATCGTGAGATACCGAAGTTGAGATAACCAGTAGAAGACCTGCAGCTGTACTCAATGCAGCAGCTAGACCACCCGCTCCTACTAGGGCAACCACCCAGTTAGGTAGGCCTGCAATCTCAGGGTTTGCAAGTACCATGATATCACGGTCTACGTTAAATTCATTCTTCTCCGCATCAGCAACATACTGTACCAGTCCGTCACCGTTTTTGTCTTCCCAAGACAGAAGGCCAGTTTCCTCCCAGTTGTCTACCCAAGCAGGAAGTTCTGTACGAGGTTGGTTACTTACAGTCTCAATCAAGTTTACGCGAGCAAATACAGCTACAGCAGGAGCTGTAGTGTAAAGAATAGCAATAAACAACAATGCGTAACCAGCAGATTTACGTGCGCCACTCACCTTTGGAGTTGTGAAGAAACGTACAATTACGTGCGGAAGACCAGCGGTACCCACCATAAGCGCAGCAGTAATGAAGAATACATCTACAGTAGATTTGCTACCGTTGGTGTATTCAGCAAAACCAAGCTCGCGGTGAAGTCCGTCAAGTTTATCCAGAATAGGCATACCATCATAACTACCACCAAAACCTAGTTGAGGAATAGGGTTACCCGTCATCTGGATAGAGATGAAGATAGCAGGAACCATAAAGGCGAAGATCAAGACACAGTACTGAGCTACCTGTGTGTAGGTAATACCCTTCATACCACCAAGAACGGCGTAGAAGAATACGATTGCCATACCAATGTATACACCTGTATTGATATCCACCTCAAGGAAACGAGAGAATACAACACCCACACCACGCATTTGACCAGCAACATACGTGAATGAAACGAATAGTGCACAAATAACAGCTACTGTACGTGCAGTATTTGAATAGTAACGGTCACCAATGAAATCTGGCACTGTGAACTTCCCAAACTTACGTAAGTATGGTGCAAGAAGTAGTGCTAAAAGCACGTATCCACCGGTCCAACCCATGAGGAAAACCGAGCCGTCGTATCCCATGAACGAGATCAAACCCGCCATTGAGATGAAAGATGCCGCAGACATCCAGTCTGCCGCTGTTGCGAGACCGTTTGCAAGTGGGCTAACGCCACCACCTGCAACATAAAAGTCTTTAGTAGAGCCCGCACGAGACCAGATAGCGATCCCGATGTAAAGGGCAAATGTCAATCCTACAAGAATGTAGGTCCAAGTTAAAATGCTCATTTTAAAAAAGTTTTATTCGTTAACTCCGTATTCTTCGTCAAGCTTGTTCATTTGACGAACGTAGATCCAAATCAATGCTACAAACGTGTAGATAGCGCCTTGCTGGGCGAACCAGAAGCCTAGCTTAAAACCGCCTAATGGAATGGTGTTTAACGTATCTACTAATAGGATTCCAAATACGTAGGAAACCAGGAACCATACACCGAGCAAAGTCAACACCTTAGAGATGTTCTTTGACCAGTATTCTTTCATTTTGTCATTACTCATGATACTGTTGTTTTTAAAGGAAAATCATTGCTTGAGCCGTTAGCATGTTGCCTGTAGTACCGTCAGTTCTACCTGTACTCTTGTATTCTACAGAGATTTTGCTATTGTGGCCATTTAAAAGGAAGTTCGCACCTATACCTACAGTGTTTGCATTGCCAGCGTTGTCAATGCTCTTTGCTGTAAATGTGGCGTAAGGCTGAACGCGAACGTTATCATTGAAATCAGGAAGTACGTATCCTGCTTGAGTGTAGAGTACGTTTCCACTGAAGATGTCTTCAGAGCTGCCTTTTAGTTGGTAGTTCTGACCATAATCATTCATTTGGTAAGAAGCATATGCTGTTACCGCGGCACCTTCTCCACCTACTTTCTTCTCTAGAAAAGCATCTACTGCAACGATGTTCACATTTTGACCAACTGTCTCTCCGTTTCCATCAAGTAGTACAGAGCCGTTTGCATGTGAGAAGAATCCAGCACCGATATTGAATACGTCCTTGCCCCCAAAGTAAGTTCCGACGAAGTAAGGAAGTTTGTTGCTTTCTTGATCCCAGAACTGGTAGTTGAAGTAACCAGCGAATGCATTTGAAGCAGAAGCGCCTAAATCACGACGACCCGTGTATGATGCTTGTTCCGTAGTAGCTTCAAAACCTGCGTTGGCATCCAAGGAGTTCACGATAGGTGAATTCCATGCTACGCGGTAATCGAGTTTACCAACCTTTCCTTTGGCATACACACCCATATGACGAGCGAATTGGTCAGAAGTACCAATGGTCGCCCAGGTGTGACGTGCATTGTCCAAAGAAAGCATATTTAATGTACTCTGGTTGCTCAAGCGACTGATGCCGTTCCAGTAGTGAAGACCTGAACCTATGTATAGGTTTTTGTTCACCTTGTACTCTGCCCATGCATCGTGCATGAAAAGCTGAGCAGCAGAACTTTGGCCGGTTGGATCCATTTTTGACGGATTCAAGCTGTTCAAGCCGAAGTGAGTAAGAATTAAGAATCGATCGCTGATTTGGGCGAACATCAACATTCTTGAACGACGTAGGGAAGGGGTTACACTGAAGTTATCAGCGCTAAGGTCGCTTTGTAACCAGGCTTGGTGCCAGGTGATCAAGCGGTAATACTTGCTTCCGTCTTCATTCAGACTGACTTTCAGGCCTGATCCGTACGGAGCTGCGTTCTTTTGTGCAAACAAAGCTGTGGTAGCTAGTGTTAACGTAAGAACAGCGATTAGTTTTGTTCTCATAAAACTGGGTTTTTGAATTAAACGAATTGGGTTACTTGCTACGGTCTCCCAATTCAAATGTTTCAAAAACCCTTTTTTTATTGAAATTAGCTATACATTTCAGTAAAGTGGTATAGGTACCCTTTAATAGAATTGAAGCCTATCTTCTAAAGCGCTCCCATTTGATAAGCATGAATTTATCACCGATCTCAGTGATAATCATACCTGAGCCCTTCACGTTTTCTGAACACCCCACGTATTTAGCGAGCTCTTCATGCTTTAAGATCTTGTAGGTTGGGTGGTAATTTTCATTGTGTTGGGGACGTTTGATGCCGTAAGTCTTTACCCAGTTCATTACACTGACGTG
>JAAZVU010000023.1 GCA_018623275.1 Flavobacteriales bacterium
TAATCTTTGTCCAATTCCTTCGCAATCAAATGGCTGGGGGCAAATGGCAGCGTACCTACATGGTTTTGGGTAAACACAGCTCTAGTGAGTCGTTGATAGAATTGACAACGCTTCGACCAGAATTAGGTTGGAAATATGAAGGGACTGTTCATGCGAGCGATCTTAAAAACCATACGGGAAAAGCTCAAGATTTGATTTGTGCTTATTCGCCGAGCACTGATGAGTATCACTTGGCTCAGAATTACGCAGCTTCTAATGGGATGCGATTCCGCTTTTTACCAGATATGGGGGCCCAATATGCAGGCGAATTGTTCCTTGAATCGCTCGAGGGGATTCCACTATTCTCTGCTCGAAAAGAGCCGCTTTCGAATTGGTCAAATAAGCTGATCAAACGAATCTTTGATATTCTTCTCTCCCTAGTACTAATAGTTACTCTGTTGAGTTGGTTGATGCCCGTTCTAGCTGTCCTACTTTTAGTGACAGGGGCCGGTAACCCGCTTTTCATTCAACGCCGTGAAGGGTTAGAAGGAAAGAAGTTTTCTGTTATTAAGCTCCGTACCATGGGCACTAGCGGAAACAGCAACGCTTTGCAACGCTGGATGAGAAAAACAGGGGCAGACGAACTCCCGCAATTGTTTAATGTACTCTTCGGTCAGATGTCCTTAGTAGGGCCACGCCCACATACCGAAGGCGATGGAGCGCAGTATGCTGAAAAAATTGGCAATTATAAAATTCGTCATTGGGCAAAGCCGGGTTTGACGGGTTTGGCACAAACTCGAGGCCTACGTGGCGGTGATAGTGCAGCTAACGAGCAATTGCTAGAAGCACGGATACGTGCAGATATTTACTACGTAGAACATTGGTCAGTGCTGCTCGACCTTCGCATTTTAATTGAAACCTTCGTGCGGACGCTATTCGCACCTTCATCCTTGCATCAGAAATAATAGCTATGAAGTACCCTTCTCTTTTAGACCGATTCAAACAATACGTTCAGATGGATACCCAAAGTGACGCAAGCTCGTCAACTGTGCCTTCTACCGAGAAACAGAAAAATCTGGGGGAATTACTTGTAAAGCAACTTTTAGAGCTTGGAGTTGAGGATGCGCATATGGACGATAAGGGGTACGTCTATGCAACCGTACCAGCTAGCGATGATGCCAAGGACAAGCCGGCGGTTTGTTTTTGTGCGCACATGGATACCTCTCCGGAATACTCTGGTGCAGGTGTTGTACCTACTTTACACGAAGATTATGACGGTGGCGACATCGAGCTGCCTAAGGGCGATATCGTACTTACTCCGAAGCAATTTGGACCATTGAAAGAGATGAAAGGTCATACCATCATTACCTCTGACGGTAGTACATTGTTGGGTGCGGATAATAAAGCTGGGGTAGCTGAGATTATGACGGCAGCTGAACTCTTAATGAAATCGGACCGTTCGCATGCTGCAATGAAGATTCTTTTCACACCAGATGAAGAGATCGGTCGTGGTGCGGACCATGTGGATCTTGAAAAGTTAGGGGCCGATTTTGGCTATACTATGGATGGTGCCACCAAAGGCTCTCTTGAAGACGAAACATTTTCAGCAGACGGCGCAACCATCATTTTCCGCGGAGCCAACACACATCCTGGTTATGCCCACAAGAAAATGGGCAACGCGCTCAAGGCAGCAGGTGTATTCTTAGCATCCTTGCCACGCTCAGAATGGGCGCCAGAATCGACCAAAGGCGAGGCTGGATTCGTGCACCCCTATGAAATTTCAGGTGGAGTAGAAGAGGTACGCATTACCATGATTTTGAGGTCTTTCGACACTGAAGATTTAGAACCGTACGCGGCACTATTGAATACTTTGGCAAAACAAGCAGCTAAAGCGGTCAAGCGCACCACACATGAAGTTGTGATTAGCGAACAATACCGCAATATGAAAGAGGTTTTGGATAAACATCCACACGTGGTAGAGTTTGCGGAAAAGGCCATTGAGGCTGCCGGTCTACCGGTGCGCAAGAGCAAGATTCGCGGCGGTACAGACGGTTCAAAACTGAGCTTTATGGGGCTCCCGTGTCCAAACATCTTCGCAGGTGAACATGCTTTTCACAGCCCGTACGAGTTCGTTTCCCTCCAGGATATGGAAAGCGCCACAGATGTGATTATCAACTTGCTTGAAATTGTCGCCAAGGAAGGATAATCTACTTTCGAGCGGCGTAAGCTTTGTTCAATGCAGCAGCTAAACGCACTCCTGCTTGACTGAGTCGTTGGTTCAACAAATCTGTGTTGTCGTAAACATAACGATAGCCCATACGCTCGGGATCACCCATGGTTTCGTAGCACTGATCGCGCGAAACTACACTCTCGCGGATCCAATCTTCTAAAGATGAATTTTGCCATTGTGCTACCTGGTCTTGCTTCACCTTTGCCATGGCCCAAACCGAATATTCGGTGTAGCTCATCTTCCAGTAGTCGATCATTTCGCTGTCCCACACACGGTGTAGGTTAGATTTGCGGTAGAACCACTTCACCTGTACCATATTTCCGCCCATGTCCGTTCCTCGTCCACAATGCAATGGCTGGTGCACATCACCGATCAAATGGGCAATAGCGCGAAGTGCAAATCCTTCGTCAACGCTGTACTGCTGGGTTTCAATCTCCGTAAGAAACTTATCGATAGCCATCCAAATATCACCTTCCGCAGGATGCTCGTGCGTATCCATTGAGTCCAAGTGTAAAATGGTACAATAGTGATACGGCTTAAGGCTATCGTACGAACGCTCACTTTTGATAAAGTCCATCCAATTGGCCACCATAGCAAGGTCTTCACCTTCTAAAACCTCTAAAATGTGCGCTTTTACCTCAGGGTTGAGGTAGTCCATGGCAATATGACCTACCACTCGGTGACCGGTAAGTCCCCAGCCAAAAGAGTTGATACTTAACAGGATAGCGAAAATTGATGCGAGCTTCTTCATGTTATAATGCTTGTGAGGGTTTGAAGTACCCAATAATACGGTCATATCTTAAACCCATACTACGGTTATACATAATTAATGTGTAGTCGTTTCGAGTCTGCCAATGAGTACCTTCAGTTAATGCCGTGCTAATGCCTCCGTCTTCCCCAGGATGGGCAAAGACATAGTTGTAATACCCTTGCTTTAATAGCACCTTTTTACTGTAAGCCCCTCGCTGTCTATCATAGGTCAATTCAAATTCGGGCAGAAGTTTCCAATCACTTAATTGGCCATATACATAAACAGGTACTTCTAGCTCAGGGCTCTCGAAGTAAAACTCCACCCAGCAATAGTCACCCGCAAGATCTGGGTTGCCCACATCAGCTCTATTGTAGAAGCGTCTACCGTTAATGTCGTTCTGAAAACTATAGACGGCAATGGACTTGTTTTGTTTCTCATATAAGTACACTTCCCAACAAGTGTCCAAACGAGAAGTCTTCACGCCAAGTCCTACTTGATTTAATCGCTTTGTATCGAAAGTGTGAAACTCAGTGCCCCCGTCAAACGACTCACTGCCCATAAAGTTGTAGGTAAGCAGGCCGTCATTTATAAATGTGGGCTTTAAATTATTTTTAGCATTGTTCCATCTTCTGTTTTGTAAAATGCTCAAGTCTAGGTCCATGAAATAATCTTGAACCGGGTACCCTGCTAGACTCACAGTGGCACTGACTTGTTGTTGAGTGGAAAATTCTTCCATATCCACTGCGCGGCTCACACTGACTCCTGGAATAACTAAATTTTCGTAAACAATGAATCGCCTGCGAATTATGAGGTCCTCAGGATTGTCGTTTTGAAAAATTTCGATGACGTAGTTGCCACTTATACGCGGCTTTGTTTCAGCATTAGGAAATTTAATGGAGTAGTGGGTGTATGGAACGAAGGTGCCAACACTGATAGCGAAGTTATTCATGTAGTTCCCTTCAAATCCTATGAGGTATTGATTCACCAATAAATCGCTCTTCTCCCAATTCTTGGTACAATGATAGATGCGGTAGCTGTAGTTGTTCCATTCGTAAGCAAGGTCATCAAAGCTTAGCTCAAGTCCTTTGCGGGCTCCAAGCTCATAAGCAGGAAAATCCAAAGGTTCTCCTTCAGGTGATATCTGGACACTTTTGAGATAATCATAAACCACTGTATCGGTTAATACTTGGGCGTTGATCGAACTGAAAATCATCAGTGTGACCAATGTCATATACCTTGTTAGCATAATTGTTAAATAATCTTGCCCACTAAGGTACAATTAGTCGTTAAAAGGATAGGGATTCCGACCTCTGTAATATATTTTTGCAGCCTAAAATCATACTGAAACGTACGATGTCTCAATCCTTTAAGATTCGCAAAGGTTACGATCTTAAGTTAGTAGGTGCAGCTGCACAGACTGATATGGGGGCTGTAAGCGCCTCTACTTATGCCGTAAGTCCTTTAGATTTCCCAGGAATCACGCCAAAATTGGCAGTGAAAGCTGGGGCTCAAGTAAAAGCGGGTGATACGTTGTTTTTTGACAAAGATCGTCCCGAAGTAAAAATTTGTTCACCAGTTTCCGGAGAGGTTGCAGAAGTTAAGCGCGGTGCCAAGCGTAAAATTTTGGCAGTTGTTGTTTTAGCGGATAGCGACGTTACCTATGCAGACCACGGTGCCTTAGATGTTACAAAAGCTGAACGCGCTGCTGTCGCCGAACATTTGGCAAACACAGGAGTTGGTGCGCTCATTACATCTAGACCTTACGGTGTAGTTGCTAGCATGACTGAGGAGCCACGTGATATCTTCGTCAATGCAGTACAGAGCGGTCCTCTTGCAGGTGATCTTGCCTACCAACTAGCGGGCAAAGAAGCTGAGGTTGCTGCTGCATTGAAAGCACTTACTGCCCTTACTACTGGTAAGGTGTATGTAAGTCAGGCTGATGATGTGGCTGCACTAGATTGCCTTAGTGGTGAGGAGGTAGTAAATGCTACATTCTCAGGAAAGCATCCGAAAGGTTTGGTTGGAACGCAGATTGCTCAGATTGCACCAATCAACAAAGGTGATGTGGTTTGGACAGTAAATGCAATCGATCTTCCAGTTATTGGTCGTGCAGTGCTCTCTGGACAGTACGTACCTGAATACAAGGTTGCAGTAACTGGATCTAAGGCAATTAACACAGGATATGCCACCATGCTTCAAGGTGTAAGCCTTGCTGCGTTTAACTCAGCAAACATCAACTTAGATAACACACGTGTAATTGCCGGTGATGTGCTTACGGGTACTAAGATTGACGCTGAAGGCTTTATGGCTTTCGGTAAATCTCAAATCACTGCTATCCCTGAAGGTAATCAAACTGAGTTTTTCGGTTGGGTACTTCCAGGATTCGGCAAGTTCTCTACCAACCGTGCGTTCTGGAGTTGGTTATTCCCTAACAGAGCTTACGATCTAGACACCAATATGCACGGTGAAGAAAGAGCATTCGTTGTAACTGGAGAATATGATAAGTTCATTCCTATGGACATCTTCCCGCAACAATTGCTTCGCGCCATTCTGATCCGTGATATCGAAAAGATGGAGAAGCTAGGTATTTACGAGATTGTACCAGAAGACTTTGCACTTGCTGAAGTTGCCTGTACCTCTAAATTGCCTTTGCAGCAAATCGTCAGAGACGGTTTGAATGACCTTAGAAAAGAAATGATGTAATACGCCAGATTATGAAGTTTGTACAAAACATATTCGACCAGACTAGACCGCTTGTTGAAAAAGATGGCAAAAGAAACATCCTCTACCCATTGCACAATGCATTGGAGACGATGGCTTTCGTTCCTGACCACACGGCTCACTCCGGAGCGCACGTTCGCGATGCGATCGATCTAAAGCGTACCATGGTGACTGTGATCTTCGCAATGGTTCCAGCACTCCTATTTGGAATGTGGAACATTGGCCGCTTGCACTACGGTGCCATCGGTTTGGAGAGCACATTGATTGAAAACTTCCTATTCGGTGCCTTAAAGTTGTTGCCACTAATCACTGTGACATACGCTGCCGGATTGGGTGTTGAGATCTTCTTCTCATGGAAACGCAACCACCCTGTAAACGAAGGCTTCTTGGTTTCAGGTTTGTTGATTCCATTGATTATGCCGGTAGATATCCCATTATGGATGGTTGCGGTATCTACTATTTTCGCTGTACTCATTGGTAAAGAGGTATTCGGTGGAACAGGTATGAACCTGTTGAACCCTGCACTAACAGCACGTGCCTTTGCATTCTTTGCATACCCAACCTGGATGTCAGGTGATCAGGTGTGGATTAATACCTCAGGTGGTGATATCGTAGACGGTTACTCAGGTGCAACGGCAATGGGTGATTTGGCAACGACTGTAGGTCAAGGCCTAGGTAATCCTGCAACTGAAACGGTTATGGCCCAATTTGGCCCAGAAGGAACATACTCTCTGATGAATGCGTTCTTAGGTTTGATTCCAGGTTCTATCGGTGAGACTTCAGCATTGTTAATTCTCTTAGGTGGTTTGTTCCTTGTATTCAAAGGAGTAGGTTCATGGAGAATCATGTTGAGTTTCTTTGTAGGAGGATTAGTAATGGCGGGCATCTTTAATGTCTTCGCCGTGAATGAATTCATGGCACTGAATCCTATCCACCAACTCATGTTGGGTGGCTTTATGTTCGGTATGGTCTTTATGGCTACTGACCCAGTGAGTGCTGCTCAAACTGAAACAGGAAAATATATCTACGGATTCCTAGCCGGTTTCTTCGGTATCATGATTCGCGTCTTCAACCCTGCATACCCTGAAGGTATCATGTTGGCGATTCTTTTCATGAACGTTATGGCTCCACTAATTGACCACTACGTAGTAGAAGCAAACATCAAACGTCGCGAGAAGCGTCTAGCTAACGCCTAAACTTCAAAACACGATGAACGTAAATAGTAACGCATATACTTACACTTTTGCCACAGTGATGGTAGTGTTGGTAGCTGTGCTTTTGTCTGGAGCATCTCTTGGTCTTAAGAGCAAGCAGGCTTCTAACATCAGCCAGGAAAAGAAACAAAGCATTCTAGCTTCTATCGGTATTGAGGTAGATCGCTCAGAATCTGATGCAGCCTTTGGAGAGTACATCAAGCAAAGCTTGACACTTCAAGGCGGTGCAGTAGTATCAGAAGATGCAACGGCAGCTTTCGATATTGATATGGCAGCTGCCATCAAGTCAGGTAACATGGACCGTTCGGTTCCATTGTATGTTGCAGAGAAAGAAGGAGATACTTACTACATTATTCCAATGCGCGGTAAGGGTCTATGGGGTCCTGTTTGGGGCTACCTGGCACTAGAAAGCGACGGTAATACAGTAGTAGGTGCCACATTTGATCACAAGAGTGAGACCCCGGGTCTTGGTGCTGAGATCACTACTCCTATGTTTACTGAGCAATTCCCAGGAAAGAAGATTTCTGAAGCGGGAATATTTAAATCTATCTCAGTAGTAAAAGCAGGTACTTCTGCTGGCGATTACGCTGTTGATGGTATCTCAGGAGGTACAATTACTTCAAACGGTGTGAACGACATGCTTTCAGACTGTCTAGCGCCGTATGCTGAATACTTCAAAAACATCTAAGCCATGAGTACAGAAGTAAAACAAAAAGAATCGTTGTTTTCAAAGAAGAACCAGAGACTACTTTCTGATCCTTTCAATGACAACAACCCTATTACAGTGCAGGTACTAGGTATCTGTTCTGCACTTGCGATTACGGTTAAACTTGAGCCTGCTATCGTAATGTCACTTTCTGTAATGTTTGTGTTGGCGGCAGGTAACGTAATCATCTCTTTGATTCGTAACCTTATTCCAAACCGTATCCGTATTATCGTACAGTTGGTAGTAGTTGCCTCATTGGTAATCTTGGTGGACCAATTCTTAAAAGCCTTTGCCTACGATGTAAGTAAGCAGCTTTCTGTATTCGTTGGTTTGATCATTACAAACTGTATTATCATGGGACGTTTTGAAGCATTCGCCCTTGGTAACGGACCATGGAAAGCATTTTTAGACGGTATCGGTAACTCTATCGGTTACGGTGTCATTCTGATCGCTGTTGCCTTCTTCCGTGAGCTTCTAGGTTCAGGTGCATTGCTTGGTTTCCAAGTAATTCCAGATAGCTGGTACATCGCTAACGGTGGATTCTATGCCAACAACGGATTCTTCCTGTTCCCGCCAATGGCATTGATCGTAGTAGGTCTGATCATTTGGGGTCAGCGTGCGAAAAACACTAAACTCATTGAAGAAAACTAAGCCGACATGGGACAAGAATTAATCAACTTATTTGTTCGCTCAATTTTTATTGAGAACATGATCTTCGCATACTTCCTAGGTATGTGTTCTTACCTCGCAGTATCGAAAACAGTTAAAACTGCTGTTGGTCTTGGTATTGCTGTAACATTCGTATTGACCATCACTCTTCCTGTGAACTGGTTGCTTGAAAATTATGTTTTGAAGCCTGGTGCATTGTCTTGGTTGGGTGAAGAGTTTGTAGATGTAGACCTTAGCTTCCTTTCGTTCATCATGTTCATCGCTGTAATTGCTTCGATGGTACAGTTGATCGAGATGATCGTTGAGAAGTTTGCACCTGCACTATACAGCGCCTTAGGTATCTTCTTACCACTTATCGCTGTAAACTGTTCTATCCTTGGAGGTTCACTCTTTATGCAAGAGCGTGCTTTCGGTACTATCGCTGAAGCGGTAGTCTATGGTATAGGTTCAGGTGTGGGTTGGTTCTTGGCCATCGTTGCTATTGCAGCCATCCGCGAGAAAATCCGCTATTCAAACGTTCCTGCTCCTTTGCGCGGTCTTGGGATTACCTTCATCATTACAGGTTTGATGGGTATCGCGTTCATGAGCTTCATGGGTATTAAATTATAATAAGTACAGTAGCTATGTTTTTATCTAGCACAGTAGTTCTTTCATCGGTAGTTGTCTTCGTACTCGTTATCCTTTTGTTGGTGACGATTCTATTGCAGGCAAAGGCGCGTTTGTCTCCAAGCGGACCGGTAAAATTGAACATCAATGGAGATGATGTTGAAGTTGAATCGGGTACAACCCTACTATCAACTTTGAGCAACCAAAAGATCTTCTTGCCATCTGCTTGTGGTGGTGGTGGTACTTGTGGTATGTGTAAGTGTCAAGTTACTGAAGGTGGTGGCGAGATTCTTCCAACAGAAACAGGTTTCTTCAACCGTAAAGAGATTGCAGATAACTGGCGTCTGGGATGTCAGGTAAAAGTGAAGAACGACATGAACGTTAAGGTACCTGAAGAAATCTTCGGTATCAAGAAGTGGGAGTGTGAGGTTGTTAGTAACTACAACGTGGCATCTTTCATTAAAGAGTTCGTAGTAAAACTTCCAGAAGGTGAAACACTAGATTTCGAAGCTGGTGGTTACATCCAGGTAGACGTTCCTGCAACAACAGTAGACTTTAAGAACATTGATATCACGTCTCATCCAAAATTGGGTAAGGCTCCTGACGAGTTCCAAGCAGAGTGGGATAAGTTCAAGCTATGGGATCTTAAGATGGTGAACCCTGAGCCACTTTTCCGTGCGTATTCTATGGCTAACCACCCAGCAGAAGGAAATATCATCATGTTGAACATCCGTATTGCTACACCTCCGTTCGATCGCAAGAAAGGCGGTTGGATGGATGTTAATCCAGGGGTATGTTCTTCATACGTATTCGATCAAAAGCCAGGCGACAAAGTGACTATCTCAGGTCCTTACGGTGAATTCTTCATCAAAGAGACAGATGCAGAGATGGTATACATCGGTGGTGGTGCCGGTATGGCGCCAATGCGTTCGCACTTGTTCCACCTGTTCCACACGTTGAAAACAGGTCGTAAGGTGAGCTATTGGTACGGTGGTCGTTCTAAGCGTGAGTTGTTCTACCTTGACGACTTCCGTCAGATCGAGGAGCAGTTCCCGAACTTTAAATTCCATATTGTATTGTCTGAGCCACTTCCAGAAGATAACTGGCAGGCAAAAGAAAACATGGATGCAGAAGGTGATGGATTCACTGGTTTCGTTCACCAAGCATTGATCGACAACTACTTGAATCACCACGATGCACCTGAAGATATCGAATACTATTTCTGTGGCCCGCCTCTTATGAATGCGGCTGTACTGAAGATGGTTGACGACTTCGGTGTACCACCAGAGAATGTTAGTTTCGACGACTTCGGTGGTTAATCCCAAAGATTTATTTCCAAAGCCGCTCCGCCAGGAGCGGCTTTTTTATTTTTACCCCATGAGATACATTCTTTCTTCATTTTTGGCCGCAGTGCTATTGTTTTCGTGCTCTTCAGCACCTGAATTGGTTCAAGTAACTAACCAAGGTCCTGCGCAAGGCTCAACCTACAGTATTTCTTACCTAGTTCCTCCTGGGGTAGACTACCGCACAGATATCGATAGTATCCTTAAGGCTATGGATCAGCAGATGAGTTTGTGGGTGGAAAATAGCGAGATCTCAAGGCTGAACAACGGTGATTCAGTGCGTCTAAGTACCGCTTTCGCTCGGGTCATAACACTCTCTAAATTATATACAGAACTTACTTCTGGCCAATTTGATATTACTATTGCTCCGGTGATCAAAGCATGGGGATTTTCTGGGGGGTCTTACAATGAAGATGTAAATGTGGATAGTCTACTTCAATATGTGGGCAGCATGAAGCTTTCTTTACCTGAAGCAGACTCTTTGTACGCACTTCCTTTCGGTTTTCAAGTAGATGTGAATGCCATCGCTCAAGGATACACGGTGGATATTATTGCCGAACATCTTTTGGCTAAAGGCGTAAAGGATTACATGGTTGAGGTCGGCGGTGAGGTTCGTTGTAAGGGCGAAAATGTCAAAGGTCGTGGTTGGCGAATTGGTATTGAGAAACCAGTAGAAGATCGCATACCTGGACAGTTCCAAACCATCATTGCTTTAGATTCTATGTCGCTTGCCACTAGCGGTAACTATCGCAAATTCTGGGTGGATGAAACTGGTCAGAAGGTCGTGCATACGATAGATCCAGAAACCGGTCAGCCAGTGATTAGTAACGTTTTGTCAGCGAGTATCATCGCTTCAAATGCGACATTGGCGGATGCATTAGCCACAGCATGTATGGTTGCGGGCTCCAATGCAATGCAACTGATCGCACAATTTCCGGATGTAGAGGCCTACCTAATTGTAGGGAACAAGAAAGGTGAAATAGAGGTGCAGAAGACCGAAGGATGGTCTGCCTACGAGATTAATTAAGCCTGTTCGAGGTTATTCTCGCACTGATTAGGATTCTTGCCACAGTACGAACAGGTTTCCCCGTCTTGGTTCAAGAAAGGGCTTTGTGAAGCACAAGTTCCTGCAAATTCTCCGTCTTTTTTCGCCCAAATTTTAATGGCAATACCTGCTACGCCAAGACCGAGCAGTACGACTGTGATTCCGATGAGTTTTAGAGCTACCATAAGGGGGTCATTTTAACACTACAAAGGTACAACGTAGAGTTGGAATTATTCGACTATATCAATTGTCCGGTTTTCTTAGTTCGAGCTAAATAAATCGCTGTCTGTGAAGTACATTTGTGGTACCAGAATAACAATAAAATCAAACACATATGAAAATTACTGTTGTTGGTGCCGGTAACGTAGGCGCTACAGTAGCTGAGAACATGGTTCGTCGTGAATTGGCTGAAGAAATCGTACTACTTGATATCAAAGAAGGATTTGCAGAAGGTAAGGCGATGGATATGAACCAAACTGCAACCTTGAACGGTTTCGATTCAAAGGTCGTAGGTTCAACCAACGATTACAGCAAGACTGCCGGTTCTGCTGTAGCAGTAATTACTTCAGGTATTCCTCGTAAGCCAGGTATGACTCGTGAGGAGTTGATTGGCACGAATGCGAAGATCGTTCAGATGGTAACTGAGAACTTGATCAAGCACAGCCCTGATATCATCATCGTTGTGATCTCTAATCCAATGGACACGATGACGTATTTGACGTCTAAGACCTCAGGATTGCCAAAGAACCGCATCATCGGTATGGGTGGTATCCTAGATTCTGCACGTTTCAAGTACCGCTTGTCTGAGCAACTAGGTTGTTCGCCTAACGACCTTCAAGGTCAGGTGATCGGTGGTCACGGTGATACTACCATGATTCCATTGATTAACCATGCTACGTACAACAGCATGCCAGTGACTCAATTCTTAACGCCAGAGCAGCAAGAGTACGTTGTTGCTGAAACCATGGTCGGTGGTAAAACATTGACAGGTCTCATCGGTACATCTGCATGGTACGCACCAGGTGCTGCTGGAGCTGAGTTGGTTGAGAGCATCGTTCGTGATCAGAAGAAAATGTTCCCTTGTTCTGTATTGCTCAACGGCGAGTATGGTCAAGACGATATCTGTATCGGTGTTCCAGTAATCGTTGGTAAGAACGGTTGGGAGAAAGTAGTAGAGTTTGATCTAAGCGCTGACGAGAAAGAGAAGTTTGAAGCTTCTGCTGCTGCAGTACGCAAGATGAATGCTGCACTTGACGAGAATCTATAAGCCCTTAGGGCGTGAAACAAGCCCCGCAGGGGCGAAATAAAAACCCCCGAGCGCTGTGCGCTCGGGGGTTTTTTATGCGAAAACTTTCATCGTCTCATTCAAGCATTCTTTCCCCTGAAACAAATGTGCAGTAGCCTTTGCCAAAGAATCTATAGCGTGTCTTGGCAATGATGCGGTACACAAGGTCACGTAAAAAAGTAGGCACAAGGTGAAACACTTTGGTCCAGCGGTAACCGGGGAGCTGCTCAAGTATGAGCAAGGCGGCTTTGGAACGAATGTGGAATTGGCCATGCATAAATAAAACGACCGAATCTTCACTCTTTAAATGTTCGGGTAGATGTTCTGCTGCCCACTTGCCCTGCAAAGACGCAAAGGAAAAATCGCCATGGAAATCTCTGGAATGGATCCAGTCGACACTCTTATTGCACAATGTGCACGGGCCGTCAAAAAGTACCACTACTAAAGACATATCACTGAAGGACGAGTTTCTCGGTGGCTAGGATGCTGCCATTTTCTGCGAGGAACTTAGCGATATATAGACCTTTCGGTAATTGTAAGAAATGCTGTGTGCCCAAATCATAGGTACCCACTTTCTTGCCTAAAAGATCATAAAGTGCAACTTCAGAAGCCTCTGAGGCCTCAAAAAGAACAGTCCCGGTACTCGGGTTTGGAAGGATGCTCGTCTTGATATCCAGAACTTCCTCTTCAACGCTGATGCTGTTGAACGCTTTGCCCTGATAGTAATGAAGGCCGCCGCTCATATTTCCGACAATAACATCAGGGAATCCGTCCGCATTGAGATCTGCCACGGCCGGGTGAAGCCTCTTTCCGGAGCTGATCATGTGTGCATCGGTTTGTCTGAGGGTTGGAGTGAAGTTAAAGCGCATGTTTGGACGCTTTTTATTCTTGCTTAAATACGGCATAAGACACCCGTCCTTGGTGATGGAGTTCCAACCGTTGATATCACCGATGAAGACAGAGTTGAAGGAGGTGGAACCAAGTATGACGGGGATATCGCCCGTCTGTGCGTGCTTTGAAAAACAAATTTCAATGAGCAGGTGATCGGTGCCGTTCCAAGCAAATGGGGTAGAGAGTTGAATGTCGTTCCAGCCTGTGGTTAGTACACGAATACCGTCATAGACTTGCGTGAATCCTGACGTATGGAAGCTGGCCTGTGCGGTATCACTGATGTGCTTAATACTGATGGTAAACCCTTGCGTGAGATAGAGATTTGTATTGGTGCCCATTTCAAAACCGATGGAATTGATCTGGCCAAAAGATCCACCCGCGGCAAGGAGTTCATCGTTCGAGTAAATGATCTGCATACGTCCGTTGCGCTTCGATCCGCCAAAGGGCGTTTCCTCTCGAGTAGTCGATGCAGTTGTGCCACTACCAAATACGAGATCGACATTGGAAGCTCCACTCATGATCTTAGCGAGAGAATCTAAATGAACCACGCCCTGGTCTTCAGAGCCGATAAGTAGGGTAGTGTCGGCGCCATAAACAACGGCAGGCACTGCATAACCACTCGGCGAGAAGGGGGTACTCATATCAATCCCTACCCAATTCGCATCTACAAGTGTGAACAGGTTCGGGTAGGTGCCTGTATGCTCATAATACGCAACATTCCCAGCTTCATTTCCGATCATTAAATCAAGGTCACCGTCGCCGTCTAAATCGCCTAGAGCAGGCGTGCTGTGGTTGCCCACATCAATGCTTTGCAAGGCGCCTTTGTAGATGAACGAAGGATTCACAAATGTGCCGGTATTCTCGTAATAATAGATTTGACCGTTCAGTGCACCAATTAATAAATCGGGATCAAAGTCGCCATCAAGATCACCAAAAGCAGGACTGAGGTCTTCCCCTAGGTTGTTGAACCCTGCGTTTACATAATCAGTATTGGTCAATTCAAATTTGGGCGCAGTATTGGTGCCTACATTCGTGTAGAGATGCAACGAACTCTTGTAAGTCCCGGGTGCCAAATATGCTCCTTTGCCGCCAACGACTAAATCGAAATCGCCGTCAAAATCTAAATCCACCAAGGCAGGGCGCGCAGTGGTTCCAAGATCAATCATCTCATCCACCAAGAAATTGCTGTCGAGCGATGAGAAAATGGGATGGTTCGCTGCGCCTGAATTTTCATAGAGCCATGCATTGCCTTGATTGATGGAGCCGTTCAAATTTGGTGCAACCAGTAGGTCTGGAATGCTGTCAAAATCGATATCTTCATAAAAGGCCGCTGGGAAGTACTCAATATTAGTAGGTATGCTGGTTGGGTACAAAGTGTCCTTGCTGGACATGTAGGCGCTGTCAATGTGCCCGCCGTTAAATGCAGCCACCAGATTGGTAAAGCTTACGTCGCCAAGTAAAACATCGGTCAGTGTATCTCCATTTAGATTGATGGAAAGAATAGTAGATCCAGCATGAGCTCCTCCAGAGTTCTTTTGGCTGAATTCCATTTTCTGCACACCCTGACAAGCATCCAAGGCTAGGTCGTTGCTATTGAGGCCTTCTTCGAATCGGCCCCAACAAGTCGTGTTTAACGCAAAGTCCAGCCCATTCGCGGTAAGTCCCTCGTGCCATTCTACGGTAGCGCGCTGACCGAAGGTCAAAACGTCCAGATCACCGTCGTTGTCAATGTCGTCAATTGCAGGTATATCGCTACTAAAATTATAAAGGTTGGCTACCGCACCGCCTACATTCGTGGTTAGGTAAGTTCCTGATAACGCCCAATCGAATTGAAGAGAATCGGAACTGTTGTTGGTCCATACCCCCATGCCACCGAGGACATAGGCAAAAAGATCCTTTTTTCCGTCGCCATTATAATCTCTAAAAAGCCCCCAGTACTGAATTTTAGGAAGGCTATCTGCATAGGCAGGTGAGGCAACCCATTTGTTATTCTCTGCCAGAAAGGTCAGCCAGCGGTTGCCTTGGCGGTCAAAAGCGACTAAATCATCGGTTCCGTCGAGATTGAGGTCAACGCGCGAGAATTGAGGTAAATCGGCCCCGCCCATAAAAGCTAGTTCTAGCGTATCACTGCCATCGAGTACAGCGGGTCCTTTGGTCCAATCAAAACTCAATCGGTTCGATTGGGCGTGCACAGCGACCTTAGTAATGAGCAACATAAGCAAGAAGAGGAGGGATCTTTTCATCATAATTCAAAGATAACTCGCAACAAGATTCATACCGCATTAAAAATGGTTAGGTTAGCCACCCCGACTTAGTTATATTTGCGCGTTATTGGAAAAAAGAAATAATCCACACAATGCAAAACAAAGGATTAATTACCGCGTTCGCGA
>JAAZVU010000128.1 GCA_018623275.1 Flavobacteriales bacterium
CGCTGGGCGCGAACTCATCATCACCATCTTTTGTACGTACTTCATACGTGCATCCGTAGGTAGGTGTAAGCGCTTGAAGATCCTTGGGATCATTTTGCTACCCACAAATTCGTGGCCTCTAAAGGTCCATCCGGCGGGTTTGATGAACTTTTTTGTCCTTGGCTTACCGATATCGTGCAACAGCGCGGCCCATCTGAGCCACAAGCTTTCTGAAGTGCGTGCAAGGTTGTCTACGACCTCGAGGGTGTGGTAGAAATTGTCCTTGTGTAAGTGACCTTCCACCTCCTCAACACCCTGAAGTGCACAGATTTCAGGCATTATTTCCTTCATAAGGCCACTTGTAAAGAGTAGGCCCAAGCCGTACGACGGCTTATCGACCGCCATGATTTTATTGAGCTCCACACTAATGCGTTCTGGAGCGACTATTTTCAATCGCGACGCATGTGCTCTTATGGATTTTAAAGTACCCGAATCGATGCGGTAATCTAGTTGTGCAGCGAAACGTACGGCACGCATCATACGAAGTGGGTCGTCGTCAAAGGTCTTATCTGGGTTAAGAGGCGTCTTGATGAGCTTTTTCTCAAGATCAGCGACACCATTAAAAGGGTCGATCAATTCCCCCCAACGACTTTCATTCAAACAAATAGCCATTGCGTTGATGGTGAAGTCGCGACGATTCTGATCATCTTCCAAGGTGCCGTCCTCTACGATAGGGTTACGGCTATTTCTCTTGTAGCTTTCCTTACGGGCGCCAACAAATTCAAGGTCAACGCCTTTATAATTCATGTGGGCCGTGCCGAAACTTTTAAAAACACTCAGTTTAGGTTTCTTGTCAAATCCTTTTCTAACTTCTTTGGCTAAGGCGATGCCCGAGCCCACAGTGACAAAATCGAGGTCCATTTTGGTTGGGCGCTCAATGAGTCGGTCTCGGACATAACCGCCAACCACATAGCATTCTAGACCGAGGCGGTCGGCTGCCTGTCCAATTTCTTTAAAAATTGGTCGGTCTAGAAAGTGACTGTAATTCGACATTAAAAGGGACGCTCTGATAGTTTCGAGAAGTAGATTCCCGTAAGTAGTAGGATGATCAGTAGGAAGTACAAAGCGAGGTTGGTTCGTTTAATTTTCGCGAGCCAAAAGTCCTCGTTTTCCTTGCCAGTGAAAACAGTAGGGTAGAGCAAAGGAAAAATCATAAAGCTCTCTTTCCACCACTGAAGGTCTTTTTTATTTGAAAAATTGCGCGTGTAGAAATCCTTCCAGCTGCCCGGCTTCTTCTTGTTCTTGACCCTTAGGTACTGAAAATGCAATGCCCATTTGTAACTGTATACACTTAGCAGGAACAATGCGGTAAGAATGAATTGTAAGCTTTGACCGAATGTCATTTGATTCGCAATTTATTTACTTCGAGATACCGCCATTTCACGGCCCGGTACATCCACAAGGCATATTCTAAGCCTCTCGAGCCGTCAAAAATACCGCCTTTTATGATGTAGTGCTTGAAAAATCGCCACGAAGGTTTCACATTCAAATAATACGGGCCAATTCTACCCACCCTTTTCTCATAGTCCAACGCTTGGCGCTTGGCGTATGTTCTGAATTTCTGCTCCCAATGCAGCGCATTTTTATAGGTGTAATGAAGCAGTTCTCCTTTTAAACGAATGGAGCCGGAACGCACTTTTTCGTGGACATTGAGCGCTTCGAATTTCATGCCCTTCGGCAGTAAGCGAACGACGTAATCATTTTGGAGCCCACTAAATCGCATCTTTTTGCCTTTGAAAAAGTGCACCCGCTTGAACGAATAAGGCTGCGCCTCGGTGTGCTCGCTTTTTTTCCACTCTTGGAGCGATGCAATAAGCTCAGGGGTGAGTACTTCATCGCAATCTACGACTAGAACCCACGGATGTTTGCACTTATCTAAGCCCCAATTGCGCTGTTCTCCCCAGTTGCCTAAAGGGCGCTCATATACGCGAGCTCCGGCTTTTTCAGCGAGTTGAATGGTGGAATCGGTCGATCCAGAATCTACTACTATAATCTCGTCGGCAATAGATGCTATGCTTTCGAGCGATTGCCCAAAGACATCTTCCTCATTGTAGCTGAGGTAAAGTATGCTTAGGGCAGTACACATTATACAGCTACGTTGTGCGTGCGTAATGCGTCGTTCAAAGAAGTCTTCTTGTCCGTGCTTTCTTTGCGTTGTCCAATAATCAAAGCACAAGGCACGTTAAAGGTTCCCGCAGGGAATTCTTTTGGCATGGTGCCAGGAATGACTACACTGCGTGCAGGAACACGGCCTCGGTACTCCTTCGGCTCATCACCGCTAACGTCAATAATTTTAGTAGAAGCAGTGAGCACTACATTAGCTCCCAATACGGCCTCTTTTTCAACGTGTACACCTTCCACAACGATACAACGTGAACCAATGAAGCAATCGTCTTCGATGATTACAGGTGCTGCTTGCAACGGTTCCAATACACCGCCAATTCCTACACCACCACTAAGGTGCACATTCTTTCCGATCTGAGCACACGATCCTACGGTTGCCCAAGTATCTACCATGGTGCCGCTTTCAACATACGCACCGATGTTTACATACGAAGGCATCATTACTACGCCAGCTTCGATGAAGGAGCCATGACGAGCCACAGCGTGAGGAACTACACGAACTCCTTTTTCAGCGTAATTACGCTTTAGAGGAATTTTGTCGTGGAATTCGAACGGTCCTACTTCAATAGTTTCCATCGTTTGAATGGGGAAATACAACACGACTGCTTTTTTCACCCACTCGTTGACTTGCCAGCCATTTTCTGTTGGTTCGGCAACGCGAAGTGTTCCGCTATCTAATGCATCCACAACCGCGCGCACAGCATTCTGTGTTTCTTCCTGCTGAAGTAATTCTCTATTTTCCCAAGCTTGTTCAATGACCGCTCTTAATTCCTGCATCTTGTTCATTCTTATTTGAGTGCCAAATTTAATGCTTCCTCGGGAAAGACTACCTTTGAACCATGGCGAAAATATTGGCTTTAGATATTGGCGGAAGACGCACTGGAATGGCAGAAACTGACCCATTAGGAATGATGGCTTTTCCACTAAAAACGGTGGACACCTCAGAGCTTATGTCCACTTTGGAGTCCTACGTGGCTGCCGAGGGGACCAAGACCATAGTCATTGGTAAGCCGGCAATGGCTACGGATAGCACGGAGTTGATCGATCTATGGGGAGAGAAAATCCACAAGCATTGGCCGCTCATGGAGATTGTTTTTGTAGATGAAGATTTCACCTCTCAGGAGGCTTCTCAGATGCTGATTATGGGTGGGATGAAGAAATCTAAACGTAGACAAAAAGGTGCGCTCGATAAAGTCGCAGCATCGCTCATTTTAGAGCGTTATTTAGCCATGCACTAACTATCTTTGCACCTTAATTAATCACCAACTATGATTTTACCGGTTGTTGCCTATGGCGATCCCGTTCTCAATAAGGTAGCGGAAGAAATAGATCAGGATTATCCGGGTCTAGCGCCGCTCATTGATAACATGTATGAGACGATGTACAACGCACAAGGTGTTGGTTTGGCCGCACCTCAGATTGGTCGTGGTATTCGTTTGTTTGTTATCGATGCCAGTCCTTTTGCCCAAGAAGGTGAAGAGGACTATGAGGTTTTAAAGAACTTCAAGAAAACCTTTATCAACCCTATTATCATCGAAGAAGAAGGTGATGAGTGGGGTATGGAAGAGGGCTGTTTGAGTATTCCAGATGTACGAGAAACCGTATACCGCAAAGAAAAATTGGTCATCGAATATTACACCGAGGATTGGAAGTTGGTAGAAGAAACCTACACAGGTTTGGCTGCTCGTGTGATCCAACACGAATACGATCACATTGAAGGCGTTTTGTTCACCGATTACCTCAAGCCGCTTCGCAAGCGTTTGATTAAAGGTAAATTGGGCTCAATTGAGCGCGGCGACATTTCGATCGATTACCCAATGAAATTCCCAAAGCGTCGATGAGAATTGCCTTCTTTGCGTTTCTGGGTTTTCTTTCTTGTTCATCGCCAGAGGCTGAAATTCAGGCCGCCACACTTGAGGTTTCAGTGAGCGATTCAGCCCTGTACTATTTTGAGAGAATAGATAGTGGCGTGGCTACGAGTGAAGAATTGGAATTTGCTAAGAAGCATTTTATCAGTGAAGACAGCCTTGTGTTGAGTGATCCGAGGAGGTTGATGCAGGCTGGGCTAGTACTGATGAGTGGAGGAGAGGATTACTTGTACGGAGTGAACTACCTCATTACACTGACCAAAAAATACCCGCAACATGCGTTTGCACCTGAAGCGTTGATGCAATTGGCGTTGTTTTTTGAGAATAGATTTAACGATAAAGAGCGCTCTAGAAATTATTTGAGAGCGCTGATGGATAGATATCCAAAACACGAACTCGCAGAGCAGGCAGAGGCCTTGCTATTATTGAGTTCAGATGAAGAATTGAATACAATACAAAACTGGTTAAATAAA
>JAAZVU010000129.1 GCA_018623275.1 Flavobacteriales bacterium
ACGAAGGGCAAAACCAAAGCAAAAGCGCCCGGAACAGCGATACCCTCGAGCATAGCTCCTACATCAATTAGCTTCAATACTCCGCCTAAGGCACCACCCATAGCAGTAATTAGAAGCACCGGACCACCGGCTCTTAAGGCATTTTTTACCCAAGATTGCTCTTTCATTTTATTGCCAGAGATAAGAAGCGCTATAACTACGCCCATTGCAAGTGCCACCTCGGGTTTGCTGAGGGTGGTGATCCAAGGCTGAATTGGCCCTTGAACATCCTTAAAGGAAGTTCCTCCTGCAATGAGAATTAGAGGCAACAAAAGGGGAAGAATGGCCTTCCAAAAACTACCACGAACTACCGGCAATTCAATAGATTCAATAGCTTGCGTTGAGAATAACTTCTTGTTCATTCTCGTAGCAAACCACCCTCCAGCAAGGACCAAAACTAAAGATAGTACCCCGCCGGCAATGATGAGCATGCCTAATTCATTCAAGCCTAAAGTCGCTGCCGCAGCCAAAGGCCCAGGAGTTGGCGGAATGAGTACGTGAGGCGCAAATAAGCCTGTACTAAGCGCAACAGTTAATGCCTTTCCACTAACCTTCGCGTTTTTAGATAAACTCTTGGTCAATGGAGAAAGTAAGATGAACGCTGCATCGCAGAAAACAGGAATGGCGACCACGTAACCGATCAAACTCATTGCATAGGTGGTAGGTATTTTTTTTAGCGTCTTCACGATGTGTAAGGCAATGATCTCTGTGGCTCCCCCCTTCTCTAGAATTTCGCCGAGCATTGCTCCTAGGAGTATGATTAAGCCAATCCGCGACATGGTCTTTCCAAAACCAGTGTTGATTAAATCAAGTGCGTTTAATGCGGGTGTGCCCAACGCTAAGGCTAGACCAAAGGCTGCGATTAAAAGCACTAAAAATGGATGCCACTTCATTCGAGCGGTCCCGAGAACGATCCATACAATGGTGAATATTAAAGCGACTATTTCCATAATTCCTTACACGCAGTTTTTACAGCCAATTGAAGCAAATCACCGGCATTTTTCATACTCTCTTCTACAGTCATCCCTTGAGGTCTAATCTGAACGGCGCTATCTACTCCCGCAGCCGAAAATTTCTCGTGCTGACCTTCAACTGTACCGGCAAATACCCAGGTTTTACAGTCGAATTTTTTCGCTTTTTGACAAAGGGATATGGTCGCTTTTCCAGATAAACTTTGATCGTCTAACATCCCCTCTGCAGTGATCACCAAATCTGCCCAATCCAGGGCCTCTTTCAACCCTACTGCCTCAGCAATAAGATCAAATCCAGGTTTCAGTTCGGCGCCATAAGCTGCTAATAATGCAACACCTGCACCTCCCGCGGCTCCGGAGCCAGGAATCTCTGAAACTACAACTCCGAAGGATTGCTCAAGCAAGATTGCCCAGTGAGCAAGATTTGCATCAAGCTTATGCACCATTTCGGGTGTGGCGCCCTTTTGTGGTCCGTAAACTGCGCTCGCCCCCTGAGGGCCGCACAATGGATTACTTACATCACAGGCCACGTCTATCTTCACATCCGGAATATCTGGAGAAACGATTTTTACAATTTGATCCAAGTTTCCTCCTGAAGGGTATACACTTTTGCCATCGCTATTGAGCAAATCAAAACCCAAAGCGGTCAACAAACCCGCACCGCCATCGTTGGTAGCGCTACCGCCGAGGCCTAAAGTAATCTTCTTAGCACCATTTTTCAGTGCATGACTGATGAGTACACCCGTACCATAGGTTGAGGTATTCAATGGATTTCTATCTCCTTTTTCTAAGAGAACCAGACCGCTCGCTTGGCTGAGTTCCACCCACGCAGAACCGTTGTTAAATCTGAAATATTCGGCAATGATGTCCCTACTTAAAGGATCTTTAGAAGGCACTTCTACCTTATTGCCTAGACCTAGACTGAACCAGATATCCAATGCCCCTTCCCCTCCATCGGAAAGTGGCAATGATTTCACATTTACCCCAGGCGATGCAGCCAACAATGCCTCTCTTATCATCAAAGCGGCCTCTTGAGCTGTAAGTGACCCTTTTAAGGAATCTGGCGAGATCAGGATATTCATAGCGGGAATTTAGCACTTAATTCCACAGGTCTCGAATTTGAAACTATGATGCTAGTTGAGACCCTTTAGTTCAAGTGATTCTTAGTCTATCCGCTGATTAGGTACTTTTAACTGCTTATTCGAGAACAATGGAAAAAGGAGCCAAACTCATTGCAAATATTGCCGGCCTATTGATCGTGGTATTTTTCACCACCATCCTTGCTTTTGATGCAGGTAAATACCCTGCAAAAAACAGGTTTGGTGTGCTGAGCAAGCTTGTTTCCATTATTGGCGAAACCCCTTCGGCAGTAAAGTCCATGCTCTTTGAGCTGCCTGAATATTTGAAGGCCACACAGGAGTTTGCTCCTCCGGTAAACCTGCTCGAAGAGGACATTTACGCACTGCACACCTTCGGCCCAACCAATGAAGCTAAACTGATAAATCTAAGAACCGACAGGGTCCTTAAGACTTGGGATTTAGGTGAACACAAACCCTATCCCAATGCCCGTTATTTCGCACAGCTCTTGCCCGATAGTAGTCTCTTCGCCTATGTGCATGAAGGCGACTGGGCAGGTGTCATCAGCAATACGAATGAAGTAATCTGGGAACGAAGTGGAGATCTGGTTTATCACCACAGTGCTGAGATTCAAAGTGGAAAAATCTGGATCTGTGCTCGTGACCATGGCTACCTCCACACCTACGGTAATGCAACGCTAGACACCTTCTTCATTAACGAGCGCATGGGAATAGGGGTAATGGACGAGGTCATTCTGGGATTAGACCTTGAAACAGGAGCTACCACAGATAGCATCTCAATGCTTGAAGTTTTCGCCAAGAATGAATTGAACCCCGTTTACAAGAGTTACTACGGTCCGGCACACGGGGACTGCTTCCACCTCAACGACATTCAACCTGTTACTTTTACAGACTCTACAGATGGATATGAGGTAGGCGATCTGCTGATCAGTAATCGTACACAGAACGAATTGCTTCACTTGAGGCCATCAACGCTTGAAATTCTGCATTCTTTCAGTGAAGGATTGAGCTCCCAGCACGACGTGGACATTCTAGGAGATAGCGCTATTATCTGCTTCAACAACCATAGTCCTAGTCTTTTTGAGCTCCAATTCAGCGTCGAAAATGACCAGCACGAGGGCATCTACAGCGAAGTGGCAGCCTTTGATTTAAGTGGAAATAGAAAAACTGAATTGGGCATTTCTAATCAAATGACTGCAGAGAAAGTTTATACCTCAACCGAGGGGCTTCAAGAATTCCTTGGAAACGGATACGTGGCGATTGAAGAACAAAACGAGTTCAATGTGTACATTTTTAAGGACGATGCACTCGTTTACAAAAACGCTTTGAATTACTTTGGCAAAACGGAATACGTAGAGATTCCTAATTGGACAAGATTTTACAGACCATAATTATGACGACACCACTTATGTACATCGGCCCTGGATTGGGCGTAGGCGCGGGCATCCTTATCGTGCTCGTATTATTGCTCATTTTAGGATCATTCGGCTACCTTATCTGGTACCGTATCAAGCGCGCTACACGTAAAAAATAAGCATTCTTTTGGGTCCAATTCTTCCATACTTCCTTCCCTTCCTATCAGGTACCTTGCTTGCTTTGGGGGCACTTTGGATGAAAAACCCATTCTTCAAGCTGGCTGAGCGCAGCGTTGGTCTCCTCAACATACTCGTTGCCGATATTGACGAAGACGAAAAATTCGAGTTAGTCAACACCAAGGTGATGCAGACGGTAGGTTCATTACTAATGGTCCTTCTCATGGCTGCGCTGGTCATCACAGCCTCAGTAGCTATTTACACAGGGCTCTTTGAATATCTTTCCTTTGAACCGTCAGGTTACGGCATGTTACTTCTAGCTGTTGGCTCTGTGGTCCCATTCGTACTTCCAAAGAAGAAAAAAAGCGCCTACAGTGCCATGGCGCAGCTGTTTCATCATCTCGTCTTGGACAACTATCACTTGGGTAAAAAACTGCTGAACTACCAGATCAAAGGAGTGGCAGCAGAAAACCAAAGCGAGAGGAAATACAATCGAGTATTGATTACGGGATTGGCTCGAGCGGGAACCACTGCCTTAACTAAAGAGCTCGCAAAACGCGGCCCGTTCGCTTCACTAGATTACAGCAATATGCCGGTGCTTTTAGCGCCAAAGCTTTGGGCCAAATTTTACAAACCAAAGCGCACGGAGAATAAAGAACGTGCCCACGGTGATGGCGTGAAAGTTGGGCTTGCTAGTGTTGAAGCTTTAGAAGAATATTTCTTCAAGGTCATTAAAAACGACAATTACATTAAGGAAGATGGGCTCTACCAACACGAGTTGTCCGCTGAAGAAAATGAACTGTATAGAAGGTATCAAAACAG
>JAAZVU010000130.1 GCA_018623275.1 Flavobacteriales bacterium
GTAAACAATACCGACCAAGAGGATTTGTTGAGCACCTGTGAGTTCGTGAACAACTACGTGAAGGAGTACAATGCGAACAATGATCACATGCGCTTGGATGTCATCACGGATTTCTCGGTAACCCTACAACAGCGTAAGGACTTACTCTTTGAGAACGGGCTGCTTGGATTCTTCCTGGTACTCATTCTATTGACGCTTTTCTTGAACCTCCGATTGGCCTTCTGGGTAGCCATTGGTATCCCGGTTTCATTTGCAGGGATGTTCATTTTGGCGACCTATTTTGGCATTACCATCAACGTTATTTCGCTGTTCGGTATGATCGTAGTGATCGGTATTCTCGTGGACGACGGGATTGTCATCGCCGAGAACATCTATGCACACTTTGAGCGTGGAAAGCCGCTACTTCGAGCCGCACTGGACGGTACTGTAGAGGTAATTCCTTCGGTGGTAAGTGCCGTATTGACGACCATTATCGCCTTCTCCTCGTTCTTCTTCTTGGACGGTAGAGCCGGAGATTTCTTCTCGGAAATGTCCTTTATTGTCATCGCGACATTGGCCGTTTCTTTGATCGAGGGACTCTTATTCCTTCCGACCCACTTGTCTCACGCTAAGCTTGAGCGCAATGCGAAGATGAACCCGGTACAGAGCGCGGCGACGAAGGCGTTGTTTAGATTCAGAGACAAGATCTATGCACCGTTCTTACGCTGGTCGCTGCACAATAAGATCATCACCATCAGTTTCTTCTTTGCAGTGATGTTTGTGACTTTTGGGGCTATTGGCGGAGGTATCATCCGTACCCAATTCTTCCCGTTCATTGAGCGCGACAACATCAACATCAGCTTGGATATGCCGGCAGGTACCAATGAGGCGGTGACGCAAAAGTGGATTGACCATATTGAATCGACTGTTTGGGCGGTGAATGAGCAATACAAAAGCGAACGCGAGGACAGCCTGGATGTGGTTCGTGCCGTTCAAAAGAACATTGGCCCGATCTCTTCAAAGGCCCGCTTGAACGTGATTCTGTTGGATAGCGAGACTCGATTAACTCCTTCCTACCTCATTCAAAATGACATTCGAAAAGCTGCGGGTGAGATCGAAGGTGCAGATAATGTGAGCTTCGGTGGTGTTCAGGCCTTCGGTAAGCCCATATCAATTTCACTAGTCAGCTATGACCTCGTAGAACTCAAGGCAGCCAAAGAAGCGCTCAAGGACAAACTTAAGCGCATGGACGCCTTGACTGATGTGATCGATAACGACCAGAAAGGAATCCGTGAGGTGACCCTTGAGCTCACCGATAAGGCCCGCTATTTAGGCCTTACCCCAGGAGCAGTGATGACTCAAGTTCGTGAAACCTTCTTCGGGGCGCAGGTGCAACGCTTGCAACGCGGTGAGGATGAGGTGAAAGTGTGGGTGCGCTTGGACGAAAAGGACCGCAAGCAATTGTGGGATTTGGAGGAATTGCTCATCACTACTCCACAGGGCAATGTTCCGCTAAGGGAATTGGCCACGTATACTATTGAAAGGGGAACGGTGAACATCAACCACCTTGACGGGCAACGTGAGTACCGTGTGGAGAGCGATTTGAGCAGCCCTAACGGTTCGGCGCCAGCGCTACTTTCGCAGATTAAGGCCGACATCTTGCCTGAAATTTTCGCAAAGTATCCTTCGGTAACCGCGCGTTACGAAGGCCAGCAGAAAGAAAGCCAGAAGACCCAAGACAGCTCACAGACGGTGATGCCACTGATTCTCTTCCTGATCATTTTAACCATCACCTTTACGTTCCGTTCACTGGTGCAGACCATTGTCATTATGCTTCTTATCCCACTCAGTTTGACTGGGGTAGCTTGGGGTCACTGGATCCATGGAATGCCAATGTCTATCCTCAGCTTCTTAGGGGTTGTGGCACTGATCGGTATTATCGTGAACGACAGTTTGGTACTGGTGAGCAAATACAACATCAACGTGAAGAGTGGCGAGAAGGTATACGATGCTATTTTTAATGCAGGTATTAGCCGATTCCGCGCCATCTTCCTCACCACAGTGACTACCATTGCTGGTCTGGCGCCGCTCATCTTTGAAACTTCATTCCAAGCACAGTTCCTCATCCCGATGGCGGTGGCTATTGCTTACGGAATTGGTTTTGCGACAATGTTGACCCTAGTAGTCTTGCCGTCGATGATGGCTCTAGTGAATGATGCACGCGTTTTAATTCGCCACATCTGGACGAATGAGAAACCTACTCGCGAGGAAGTCGAGCCGGCCATCAAGGAAATGAAGAGTGAACAATACTTTAAAGAATTGAACAATGCTGAATAAGAGAATTTTCATCGCCGCAACACTGCTTCTAGGATGGAGTAGCTACGGACAGCAGGTATTGACATTGGACAATGCATTGAGCTTGGCATTGGAGCACAACCACGATCTGCACATTGCGCGCTTAGATGCTGAGCAGGCCGCAAATTCTGCAACGCAGGGCAATGCCGGTCGCCTGCCTACACTAACCGCTTCGGCAGGTACCAATTACAGCAATCAAAATTCAAACCTTGAATTTGCTACGGGACAGACCCAAGATGTCGAAGGTGCGGAGTCGCTCTCGCAGAACGCTTCCTTAGGTTTAAGTCAAGTGCTCTTCGCCGGAGGGCGCATACAGCGGAGCTACCAATTGTTGAATAGTGCTAAAAAAGCAGCGGACCTCGCTCAAAAGCAGGCCATGGAAAACACCATCGCCCAGGTTTGGTCGCAGTACACTGGCATCTCTTTGTTGCAGCGCACAGTAGCAACCGCTACCGAGAACTTCAATATTAGCAAAGAACGCTTTGAAAAGGCCCAATTGACCAATGAGCTAGGTGGATCAAATTCAACGGACCTCATGGCCGCGAAGGTGGATATGAATCGCGATAAGGTGGAGTTGATGGAGGCACAGACGCAGTTGGAATCGGCCAAGAATTCATTTGCAGCCTTTATTGGATACCAAGATGCCTTTACCGTCTCCGATCAAACCGGATTGAACCTCGAGGAGCAATTCGATGAAGCGGAGACCTTGGCCACCATGCGTGCTAGTAATACAGCGTTGCAGTTAGCTAATATTTCTGCAGAAACAGCGCGTATCCAGCAGCAATTGCAACAGGCGACACTTTTCCCAACTATCGCTGCGCAGGCCAGCTATGGCCTGAACCAGAGTCAAGCTGAAGCAGGTTTCCTAACGGCATCGCAACAAACCGGTTTGAATGCAGGACTGAGCTTGCAGTACAACCTTTTTAGTGGTTTCCAGAGCCGTACACAACGTCAAAATGCGAAGCTCGAGGTATTGAAAGCAGAACATCGCGAGGCTCAAACCCAAGAGCTCATTGAGAACACAGTGAAGAACGCTGTACGTGCCTTCAACAATGCAGCTGCTGTAGCGAAGATTGAAGCGGATAACGCTGAGGTAGCCAACCAGCGCATGTTGAAAGTGAATGAGCTGTACAGTCTTGGGCAAGCTTCTTCTTTGGAGCAGCGCCAAGCCCAGCTGGCATGGTTAGCCGCTGAAAACGGCAAATCTTCCGCACAGTTCCGCGCAGTAAATGCACAGATAGCCTTGTACCAACTCATGGGCACATTGCTCATTACGGAGAAATAAACCTAATACGCTATGGCAACCCTCAAAACCATCACTATTACAAACAAGGCCAATTCCTACGAGAGCCGTATTACTAATGGACGTCACGTAGTCATTGCCGACGAGCCTGAAGATTTAGGCGGTACTGATAAAGGGATGGATCCAGTGGATTTGGTCTTGGCCGGTCTTGCCGAATGTAAGGTGGTTACCGTACGAGCGAAGGCCAATAAGCTGGGTGTTGAATTGGGTGAAATTCGCGCTAGCCTAAGCATTGAAACCGGCAAAGGTGAAGGCCGAAGCTTAGCTTCTAATGTGGAAGTCAAACTTGACTGGGACGCACCTACTTCAGAGGAAATAACGGAAAAAATCTTAGGAGCAGCCGGCAGATGTTATGTCCACCGCTTGTTGCAAGGCTCCTTCGAAATAGCAACGACGAAAAAATAAAAGACACAAAAAAGGCGCCCCACGGGGCGCCTTTTTAGCTAAAAATTTTGGCTATTTCGCTCTCGCGAAATAGCTACAACTTCATCTCAGGAACATCGCCTTCAACGACCAATCGTCCGGCAGTCTTCTCCTTAATCTCTTCAACGCTCACACCTGGAGCGCGCTCCAAGAGTACGAACCCGCGATCAGGGTCTACCTCCAAAACAGCAAGATCAGTGACTACTTTCTTCACGCACGCGACTCCAGTTAGTGGCAGCGAACAAGCAGAAAGCAGTTTGCTTTCGCCACGTCTGTTGGTGTGTTGCATGGCCACGATGATGTTCTCTGCTGAGGCCACCAAATCCATGGCACCGCCCATTCCCTTGACCATCTTGCCGGGGATCTTCCAGTTGGCAATATCTCCGCCGTCGCTGAC
>JAAZVU010000024.1 GCA_018623275.1 Flavobacteriales bacterium
GGGAAAGGGGTAGATTTTATTTCAATATGCTCTCCAAATTACCTGCACGACAGTCATATTAGATACGCCTTGCGCAGCGGTGCGCACTGCATTTGTGAGAAGCCATTGACCCTTCGTCCTTGGAACATTGAAGGTTTAACTAAAGTCAGTCAAAACACAGGTAATCAAGTGTTTACAATTCTTCAGTTGCGATTGCACGAAAACGTAATAGCGCTGAAGAAAGAGGTTCAAAAGAAACTCCAAGAGGATCCGGAATATGTGTTCGACGTGGATTTGACCTACATTACTTCGAGAGGAAATTGGTATTACGCTTCATGGAAGGGTGATGAAGAAAAGAGTGGAGGTATTGCGACCAATATAGGAGTGCATTTCTTCGATATGCTACACTGGATTTTCGGTGATTTGACCTCGCAAAAAGTGTACACAAGGACACACGATCGTGCTTCGGGTACAATGTATTTCAAAAACGCAAAGGTGCGTTGGTTCTTGAGTATCAATGCGGATACACTCCCTGATGGTGTAAAAGAGCAAGGGGGGCGTATACACCGTTCGTTGAGCTTTGATTCTTGGTCGTTCGATTTCACCGAGGGATTTACTGAATTGCACAGCACATCTTATCGACATATCCTCGAAGGTGGAGGCTTTAATGAGCAGGAAGCTGAAGCGGCTATTGGTATCGTTCACCAGATGAGAGAGCAGGAATTGGCCCCGATGGGCGAGGATGCTCATCCACTAGCTAGTTTACCTCTTGCACCTCATCCATTTTACCCAAGAAAATAGAGAGTAACAGTCTCTTTTTTAACGGGTTAAAGAGTAGTCAATAGTTATTCACACCCGTTTTATTTGGCCCTTGCATTTGTTAGATTTGAGTATTCAGCTCAGCTAACAGGATACCTATGTTTTTGATTTTTGATACCGAGACGACCGGTTTTCCAAAAGATTGGAATGCGCCCATCACGGATTTAGACAATTGGCCACGTGTGGTTCAATTGGCTTGGCAAATCCATGATGAAGAAGGGGCATTGGTCGAGGTTCAAGACCACATTATTTATCCTGACGGTTTCGACATTCCGTTTAATTCGACGAAAATTCACGGCATTTCTACCGAGCGAGCGCGCAATGAGGGTAAGCCTTTAGAGGAGGTGCTTGCGATGTTCGAAGCCTCTATGGATAAATGTGAATACCTCATTGGGCACAACGTGAATTTTGACCTAAATGTCACGGGATGTGAGTATTACAGAGTCAAAGGAGAAAATCCGCTGGATGAAAAGACGCCGGTAGATTCTTGTACGGAGACCACTGCTGAACTATGCCAGTTGCCTGGTGGACGCGGAGGGCGCTACAAGTTGCCTAAACTTGAGGAGCTCTATTTCCACCTGTTTAACGAAGGTTTCGCTGAGGCGCACAATGCTGCCTTTGATGTTGAAGCTACGGCCCGTGTTTTCCTTGAGTTGGTGCGTCTTAACATCATTACTCCAGAGGTCCTAGGCAAGGATCAGGAGTTTTTGAATCGATTCAAAACAGCCAACCCTTCTACCATTCAAGCTATTGGCTTAGCAGTAGAGGAGGCGAAGAAAAAACGCGCTGAAGGATTAGGAAAGGCAGAGGAAGCTGCCACAACCACAGCGACAGCTTCAAACTTGCATGCGGCAGATATCGAGTTTGCCCATCTACATAACCACACCCAGTTTTCCATTCTTCAGGCCACTACCACGGTTGGAGATCTTGTAAGTACTGCGGTAGACAATGGGCAGGCGGGTGTAGCCATTACCGACCTAGGGAACCTGATGGGAGCGTTCCATTTCAATAGAGCGGTAATGAACATTCCTGGGAACAGAGATGCCTATGAGCACAATCAAAAGGTTCAAGCGGGAGAGATTGACGAACCGCGCAAAGAATACCCGTTTGTGGGCGTCATAGGTTGTGAATTTTACGTTTGTGAGGACCGTCTAGACCGAAGTAGAAAAGACGATGGTTACCAGATTGTCGTTTTAGCGAAGAATAAAAATGGCTATCACAATCTCGCTAAGCTTAGTAGTGAGGGTATGTTGAATGGGTATTATTACGTGCCGCGTATTGATAAAAGCGTACTTCTTGAGCACAAAGAGGACCTCATTGTGCTTTCCGGTGGATTGCGTGGAGAAGTACAGCATTTGTATTTGAATGTTGGTGAAGCTCAGGCCAGAACAGCTTTGGAATGGTGGCACGAGCACTTTGGCGAAGACTTTTACCTAGAGCTCAACAGACACGGCTTAGACGAAGAGAATCACGTAAATCTTCAGCTTTTAAAATACGCTGAAGAATTCGGTATCAAATACATCGCGGCCAACAACACATTCTACCTGACGCAAGACAATGCGGAGGCACATGATATTTTGCTTTGTGTGAAAGAAGGAGCGCAAAAGAGTACGCCTATCGGTCGTGGTCGTGGTTTCCGCTATGGATTTCCTAACCAAGAATTTTACTTCAAGAGCAAAGAAGAGATGGTAGAGTTGTTCTCAGATCTACCTGAGGCACTGACCACCACAAAAGAGATTTTAGATAAGGTAGAGCTTTACCCGCTTGAGCGCAATGTATTACTTCCCGCTTTTGATATCCCGGAACAATTCCAGGATCCGCAGGATGCAGTAGATGGTGGTCAGCGCGGTGAGAACGCCTACCTTAGGCATTTGACCTACGAAGGGGCGAAGGCACGTTATGGGGAAATCACTCCAGAAATTGACGAGCGCTTGGACTTTGAATTAGAGACCATTGCGCGCACAGGGTATCCAGGATATTTCTTGATTGTACAAGATTTTTGTGAGGCTGCGCGTCAAATGGACGTGAGTGTTGGTCCAGGTCGTGGTTCTGCAGCGGGTTCTGCGGTCGCATATGCCACGGGAATTACGAATGTTGACCCGATTAAGTACGACCTTCTTTTCGAGCGTTTCTTGAATCCGGAACGTGTATCGCTTCCCGATATTGATATTGATTTTGATGATGAGGGTCGTGATAAAGTCATTCAATACGTGATTGACAAATACGGTGCCCCTCAGGTAGCACAAATCATCACCTACGGCACCATGGCTGCTAAGAGTTCCATCCGTGATGCTGGGCGTGTTCTAGAACTCCCTTTGCCAGATACCGACCGCATTGCCAAGCTCATTCCAGATATGACCAAGCTAAAGAAACTTTGGGCGTTGGACGACAAAGGACTAAGAAGCAAATTTGGTTCGGAGGAAGCCGCCTTAGTGATTCAGCTGAAGGAATTGTCAGAAGGGAATACGCTGGAGGCTACCACGATCAATCAGGCCCGAGTCTTAGAAGGTTCAGTGCGAAATACAGGGATTCACGCTTGTGGTGTGATTATTACCCCGAGTGATATCCGAGAGCTCGTCCCAGTGGCGCGTGCCAAGGATAGCGAGATGTGGTGTACACAGTTTGACAACTCGGTGGTAGAGGATGCCGGTTTGCTCAAGATGGATTTCTTGGGACTTCGTACGCTGACCATTATTAAGGAAGCGTGCCGATTGGTGAAGCAACGTCACGGGGTCGAATTGGACCCAGATAGCTTCCCATTGGACGATACGAAGACTTATGAGCTTTTCCAGCGTGGCGAAACTGTTGGTATTTTCCAGTACGAGAGTGCGGGGATGCAGAAGTATTTGAAAGAGCTCAAGCCTACAGAATTTGCAGATCTCATCGCCATGAACGCCCTGTATCGACCGGGTCCATTGGAGTACATTCCTGAGTTTATTGACCGTAAGCACGGCAGAAAGGAGATTACCTACGATCTCGATGCGATGGAAGGCAAGCTCAAGGAAACCTATGGCATTACGGTGTACCAGGAGCAAGTGATGTTGTTGTCGCAGGAATTGGCAGGCTTTACCAAGGGGCAGGCCGATATGCTCCGTAAGGGGATGGGTAAGAAGAAGAAAGACATCATTGATATGCTCAAGCCCATGTTCTTAGACGGTGGTGAAGAGCGTGGACACAATAGAGATGTTCTCGAAAAGGTGTGGAAGGACTGGGAAGCATTTGCCTCGTATGCCTTCAACAAATCGCACTCCACCTGTTATGCGTGGGTGGCTTATCAGACGGCCTATCTAAAGGCACATTACCCGGCTGAGTTTATGGCTTCGGTATTGTCAAACAATATGTCTGACCTTAAGGCAGTTACCTTCTTCATGGAAGAGTGCCGTCGTATCGATGTACCCGTTTTAGGGCCTTCTGTGAACGAGAGTTTGCTTCGTTTTAGCGTTAATAATGAAGGTGCAGTCCGATTCGGAATGGGCGGTATGAAAGGCGTAGGTGAGAATGCCGTTCGCGAAATCATAGCCAAAAGGGAAGAAGGCGGTCAATTTAAAGACCTCTTTGATCTCCTAGAACGTATTGACCTTCGACAAGCCAATAGAAAGACCATAGAGTGCCTCATTTTAGGCGGTGCTATGGATGATTTCCCTAATACCCACCGTGCCATGTACTTCTCAGAAGAGGAGGGAGGGCGCAGTTTTGTGGAGAAGGCCATCAAATACGTACAGAACAAGAAAAACGATGCAGAGAGCGCTCAGGCCTCTCTATTCGGCGAAGGATCTGGCGAGGAGCTTCCACCACCAAAGATGCCAGAGGTAAGTGAATGGCCGACCATCGTTGCCTTGAAAAAGGAAAAAGAGATCAACGGGATGTACCTCAGTTCTCATCCCTTGGACGACTACAGAACTGAAATCCAATACTTCTGTACGGCGGAATTGAACCGACTGAATAATCCTGAGAGCATCATGGGGCGCGATGTATTCGTGGCAGGTATTGTCACTGAAGCACAGCACCGTATCTCCAAGATGGGCAAGGGCTGGGGTATATTTCGTCTCGAGGATTTCCGTGGCGATTATGAATTCAAAATGTTCGGAGAGGATTACCTCAAATTCCGCCATTTCTTCGAGAACGAGCAGTTGCTATTTATCAAAGCACGCGGTCGCAAATTCAACCAGCGCCAGGGTGAGGGCTTCATTGAACGCCTCAGCGTTGATGTCGCCGATGTGAAACTGCTGCAAGATGTGCTTGAAGAGCAGAGTAAATCCTTGGAAATCAAATTGGATCTTGCTGCCCTTGACACTGGCCTAGTGGATAAAGTCCACGATCTTCTCGAAATGCACCCGGGGAAAAAGCGCGTGAAGCTTCATATCGTAGATATTGAAGAACAATTGGACATTAAACTCCCAGTAAAGGAGCGTAAGGTCAACATTAGCAAAGATTTATTGGTAGCTTTAGAATTAGATCCATTGCTCCATCCTAAAATCAACAGTTAATGAAAGTTCTCAAGGTCCTTATCCTCGCCATGGCAGTGCAGTTTGCGCAGGCCCAAGTCAATTGTGTAACTACGGGCGATCAATTGGGACCGTATTTCAAATGGGGTGCACCATATATCTCAAACGATACCTTGGCACCCGGCGTTTTGGATACCACACGTTCTTTAGAGCTCACTTTCTACGTGAGTTATAATTGCGATACTGTGAATCTAGACACGTTGCCATCGACGTATACCTTGCAACTCTGGCACGCCAACGACAGTGGTGCTTATAGCAATGTGGACGGCAACCCGAATAACTACCATTACCGCGGCGAGCTAGAACTCACTGGGTATTCAACTACTTTGCACACTACATTGCCGGGTATCTACCCCAATCGTCCTTCGCACATTCACATTAAGAGCTATCTTACAGACGCACACTTTACGGATACCCTTATTACTCAGCTTTATTTCGAAGGAGATTCATTGATACTCTTTGATGGCGCGATAAATATGCCCGAAAGATGGATCCGATTGGATACCATCAAAGACCGTGGGTTCAAAGGCGAGTTCGCTTTTGGTCTGTCGTACATAGTGGGGGTTGAGGAAGCGGCCGGACCAGTAGAAAGGTTGTACCCAAATCCTTCGAACGGATCCCTCCATGTCGAAATGCGAACAGCTGGGGTCATTACCGTCGCCAATTTAACAGGCCAGATCGTTCATCAAGAATCTTTAGAACAAGGCGAGAATAGGCTAGAATTACGGCATTTGCCCAAAGGAGTTTATCTCCTGCGAAGTGAAGGGCTTGCAAAGCGATTTATTCTTAGATAGCCGTCGTGAACTACGTGTGGAAAACATAAATGAGCTCATAGGCGAAGCCTATCGTATCACGAGGTAAATTGGCCTTACATTTGATAGAAGAAAAGAAATACATTTTATTATGGCACTCGAAATAACAGAAGCAAACTTTGAAGAAGTAGTAATGAAGTCAGACAAGCCAGTATTGGTAGATTTCTGGGCGGAATGGTGTGGACCATGTCGCATGGTTGGACCAGTAGTTGATGAATTGGCTGGCGATTACGAAGGCAAAGCAGTCGTAGGAAAACTTAACGTAGATACTGACGGTGCCGTAGCACAACAGTTCGGTGTACGTAACATCCCAACACTACTTGTATTTAAGAACGGTGAGATCGTAGACAAGCAAGTAGGCGCTACAAGCAAGCAAGTTCTAGCAGCGAAGCTAGACGGCGCTATGTAAGAAGTAGCGAGATAAAGTTCTCATATAACACCCCCGCGGGCGCAGCCCGCGGGGGTGTTTTTTTCTCCGACACTCCCTTGTGAATAGGATTTAGTTCTTCACAATCTTTGGATGCCGTCATAGCTAAAGGCAATTTGATAGTAGTGGCAATAAAGCTGCTATTTAACCCTAATCGCTATGATAAAATCAACCCTATTTAGGACATGGCTTGTCCTTATGTTGCTGCCTGTAGTGCATCATGCACAGGTAGTCGATTCCTCGCAGTACATGTACGCTGCATTGCCCGATGCACTGTTTCCAGGTGGCTTCCTCCACGATCAAAGTCTTCTTCGTGATCTGCACGAAGGCACCGATTACGACTTGCACCTTTTTGACGGTTCTATTCCTGGAAAAATGAACTCGAAGAGGCACGGTGAACTGGCCTACAACGACCTTTATTTGAGCCAGCGCATTAAGAACGGCAGACTTTTTGGAACGTCCCCTTTGAAGTTGAAGCCTTGGCCAGAATTCGAGCGACAGAGTAAGGCTGAAGACACCTTGGGCGTGGATATTAGTCTTTATTTGAATTGGTTCGAGGTGCACGAACTCGACACCAATGCCTTAGCTAATGGCTGGTTGTATTTCGACGATGATCAAATTACCTTGATGCCAAATAAGCTTTGGCTGGATGCTGCGCAAATAGCGCAATGGAACACGCCAAGTCCCATGGATAGTGCACGCAAGGCGGTCCAAGATTTTGATGTGTTCTTTGGCGGCACGAATTCCGTTGCACATTACATCAGCGGTCAATCGGTCACGCTGACCTTTTCATTGATGGATTATCTCGTACAAAGCAACAGAACGTTGCCTACAGACTTCTACCTGGATTTAGGCGACGGCCAAGGTTTTCGTAAGGTAGCTATCAATCAGAAAGTCCAAGCCACATATTCTACGACCTCTTCGGTGAGTGAATTGGTACACAAAGAATTGGCCATCCGTATTCGTCACAATAACAAGTGGATTGAAACGAGATTTCAGATTCCATTGGTATTCAATGTCAGTACCCCAGATGTTGTCCTACACACTGATAGCTTGGATTCACCGGCTTGTTATTCTAAGAAAGCGCCGAAAAAGGATGCCAGCATTACCGTTAAATATGCGAATAAGGGATTGGGCTTGCAGAAGCCTGTAGTGCTCGTGGAGGGCTTTGAAAGCTCTTTACAGCCTTATGGACTCATCAGCTACGAAGGCTTGTCGAGTGGGGTCATCCTAAATGAAAACGACGAGCAGGTGTACCAACAGATGGAGAAATTGGCTTGGCTCTACGATTCTTTGCACGGCGCCGGCTATGATATTGTCCATGTCGATTTCAAGGAAAGCAAGCAAAGCATTGAAGACAATACAGTGAGTTTGATTCGTGCTTTGTATTGGGTCAACAGCCAAGGCGCTGATGAACCAGCCATAGTGGTAGGCGCTTCCATGGGCGGACTCATTGCTCGAGCTGCGCTCTTGGAATTGGAACGTTACGATTGCTGCCAAAACATCAGTGCATACGGCACCTTTGATACACCGCACGACGGAGCGTTTGTGCCATTAGGGATACAGATGGGGGCAAAGCGCATGGAGGAGTTAACGACTATTCTATGGTCTTGGTCATTGGTAGAAACGTGGTCAAAGGCATTGAATTCTCCTACTTCAAGACAGATGCTCATAGATCATTTGGATCCATCGGCCCGTGCAGACCGTGCAGATTTAGTAGCTTTTTACAATGGAGAGCAGCCCAAGACTGTTCGTAGGTTTGCCATCTCTAACGGTTCTGACCTCAATATCAGTGCGCCTCTGGCGGATGGGGATGATATCATTGCACAATGGGGCACAACTAAGAAAGTCACCTACAAGCACCGTGTGCATACGCATATGGACAGCTTAAAATACAATAAGAGTGGTGGAGATAAGCGCGATGTTATTGGCTACGGCGCTAGCATAGAAGGCATGAACAGTGCGAGTAATTTCTTGTACTACGGCCATAACATTCTGAGCAATACACTGAATTTCAGAAAGATCAAGTTTTTCAGCAAGTTCAACGCTCGCAAAGCACTTTGGGTAAAGCGTCTGGACAATTGGAACGTCATAAAATCGGCCGATGCAGATAAAGCAATAACCTACATTCAGAACGAAAGTAACGATCAATTGGACCGCATCCACCTGGCCATACAAGGGAATGCTTCGAAGCTTGATAAGAAGAGTTTCTATCACGATTACATAGAGGCTCCGGGTTCTTCAACCAATTCCGCCACGGCTTTCGAGGCTATGTGGAAGTCGGAAGTTCTCAGTCCTTCACACACCTTCATCCCGGCTTTTAGTGCGTTAAATGTGGGAGAGAAGTACGCAACACAAAGCTTCCGAGGCCGTATGGATATCATACCATTCCACTCTTACATTAGTCCGGGATTAGTCGGCGATGTTGCCGGAGCCAATCAACCGCATATCTACACGGATGAGGACATTATTCAGTACGCATTAAACTCATTCGCCGGTGTACACCAAGAGATTGTGACCAATGGTGTGCTCAAAACCGATTTCAACATAGCCAAAGAGCACAATACCTACGGCACTTATCCTTCGCATATAGAAGCTTTGGAAGTCTCGAGTGGCGTTACTCTGTCTATCGGAAATCAAGGCTTTGTTGGGAATTCAAATGTCCCTGCTGACGGTGATCAAAACCTTGAAGTATTCGTCGGTAATGGATGCTTGCAGGGAGAACTACGCATTAAGGGTACATTGAAGATTGGCGATGTCCCAGGTCATTTTGCTACCCTAAGAATCAACAAAGGAAGCACGCTAGTATTAGATAAGAACAGTTCGTTGTTCATTGGGCCTGGTAGTGAATTAATCGTCGAAGAAGGGGCAACCATGATTATTCAGCCCGGTGCCTCAATCGACTGGAACGACGGAGCCATCACCCTAGAGGGTACCCTAAATATGGACAGTGGGGTCGATTTTTCTCCTACCGGATCAGGAACGCTCACTATTGATGGTGACGGTTTAATCAGTCCCCAAAGCACTGGAGCCATACGCCTTGAACAGAGTAGGGTAAACATTAAAAACCTTCAGCATTTATCCGTGAACATTGCCGCAGTAGAGCTGAATGAATGTACGGTAGTGTTTTACAACAAGGGGGAGCTCAAAGTGCGTTCAGACTTTGATTTGACCAATTCAACCGTGCAATACGACGGCAACAAGCAATGGGCAGGTCTTTCAGTGAGTAGCAGCACAACCACTGTTGCCCATTGTGAATTTATTGGTGGAGCGCCCGCTCTTTCAGTACCTTCAAACAGCACCTTTTCCTTGGAGAACAGCACGTTTAAAAATGCACTGCAAGGTCTTAAATGTACTGCCACACCATCGAGCTTCTACGCGAACAGATTCTATTCCTGCACCATTGGTGCTGAGCTAAATTGCGCTGCAATGACTATTGAACGCAACTTGTTCCACGGTTGTAACCAAGGACTTGTATTGACCGCATCGCTGAAGAATGCACCGCTTCAGCTCGTGCGCAATGTATTCAGTTCAAACACGGCATACGGCTCAAGCACCACCGATGCTAACGTGCGAATGGAATGCAACGATTGGAGTTATAATGCCGAAGGTCACTTGCAAAATGGTGGAACGCTAAGTCTCGGTTCGAATGCAGGTAACATTTTTACTTCGAACACTACAGCGCTGAAATTCCAGTCTCTAGAGAGCTTGGCCCTGAATTTCGGTCAAAACCAATTCCAGAACAATGCCGTATTAGATATCCAAGGAACCTTCCTTAATAGTGCCGCCGTTCCTCACAACGGTACACATTACTTCATATCCACAGATTACAACAGCTTTACAAGCTCTTGGTCCACAGATATGGTCATTGGCCGCAACAAGGTCTACCCGATGAAGAGTCCGAACACTCAGCCTTCTTCTTACGTCTGTCCGGCGAAAGGACCAGGTAAGGCTCGTGATCAAGGGATGGATAACTCAGAAAAGATGTCTTTGACCGTTTTCCCAAATCCAAGCACCATGCCTGAGATTCAGGTTTCTTTTTCTCCCATTCAGCAAGAGGGTACCCTCGAGGTCTATGGTTCAAATGGCGCACGCATCGTTTCATCTCAGCTATTGCCAGGGACCTACACAAAAACTATCTCAGTAGCCAATACTCCCGGTACTTATGTCGTTAGACTTATATCAGGTGGCAGAATAGAGACCGCGCGTTGGGTGTTGTTGTAGCCAAAAGTTATGACCGCGCGATTTTTTTCGCCCAAAGCCCCCACGCGCCTGCAAGGCGCGTGGGGGTTTAACCCAAAATCTGTACTTTGCGCATAGCAAATGAGCCATAACAAAACTATACCCATGATTGACCTGCCAAGGGTCCATGCAGCCTACCAGAGCGAGCTCGACGCAGCTATCGATGGTGTGGTTAAGAGTGGTTCATATATCGGCGGACCGGTTGTTGCTGAATTTCAAGAACGACTCACATCCTATCTACAGACGCCGACTTTTGGTGTAGGAAACGGCACTGATGCCTTGCAGATTGCATTAATGGCACTAGGTATAGGCCCTGGTGATGAAGTCATCGTCCCAGCATTTACCTATGCAGCGAGTGCAGAAGTTATCGCTCTCTTGGGGGCAACGGCAGTATGGTGCGACGTTGATGCTCGGACCTTCAATATTGACCCAGAAAGCGCAAAATTGGCGCTATCAGCCAAAACGAAAGCCGTAATTGCAGTACACCTCTATGGCCAATTGGCCGATATAGATGCCTTAGAAAATGCCATTGGAGCCATTCCTATTATTGAAGATACCGCTCAAGCCTTCGGTGCCAGGTTCACTTCAGGCAAGCACCAGGGGAAATTCTCAGGCACTGTCGGTGCATTCGGAACACTTAGCTTCTTTCCAACCAAACCCTTAGGGGCAATGGGCGATGGTGGTGCGGTAATAACAAATGACACGGCATTATTCGATAGAGCTCTAAGCATCGCTAGGCACGGTCAAAGTAAAAAGTACATCCACGACATTATTGGTGTTAATTCAAGATTAGATCCCATTCAAGCGGCTGTTCTTAACGTAAAGCTCAATCATTTCGAAGCAACCCTATTGCGCAAGCAAGAAATTGTAGCGTACTACCAAAGTGAACTTGCAGATATCGAACAAATCGTATTTCCTTATGAGGCTGATTATTCTTCCCACGTCTGGCATCAGTTTACCCTGAAAGTGCTTGACGGTAAAAGGGACGGCTTACAAACAGCTTTAAGAGAGGCCGGCATTTCTACCATCATCTACTATCCCATAGCATTGGCGGATCAAAATGCCTACAAATACATGATCGAAAGGGTGCCGATTGAAACATCGAGGTCGCTATGTGAGCACGCCTTGAGTTTGCCAATAGATCCATCAATGAGTAACGAAGATGTGTACTACATCTGCCAAATGATTAAGCAGTACTTTTAATTCCATGAGTTATTTCAAACACGATTCGGCGATAATTGACGACGGAGCATTTTTAGGAGATGGAACGAAAGTTTGGCATTTCTCGCACATAATGTCCACGGCAAGCATCGGTGAAAACTGCATTTTGGGTCAAAACGTATTCATCGGTGCCGATGTTGAAATTGGGAACGGTGTAAAGATTCAAAACAATGTGAGCGTCTACAGTGGAGTTAGCATAGCGGATGATGCGTTCCTAGGGCCATCCGTTGTTTTTACGAATGTCGATGCTCCTCGAAGCTTTTTTGATCAAAAGAATTACGCTAAAACGAATATTGGTAAGGGTGCAACCTTGGGAGCGAATTCAACCATCGTTTGTGGTAATGACATTGGTGAATATGCCTTTGTTGGAGCAGGAGCAGTGGTCACAAAGCCTGTACCTGCATTTGCCAAATGTTTCGGTGTTCCAGCTGAGCAAAAGGGATGGGTTAGTCGAGAAGGCTTGAATTTAGATTTTACGAATTCTAATAGTGCTAAATGTCCAAAAACGGATGAAGTGTACGTATTAGAAAATGGTCGTGTACGTCTTTTATGAAAGTGATAACCGTTATTGGAGCACGTCCCCAATTCATTAAAAGTGCCCCTGTAAGTAAGGCGTTTTTAGAATCTGGTATTGAAGAGGTTACGGTTCACACTGGTCAGCACTACGACGACAATATGAGTGCTGTGTTTTTCAACGAAATGGGTCTCCCAAAACCTGCCTATCAGCTAAACAGTGGTGGTCTTTCAAGACTTGAGATGATAGAGAAAATTCAATCGGAATTGGTACCTATTCTTGAGAAAGAAGCTCCGGATTATGTTTTAGTGTATGGCGATACAAATTCAACTCTAGCAGGAGCAAGAGCTGCCAAAACCTTGGGTATAGATCTAGTGCATGTAGAAGCTGGATTGCGTTCTTTCAATCTAGAGATGCCGGAAGAGCACAATAGGATAGAAACGGATAAACTTTCCGCTATCCTCTTTACCCCCACAGAGGAAGCGGTTCTAAACCTTCAAAAAGAAGGCTTCGATACAAAGAACTATCAGGTACATACCATCGGAGACGTTATGTACGATGCACTCCTGACCTTTCAGTCACGTTCGCGATGGCACGAAACATTAGGGCCGGAGTCATTTTTCGATGGCGATTTTGGTTTGGTGACTGTACACAGATTCGAGAACGTTAGCGATCCCAAGAAGCTAAGCGTTTTAGTGGAAGAATTGAATGCTATCCATGAGCATGAAATTCCGCTTTGGATGCCCTTACATCCTTCAACAGCAAAAAGGCTTAAGGAATTCAACATCGATTTAAATATTCATCTCGGTCCACCAGTAGGTTACTTACAGATGTTGTGGTTGCTCCAAAAGTGTAAGATTGTTTTAACGGACAGCGGAGGACTTCAAAAGGAAGCCTATTTCAGTGAAAAGCCGTGCGTTACTTTAAGAGATCAAACAGAATGGGTAGAATTGGTTGATAGAGGCGTGAATAAGCTTCATCATATCGGTCGTTCCAACCTAAGCTTATCCATCAGTGAATTGCTTCAAGCCTCGCTTGATTTTAGCTGGAAAGGTTATGGTGAAGGCAATGCTGCAGAGAAAATTTCCGCAACGCTGCTCAGTCATTAATTAGAACTGCTCCAAAAACTGCTGTACGTCTGAAATACACTCAGCATTTAGGTTGTGGGCCATTGGATAGGATTTGAAGCTGTATAAATCACTCTGCAGTAATTCAGCTCCAGAGACTGCCCAATCAAATGGGATAACATGATCCATGGTCCCGTGTGTTTGGAGTACTGGAACTTTGATTTTCCAATTATCATCGCGCCATTCAGGCAGCATATATCCGCTCATAAGTACGTAACCAGAGGCATTGAAATCGCTTCTGAGAATAGCCATGCTTAAAATAGCACCCTGAGAGAATCCTCCACAGATAACTGGTCCAGTAAGCTCATGCTGCTGTGTCCAATCTGCAATGTTTTCTGCGACTTGCTTAGCAACAGAAGCGACCTCACCGTCGTCAATGATTTTGGTTCCATTGTCCCAATTGATATCATACCAGGCGAAACCACCCATCCCTATATCTTTCGGTGCTTGAAAGCACACAAGATTCATAGGAGGTAGATAAGGTTTTAGACCAAAAAGGTCTTGCATGTTCGATCCGTATCCGTGCAGCAATACAAGCGTAGGTGCTTCCTTGCTTTCAATATGATGGAGGTGTTGTAGCATTATTCAACGATGTCCCAAGTATGGTCCGCTAAAAGTAGCACTTTGTGCATGAACTCGAACGGACACTTGCGCCATTCAGTCGGTCCGATCATACTTAAAACCGTGGATCCGTTTTCTCGTCGATAGAGAAAATAGGTGTGGTTAATCTCAGGTTTGAAACCCATTTCAGCACCATAGATATGAGCACTCAACTCTTTGCGCTCCTGAATCTTTCTAGCCTGCGCCGCTAGCAATTCGATCTGTTCTTTAATCTGATCCAATTGCATATCCGTTTGCATCTCCATAGCATTGACGTCCAAGGATTTATTCTTAAGAACATCCACTGCCTTAAATGCGGGGGCGCTTACAGAAGATCCGTAAGGGAGCAAATTTGCATCCTCAGCGATTTTATCTGGATCTATAGGGTTAAATGTGCGCTTATTTTTTGCCATGGGTCAAAAATAAATTAATCCTTCAGCTTTATCACCGATGCTCGAACACGTATTTCTTGTAAACTTTTCAGTTGACATTAATGCGAGCAAAGCATCGAACTGATGCCAATTGTAAATTTCGAGATGGTCGACAATCCAATCTACCCGCTCAAACATGATGGCGGTTGCTTTTTCGAGGTAGGAATGGTCTTTTTTATAGCGCTTCATATCTAGGTTAAGCCCTTCTGCTGCCAGTTTAGGATACACCTCAATTGTTTCTGAAGACATTTTGTGCTTCAGCCATGAGCTTAGCTCAATAGCCCTAGCAGTTAAACCTCCGAGAAACATAGGACTCATTGCTTTAGCCTCAATGTCGGCTACACGGTAGTGATAGTTTGAAAAACCATCCAATCCTCTTAATGCACCGGGGATGGATAAAGGTGCATCAATGCCTATAACAGTACATTTGTATCTTTCGAATAAAGAAATCAACCACTTATCTGCGTCTTTATTCTTTTCAGCTTGATGCAAGTACACTTTATCGCCTACCAATATAGCAGCACAAGTAAAACCTGAAGTTTTACTTCCGTAATCAATGCCTGCAATTACTTTTCCCACTTTCCGAAAATCTCTTCAACGGCACGAATTCTATACTCGAAAATTTCTTCCAGTTTACTCCTTACAATGATCGGGTGGGCAATCTTTCCTAGAATTCCCAACGGTATTTTATAGTTCACGCGGTCCAACATTTCCACACCGCCTTCAATCTCTTTAAAGTGGTGCTCATGATGCCAGATAGCATACGGTCCAACGCGTTGTTCGTCTACGAAATAGTGAGGCTCTTGGACATAGGTTATTTCCGTAGTCCAATTCATCTTGATGCCAAACAAAGGGCTTACTTTATAATGGATGAAAAGGCCAGGGTACATCTTCTCTGGAACTTCACTGAGTGTTTCAAAACCCATTTCACTAGGGGTGATCTTTGA
>JAAZVU010000131.1 GCA_018623275.1 Flavobacteriales bacterium
ATCAGAAGACCCCTAATTTTAGCTTTAGCATTGATTTCTAGTGCAGTCTACGGACAAAAATGTGGGCACGACCATCTAGAAGAAGAAGTAAAGCGATTATTCCCCAACTACGAATCGGCCGAACAAGAGTTCATTCAAAGCATAGATTTCGACGCTCCTCACAATACTGAAGCGACAGTATATAAAATCCCAGTAGTCGTTCACATTATATATGACGATGCCGGAGATAACATAAGTGATAAGCAGGTAAAGGATGCCATCGCTGTGATCAATGAAGATTTTAGACGTCTTAACGCCGACACAGTAGATACGCGTTCTGCATTCTTGGGGGTGGCCACGGATTGTGAAATTCAATTTGAATTGGCCAAACTTAATCCACAAGGAAACTGTACCACAGGGATCACGAGGAAGCAAAGTGCACTCAGTGTAAATGCGAGCAACAACGTGAAAGGATTGGTGAGCTGGCCGAACAACAAATACCTAAATATTTGGGTCGTAAACAGTATTGATCTGGGAAGTTCAGGCCAAGGAACCGTCCTCGGATATGCCTACAAGCCAAACCCAGGACAGAGCACCACCTTTGATGGTGTTGTTATTCGCCATGACCGAATGGGTAGAATTGGAACCAGTACCTCTGCTGGTCGTACACTAACCCATGAGGTAGGACATTACCTTGGTTTGGACCACCCGTTTAAAGGAGGATGTTTTGCAGGCGATAATTGTGCGGATACTCCGCCGGTGAGTGAGGCGAGCTTTGGCTGTAATTTAAATGCCAATACCTGTTCGAATGACAACCCAAACCTTCCGGACCAGATTGAAAACTACATGGACTATGCGGACGATGTGTGTACCAACATGTTTACCGAGGACCAACGCGCCATCATGCGCAACAACTTGAACATTTCGAATCGCCGTGGCTATTTGGTAACGAGTGCAAATGCAACCAATACGGGTATTGCGGCGAATGCTGTTCTGCCTTGTGCACCTGAAGCGAACTTCAAAGCAGACCAAGCGGTATTCTGCGAAGGAACGACAGTCCAATTCACTGATGAAAGTACTTTTGGAAATCCAACTTCTTGGAGCTGGAATTTCCCGGGTGGCACTCCAAGTACTTCGACTGCAGAGAACCCTACAGTGACCTATAACAACCCAGGGAACTATAATGTCAAACTTGTTGTGACCAATAGCAATGGTACAAGCACCTTACTTCAAAATGGATATGTAAGTGTTCGTCGTAACAATCCTGGCATGTGGGTCAACGGATTCAACTCTGGATTCGAGTTCAACACCGTACCAAACGGAACATGGCACGTGGAGAACCCAGACGGCGACAACATCAGATGGCAACGCAACAACTTCAATTTCTATGAAGGTGCGTATTGCGTGAAGCTGGACAACTACAATAATGTTGCTGATAATACAGATGCCCTTATTACGGACAAAATCTACGTGGGAGGCGCAAAGAGCATGAACTTCAGCTTCAAATACGCAGTAGCAAGTAAACCTGGATTTGCTGGTGATCGCATCGTTGTCAGCGTAAGTCAAGATTGTGGTCAGAACTGGAGCAGTGTTAGGACGCTACTAGGGCCGCTACTCTACGCAGCTACAAACAAAGCGAACCCATGGAACCCTGCTTCTTCTAACAACTGGAGAAACGTGAATATTAATATGAGCGATTTTGTGGGACCGGATCCAATCATGATTAAAGTGGATTTCATTTCAGGCGGTGGTAACAATGCCTTCTTGGACGACTTCCAGTTGACCACTGTATTGGATACTGAAGAGTTCACGGCAGAAGACATCACTCTCTTCCCGAATCCTTCAAATGGATCTTTCAACGTTGAAGGCCTTCCTGCAGGTACTGATTATACCATTATGAGTGTAGACGGCCGATTGATTCAGCAGGGTCAATTGAACACGGAGCGTACGATCGACATCAACACTGCCTCAGGATATTACATCTTCCAGGCAGGTACTGTGCGCAAGCCTATCGTCATTCAGTAAGAAAAAACAACATCCCCCAGCGCCGCTCCGCGGCGCTGGGGGATCCTAAAAAAGAAACCCCCGCGGGCTGCGCCCGCGGGGGTTTTTAATATCCTTTAACTAAACTTAATCTGCCAACGGCATCATAAAGTCTACAGGGTTGGCCTCGAGGTACTCCATCAAGGCTTTGTAATCTTCATCGAGGAAGGTATTGACTGAAGCAGTGGCCTCTTCTGTGCGCTTCTTGAGGTTGTTGAACAAGTTCTGTTCGTTGCTCTCCCAAGCGCGCTGTGAGCTTACCAATTGCCACAATGAGCCGCCCCATTGGTTCGACCATACTTCAGGCTGCTCGAAGTAGCCCTTCGTCTCCTTCTTACCAAAGATGCCGTGACGCACCTCTTCCAATGCCTTAGCAGTGGCTTTCACTGTATCGGCCAAAGTTGAGTCGTTCTTGTAGGCCTCTGTTTTCAATAGCTTCTGAAGGCTTTCAATATTTTGATTCGCACGGGCCAATTTCTGCACAGCAGCATCCAAATCTGCTTCGATAGCCTCAATGCCTTTGAAAGCCTCCTGACGCGAAGCAAGGTCTTCCATGCTCACCCAAGAAGTCATGCGTGGATCCTGACGAACCTCAACGTTTTGCGAAGCAACTGCATCACCAAAACTCATCGTCACTTTGTAGGTACCAGGGAGCACAGTAGCACCACGAGGATCGCTCTGCTGCTCCTTCTGTTGACGAATCTTGAATTCAGGGTAGCGCTGACCGCTTTGCCACATAGCCCAACGCCAGCTGTTCAAACCTTCACTCACTTTTACATATTGAGTGTAGATCGTATCGCCAGATGCATCTTGGTAGTCCACACGCATCTTCTTCTTGTTGTCCTCGGCAACCTCTGGCAAGTAGGCCTTGAATCGGGCACCGAATGGGCGGTTCTCGCCGCGGAAAGTAGCACTTGCAGCAAAGCGTACACCTGGGCTCTGCTTGCGCTCCCACTGGTAAGCTGTTGGTGGCGTGAAGAAGGTCGGCTCGCTGAAGTCATTAGCTGCGGCCAATTGGCGTAACGGCTCTACATCGTCCAATACCCATGCACCACGTCCAAAGGTTCCCAAGACAAGGTCTTTTTCTCTCTTTTGGAAGGCAAGGTCCATGACTTGTACCGTTGGCATGTTCTTGTCCCATTTCTGGAAGGTACCGCCACCGTTAGTACTCACATACAATCCGTATTCACCACCTACCCAAAGTAGATTCGGCTCCACAGGATCTTGTAAAACACTGAGGACTGGACCAAATACGTCACTGTCATCCACTACACGAGTTACTTTCTTGCCGTAACCTTCGATCTTGTAGAGGTATGCGCTCCAGTTGTTGCGGCGGTAATCGTTCACCACTACCCAAGCCGTTCCTTTTTCGTACTCTGAAGCACGAATTTGTGGAATCCAAGCGCCTTCCGGCATTCCTTTGAGCTTCTTACTTAGATCGGTCCAATTGGCCCCGCCATCCGTAGTCACGTACAACTTACCGTCGTCCGAACCGCTCCAAATCTCGTTTTGATCTAGCGGAGATGGTGCAATAGCAATAACACAAGTGTGGTTTTCCGCACCAGTCACATCGTAGGTCAGACCACCACTTTCCAATTGCTTTTGCTTCTCTGGATCATTAGTCGTCAGGTCTGGGCTTATGATGGTCCAATTCTTTCCATTATCAGTACTCTTATGGATGTACTGCGAACCAAAGTACAATGACGTCTCTGGTGCGAATGGATCAAGGGCGATAGGCGCATTCCAGTGGAAACGCAATTTCTCGCCTTCAGGATGCACCGGCTTGATCAGCTCGCTGTACCCTGTTTTGGTATTCACTAGACCTACATTTCCTTCTTGGCTCTGTGCATATACCGCATCCGTGCGGCCCGGCACTGGAACTACATCAAAACCGTCTCCGAAGAACAGCTCGCTCCATTCTTCGTTACGGATACCATCAACCGTCAAGCTGTATGCAGGGCCCATCCATGAACCGTTGTCTTGCATACCGCCGTAGACATTGTATGGCAATTGGTCATCCACGTTAATGTGGTAGAATTGCGCTAGTGGTAAGTTCTCTACGAAATACCATGTCTCTCCATAGTCGTACGAAATGTTCATACCACCATCGTTTCCTTCAATCACGTGAGACGGGTTTACTGGATCGATCCACATAGCATGGTGATCCGGGTGTACCGTGCTGTATGGCGTGATGGTCTTCCAAGACTTCCCGCCGTCGTCACTGCGCGTTACATAAGTCCACAAAGAGTAAATGCGGTCTTCGTTTTGTGGATCTACACGAAGGTCTGCATAGTAGAACGGACGGTTACCCGACTGCTCGTCTTCGCTCACCTTGTACCACTTTGCACCGCCGTTTGAACTTGCGTACAAACCGTTCTTTTTACCTGTCTCAATCAGGGCATATACTTTGTTCGG
>JAAZVU010000001.1 GCA_018623275.1 Flavobacteriales bacterium
CGTCGAAATATCGTTGGTGGTAGAAATAAAAATCCTGCGCTTCATGGCCTCAAAGTTATGCTGTTGCGAGTTGCCGCTAAGGTAGCGAACCTTATTTTTGCGCTGAAAGCAAAGCGTACACATGCAAAAGTCTGATTTCCTTTACGATCTCCCCGAGCGCAGAATTGCCACACATCCGCTGTCCCAGCGCGACGAAAGCAAACTACTTGTCTTCGATGGAAACATTGGCGATCACAACTTTTCACAACTACCAACGCTCTTGCCTTCAGGCAGCCAATTAATCTTTAACAACACCAAGGTGATCAAAGCACGCCTTCGATTTACTAAAACGGAAGGCGCCAAACCTATCGAAGTATTCTGCCTCAACCCTTATGACCAAAGCGTGGAAGAAGCTATGGAAGCCGTTGAGTCTATACGCTTTGAGTGTATGGTGGGTAATCTGAAACGATGGAAGGACCACCCGCTTCATCTGGAATTGGCCAAGGACCTTACTCTTACTGCCGTCAAAGGCGAAAGATCTGGTCAAGGCTTTATCATCGACTTCTCGTGGACCGGTGCCTACACCTTCTCGGAGGTCCTCAACATTGCCGGGCAGATCCCTCTTCCTCCCTACATGAACCGCGATGCTGAAGAGGACGATGTCGAGCGCTATCAAACCGTCTATGCTGCCAACAATGGCTCAGTCGCTGCACCAACAGCCGGACTGCACTTCACACCGAAAGTTCTCGAACAACTAGATCGCCAGGGTCACAGGCGTCTAGAGCTCACACTTCATGTGGGCGCTGGCACGTTTAAGCCCCTCGGTGACGGCGATATCAGCGCCCACGAAATGCATGCTGAGGAAATCATCTTAAGCAGAGATTGGCTGAAGAATTACCTCGATCACGATGGAGCTAAATTCGCCGTGGGCACAACGAGTTTACGCACACTAGAAAGCTGTCATTGGATTGGGGTAAAGCTAATGGCATCGGGCATATTGGAGAATTTAGGACAGTTTGACGCCTACGAATTGGACCAAGAGGTCAGCACAAAAGAAGCCTACAATGCATTGCTAAGTCATCTTGAGGAACACGGTATTGAATCGATGGCGCTTCAAACGCAATTAATGATTCGACCGGGCTATACGATGAAATCTGTGCAAGGCATCATCACAAATTTCCATCAGCCCGGCTCTACCCTACTCTTGTTGGTAAGTGCTGGCATCGGAGAGCGATGGAAGGAAGTATATGATCATGCATTGGCAAACGATTATCGCTTTTTAAGCTACGGTGATTCTTCCCTACTCTACTTCAATCGTTAGCAACTTTTAGTTATTCACTTTTCTTGGTGATCTAATAATTCTGGGGCCAATTTCGCTCTATGAAACAACTGCTCATTTGCCTTCTTCTCCCTTGGCTTAGCCAGGGGCAACCTTGGGTGTTCTACAACCTCGAGAACCTTTTTGACACTATTGGTGACCGCGGCTTTCACGATGAGGAGTTCACCCCGAAAGGCACTAAAAAATATGCTTCCATTCGCTATAGATTGTGTGTAAGACAAAGTGCTCGCGTACTGAATGCGCTTGAACAGATCGGCAGGTCGGCACCCGTAATAGGCTTGTGTGAAATAGAGAATAGAAGTGTTCTTGAGGACCTAATCAATCATAAAGGGATACGTAAACATGGTCCGTGGAATATCGTGCACTATGATAGTCCCGATCATAGAGGAATCGATTGTGGAATCATCTATAAATCGGACCAAGTTCAAATTATTGATAGCGATCGTATTCGATACTCCAACGATTCTCTTCAAACCCGAGATGCACTCTTTATTCGTTATGAATTTGACTCCATCATTTACAATGTTGTGGTTGTTCATCTTCCATCAAAGAGTGGCGGAGCAATCCAGAGTCAGTGGAAAAGAGAATTGGCCTGGCAAAGCATCTCCGCAGTTGTGGACACTTGTAAGGATCCCACGATGATAATGGGAGATTTTAATGACGAAGTGGGGCTGGCACAAACCAAGTTCTTCCGTGATCATTGGCAGAGTAGCACAAAACCTAAGTCTGGAGGCAGCTACAAATACCGTGGGCGTTGGAACACTATAGACGGTGCCATTGCAAACTTTTCTTTTCAGAGCAGGATTTGTGACCTGCCCATGTTGCAAGAAAAAGACAGCAAATGGGGCGGATTTAAACCGCGAAGACGCTGGCAAGGAAGCTTCTTTATCAACGGATACTCAGACCATTTGCCCGTTTACTTTTCAAAGGTCGAGGATTGAGGAAAATGCGTTATTTTCGTAAGCATATCAAAATGATCTTTCGACGATTATGAAAAAACTAATTGCCCTTGGCGCCGTTGCAGGTGCTTTATTCTTAACCTCTTGTGAAACAGGGGGTGCTGAACCAGCTCCAGCGACTTACCCTGGTGACTCTTTGACTGTATCCAACCAAGCTCGTCCTCTAGTGATTGAAACTACAGGCGCATGGTGTCAGTACTGCCCGAACGGTGCAGAAATCATGACCATGATCGACGGCGTTTTAGGTGATAGTGTTGTACTTGTTGCCAACCACGTTGGTGATTGGTTTGCTGATGATAATGCAGCTTCAAGTGCATTCGACGATAACTTCCCTACTTCTGGTGTACCGAACTTCTATGTAAACAATACCGACCAAGGTCAAAGTCCAACGGCTGCTGCTGCTGCAGCTATCCTTGAAGAGGTTGCCTTTGGTATTGAAGCTGAAGTTGTAGATACTGCAGGTAAGCTTGTTGTATATCCACGTATCAAGTGTTTGGAAACAAAAATTGACGAAGTATTCATGGTTCAATCTTACTTGTTATTGAACGGTGTTGTAGCTAAGGATTACGGTAACGGTGTAGATCTGAACCAAGTTAGTTCAGTTCCTAAAGTAACTACTGGTTCTGGCGCAACCCCTACAGTATGGTCGCAAGATGCAGCTGAGATTGCAGCAGGTGTATTCTTGATCGCCTCTGGTACTACCTATACTCACGATGAAGCTTTGTTTGGTCATGCAACGGCAGCTGTTAAAGGTTGGTCGCAAAGCCCAGATGCTTCTATCGCTGATACTTCAATGGTAACTCTAGGTCCTTGGGGCATGAATTTGAGCGACATTAACGCTTTAGGCGGCTCTTACGCTGCAGGTGATATCTTCGGTACTCGCTACTCAGCGGTTCAACTGGAGATCACTAAGCCAACTCTTCCAGCGGGTATGGAAGCAGATTACAGCGTTGCAACCATCATCTGGCAATTGCGCCAAGACGGTTCAGGCGATTACGACTACGTAAACGGTGTAGTGACTCACGTTCACTAAGAACAGTTTTAATAGAACATTCAAAGCCCTGCAGTTTCCTGCAGGGCTTTTTTTATATTCATTCAATGCAATTCCTTTACTTGATAATCATTGGCTCATTGCTGCCAATCTTCCATCCTCCTCAAAGTGAAGTGCCCGCGAACGGCACCTACACTTATGAAATAGTTTTCGCAGAATGGGGAGATAAATCTTTAGAGGATGAAATTATCATAGTCCTTGAAGACGGTCATATAGCTTTGCTTATTTCTGAAAACTCAAATACAGTATGGACGGGTGCTGAACCCGGTGATGTTTGGGAGGAAGGCACTCTACGCAAACACAAAAGCGGTGTGTGGATAATCAGTAACGACAAAAGCGATGTAGATCTTGATGAGATTGGCGGCTGTACCGGAGGACCGATCATAATAGATTTCGAGAAACGAACCGTTGAAATGTGTTAAACAAAGAGCCCCGCAGTAAACTGCGGGGCTCTTTTATTTTAAACGCTTTTCGAAACGATTATCCGTTTCTGCGCTGAGATCTGTTCTTGTTCTGTTGACGTTGCATTTCAGCTAAACGCTGCTGGAACTTGCTTTCCTTTTTCGGTTGTGCACGCTTAGCTTCAATCTTAGCTAGGATGGCATCGTCATTTACTGTCTTACGAATACCCCACTGCATAGAGAAGGTAATGATGTTCGACAAGAAGTAGTAATACGTCAAACCTGAAGGGAAGCTGTTCAATACAAACATGAACATGAGCGGCATCAAATACATGATCACGCGCATCTGCTTCATCTGCTCATTAGAACCCGTTTGAGGAGTCATCTGCTGATTCATCCAAGTGTATAGGATGGTAGATGCTGTCATCAATAACGTGAACAACGAAAGGTGGTTACCAAAGAAGGTAGAGATAAGTGGTATCTCGGTAGACCATGAAATAATGCTATCGTAGGTACTCAGATCTTTTGCCCAAAGGAAGCTCTCCCCTCTTAGCTCAATCGAAGCTGGGAAGAAGCGGAACATGGCGAAAAGAATTGGCATCTGAACGATTACTGGAACACAACCACCTAACGGGCTCGCACCAGCTTCACGGTAGAGATTCATAATGGCCTGTTGCTTCTGTACGTTTTCTTTCTCAGAGCTGTACTTCTCATTGATCTTATCAATCTCAGGCTTTAACACACGCATCTTAGCCATAGAACGGTAAGAGGCAAATGTCAAAGGACTGAGGGTCAATTTGATGATCAACACCATGATAAAGATGATCAAACCATAACCCAATCCGTAGCCTTCAAGCCAGTTGAAAATAGGCACTACAACTCCGCGACCGATGGCACCGAAGATGCCCCAGCCAAAGTTGATGGCCTTTTCGTAGCCTTGACCGTAGGTCTTTAGAAGCTGGTACTGATTAGGACCTGCATACATTTCAAATGGTAAGGTGTACGCACCGCTCACGGTTTGATTTAGTGTAGCAGTTGCATTGTAATCTTTAATGAGGTCTTCATTGTCGTCACCACCGTTTACTGTAGCAATATCTGCAGAGGCAAAGCCTTGCTCTGGGTGAACAATCAATGAGAAGAAACGCTGTTTTTGTGCCAACCAATTGATTGGGTCCGTAGTTTCACTGTCGTCAGAACCACGTCCAGCCAAATGCTCCACATCGCCGTCTTCCGTAAGTTGGTATACGAAGCTAGAGTATTGACGCTCCGTGCTAATACCCTTTTCAGTGCGTAGTGCACTGCGCTCCCAGTAAATCTCTGGCTTACCGCTAGCTGCTGCAGTACCGTTTACGATGAACGAGTAATCGTAGCCTACCTCAGCGAGTTCGATACTCACTTTAGTTTCTCCATCTGAAAAGACGATGCCGCGATCTGAGCTAGATACCACAGCAAACTCTTTGCTGCTCAAGGCCTCACCACCAGGAAGACGAAGGTCAAAAACATGGTTGTTGCCTTTGATTAGATCTAAAGCTTTTGCTGTATCGTCATACGTGTGGTAATCTGCTAATGCCGCACTTGTAAGCGACGCACCTGCAGAAGAAAATGTCAAGCTCAGCTCAGCATTGCTAATGGTTACCTCTTGCGCGACGAATGCGTTCGAATCGGCCACCGCCTCTACTTCTAAAGCAGGTTTAGCATCAGCACTCAACGCGTCCGTAGTTGCTACCTCTTCAACTACTTCGGTAGCAGCCTCAGACTCTACCTCCGGTGCATTCTTAGTATTCCACCATCCGAAGCCAAGTATGATTGCCCCAATGAGCAAAAAGCCCGCAATCTGATTTTTATCTATTCCTTTATTCTCCTCCATCTTATTTGTTTTGGCGGTATTCGTCCGCTGCCTTCACGAATGAAACGAAAAGCGGGTGCGGATTGAGTACAGTACTTTTGTATTCGGGGTGGTATTGTACCCCAACGAAGAACGGATGATCTTCAACCTCAACAACTTCAACTAATCCACTATTTGGATTAACTCCTGAAGCTTTTAGGCCAGCTGCAACCAATTCCTCTTTATATTCATTGTTAAATTCATAGCGGTGACGGTGACGCTCGGTAATGTTCGCCTCGCCGTACGCCTCAAAGGCTTTTGTTCCTTCTTCCAAGGTACACTCTTGTGCCCCTAGACGCATCGTTCCGCCCATATCTGTGATGTGCATCTGCTCGTCCATCAATGCAATGACTGGCTTTTCACTCTTAGCATTGACTTCGGTTGTATTTGCATCGCTCCATCCCAATACGTTTCGAGCATATTCAATAACCGCAGCTTGCATACCATAGCAAATACCGAAGTAAGGAATCTTGTTCTCACGAGCATATTGTACAGTAGCTACCTTTCCTTCGAATCCGCGCTCACCGAAACCAGGTGCAACAAGCACACCATCCAAACCTTTACATAGCTCCGCCGCATTCTTTGGCGTCAAATGCTCCGAGTGAATCCAACGAACTTTTACCTCAACCTCATTGGCAGCACCTGCATGAATGAAGGCCTCAGAAATGGATTTGTAACTATCCTTAAGCTCAACATACTTACCAATCAAACCAATCTCAACAGTGCGCTTTGGATACTGAAGGCGAGAAAGGAAATCCTTCCAACGGTCGAGGTTCGGTTGCTCCTCTGTTGGCAGGCCGAAGTGATCTAAAACTACTTCATCCAGCTTCTCCTTGTACATCATAATTGGCACCTCGTAAATGGTCGAAGCATCGCGAGACTCAATCACATTCTTAGGACGAACGTTTGTAAACAGCGCCAATTTGCGACGGATATCTTCATCAACCGGGTGCTCAGAACGACATACTAAAACATCAGGCTGAACCCCACTCTCCAACATGGTCTTCACACTGTGCTGGGTTGGTTTGGTTTTCAATTCTCCTGTAACACGTAGGTAAGGAAGAAGGGTAAGGTGAATAACCATACAATCTTTCTCCAATTCCCACTTCAACTGACGTACACTTTCGATATATGGTAGTGCTTCAATATCACCTACGGTACCACCAATCTCAGTGATCACGATATCGTAATCACCCGTTTCGCCCAAAATCTTCACGCGATTCTTGATTTCATCCGTAATGTGAGGAATGACCTGTACGGTCTTCCCTAGGAAATCACCACGACGCTCTTTATCGATTACACTTTGGTAAATACGACCGGTAGTCACGTTGTTCCCTTGTGAGGTCGGTCTATTCAAGAATCGCTCGTAGTGACCAAGGTCCAAATCGGTCTCGGCTCCATCTTCAGTAACGTAACACTCACCGTGCTCGTAAGGATTCAAAGTCCCTGGATCTACGTTGATATACGGATCCAGTTTTTGTATGGTCACACGGTAGCCGCGCGCTTGAAGTAATTTCGCCAATGAAGCCGAAATAATTCCCTTTCCAAGTGATGAAGTTACCCCACCGGTAACGAAGATGTATTTAGTACTCGCCATATTTCTCAAACAAAACAGGGCAAAAGTACCTCTTTTCTACGCCATTTAAAAGGCAAAACTTGCGCTAATCGTAGGCATTATTGGCAATTGATTCACACGCTCAGCAGCGGTGCGATCGTAGTAGAAAATATTCGCTCTATTGTAGATGTTCGTTGCACCAAAAGTCACCTCCAAAGCGCCTGCCTTCAGGTTAGTAGAATACTTTAACGACGCATCTAATCTATGGTACGTTGGAAGGCGTTTGCTGTTCAAGGCGCCATAGAGCACACTCGGGTCGCCGTTTGCTGTGGTGTAATCAAAATCAATATCTGGATTTCCAATTGGGTCCAAGAAATCAATCCCTGGATAATAGCCTTGGGTAGGCGTAAATGGGAAACCGGTTCCTAAGTTCCAACGAACGGATAAGAACCACTTTTCCTCCTTGCCCAATTTCGCATTACCCACAAGGTTAATGTTGTGGCGACGGTCAAAATTTGGATGATACACCTGAATGCCGTCATCACGTGTGACTTTACTCCAAGCATAAACGGCCCATAAATAGTACCTGCCTTGTTCGTACTTAACTACTGCATCGTATCCGTAAGCTAGACCGCGCTCTACGATAAAATCTTTGCGCAATATTTCCGGGCGATCGCTGTATACTGGAATATCGTCGTAGAGTTTGTTTCTGTTGATGTTGGTAATCTGCGAGAAATCCTTGATGTAGGATTCAAGATTTATGTCCCAATGCTTGCCTAGATCGTATTCAAAACCTGCCACACCGTGGGCAGCTTTTTGAAGCTTGGAAGTGATAGGACGATCTCTAAACGATGATGGCAGATCTGTTGCACCACTCAAGAAACCGTAGAACAGGTTGACTACATCGCGGTCAGAGTTTGCTGCAACGAGGTTTTGGCTATATCGACCACCTGAGGCCTTGAAGCGAAAATCTTCGGTGATGTTGTACTTCAAACCTAGGCGCGGCTCAATGCTTAGCTCTGAAAGAGAACCGTAGTAGTGCAGTCGCAAACCTGGCTCAAGTACTAAGAGCGGTGTAACCTTTCGATAGTTGAAATAGCCACCAAGCTCCGTGGTATTCTCTTCTTGATTGAGTTGCAAGCCCAGCGAGTTTGTGAAGTCGAAACGTGTGTTGTAGCCTATGAGGTCTATTCCATATTTTATCTCATCGGCTTTGCCTAAGAAATAGGTAAAATCCAATCCACCATTGAATCCGTTGATGCGTGAACTGCGCGGTTGATCTGGGTTTTCTGTGCTTTGAATGAAGTAAGAACTCTGTGCAAAATCACCTTCAATCAGCGTTGCTGAAGCTGGCGGTACTACGAGGAAATTCACTCCATATCCAGAGCTGTTCCACTGAATGCCTTGGGCACTATCAAGCATCACTGCGTCTGTAAAGTTGAAAGCCTTGGCACTAAGCTTCGAACCGGACGAATTCTGCGTTGTAAATTTCCCGTAGATATCATTGAAGGTGAAGGGTAGTCCGCCGAATCGAGTCTCCACATATGGATAAAAAATGGGTGCTGCCTGACGCAGGTAAGAGGTCTTACCGCTGACAAATAAGCTGTTATTCGCCAAACCGTTCTCGTCGCGCTTTCCTATAGGAGCCTCCACGAGTAGCTTACTCATGTAAGTTGAAGCATACCCTTTTGCCTTGAACTCTGAACGGTTACCGTCTCTGGTACTAATATCCATTACCGAGGAGTTGCGCGAACCGTACTGAGCGCCAAAGCCCGCCGTGTAAACTTTCGCATCTTGCAAGACGTCGGTATCGAAAACTGAAAAGAATCCAATGCTGTGGAATGGATTATAAATAATCATCCCATCTAGCAGCACTAAGTTTTGGATAGGTGCACCACCGCGAATGTATAATTGGCCACCTTGATCACCAGTAGTCACCACCCCAGGTAGCACAGCTAATGCCTTCATCAAATCCGGGTCTCCACCTGCCGAGAATGTTTCAATATTCTTTGGATTAAGACTCACTACTGCAGTGTTCACCTTGGTCTTGCGCTGTAACCGGGCAACGTTAATATCTACAGTGTTGAGCATCTGAGTGCTCTCCTCCAAATAGACTTTCACTGAGGCAGGCTTGTTCTTAAAAACGCGTGTCTCTACCGTGGCTGTCTCGTAGCCAAGAAAGCTTACTGAGACCGTTTTTGCACCAATAGGAACATCTGAAATCTGGAAATAACCGTTAAAATCTGTGGTCGCTCCTAGTTTGTCCTCTTCAATAACAACGTTTGCATAAGGTACGGGAGCACCGCCGTCTTTTTCATAAACGAAACCTCGAAGAATATTACCCTGGGCAGATGCTTGAAGGGTGAAAAGGGCAAAAAATAGGAGTGGGAATAGTTTTCTCATCTGCAAAAGTAGGTCAAGCAAATGTACGGACTAGAGCGCACATTTGATAAGCCATTCGCGCAGGTGCTCATACTCATTCGAACTAGATGGGATGACCCCTTTGCACTTGCGGTCAAATTCTAGTAATTCAGCCAACATGTTGTGCGCGTGAGCAGGGCTGTAATGGCGTGCTGCGGCTGAGAATTGCTTGAGAAAATAAGGGTGTACTTTGAGCGCCGAAGCAATCTGTTTCTCCGGCTTGCCCTTCATGCTGTGGTATTGAATGAGGTTGTTTACGAAGTTGAACAAGATCCCCGTAATCATTTGCACCGGGTGTTCCTTCGGGTTTTTGGAGAAATAATGGACAATTTTAAACGCCTTTGCCATTTCTCTATGAGCTATAGCCGCCACCAATTCAAAGTTATTGTAATCCTTTGAGATGCCTATGTGACGTTCAATGTCCTCAGGGGTCAATTGTCTGTTCTCACCCATCGCGACATCAAGCTTGTCTACTTCCTTGAATAATCGGCTCAGATCGGCACCGACCTGCTCGGCCATAGCAGCGACCACTGCGGTACCCGCGTGAAATCCTTTTGCACTCAACTGACCTTCTAACCAAGGGATGACTTGGTAATCGCGTAGTGGATCGCTTTCCAAAAAGACCGTTTTCGCCTTGATGGCCTTCCCTGCTTTGGAGCGCTTGTCGAGCTTCTTGTGCATATGACCGAAAGCCAAGATGGTTGAAGGCTGCGGCTGCTCTAGGTAGCCGGAGAGTAATTCCCAGTCCGCAGCCTTGAGGTGCTGCGCCTCCTTCACCAAGACCACCATTTTATCACTCATCATTGGGAAGCGCTTGGCCTCCTCTAGGATTTGGAGCATGTTGGTGTCCTTGCCGTAGAGCACGGTTTGATTGAAACTACGCTCGGCCTCATCAAGGGCGTTGTGCTCAATGTAATCCAACAACTGTTGGGCATAGAAAGGCTCCTCTCCTGCAAAAAAGTAAACGGGTGCATAGTTGCCCGCTTTCAAATCTCGTAAGATGCCGTCAAAGGAATTGGCCGCCATAATCTGGTTAATCGTTGTGGTAAGGTTCTCCTCGCAATATCGTCATTGCGCGGTAAAGTTGCTCTAAGAAAATAACGCGAATAAGCTGGTGCGAGGTGGTCATTTTGCTCATGGAAAGCTTTGCATTTGCACGTTCGTACATGGACGGCGCAAAGCCAAAGGCGCCTCCGACAATAAAGACCAATCGCTTGGGACCAGCATTGCGCCACTTTTGAATCTGATTGGCAAATCCCCTGCTGTGGTATTCTTTGCCATTTTCGTCGAGAAGAACCACCGTATCCGTTGGTTCTAAAAATTTCTCATAAACTGCGGCCTCTGCTTCTTTAAGCGCTTCAGAGCTCATTTTGCCGCCACCTTTCACATCGGGTAATGCGTGGAATTCGGTTTTTTGGTAATGTTTTAATCGCTTCAAAAAGACGTTCATACCGTCCTCTATCCAGCGTTCAGAAGTTTTACCAATAACGAGAAATACAATCTTCATAGCACGGGCAAAGATGCTAACTTGCAGTCACACCTACCAAAGAGTTGAGCAATTTATGACTTCAAGAAATTGGACCCCAGATTTTAGCGCACTCCAACCCTCCTTTGACCTAGCCATAGCAGAGGACATTGGCGACGGAGATCATAGTGCGTTGAGTTGCCTCGACCAAGAAAAGCGTGGAAAGGCTCGTTTGCTCATCAAAGAAAAGGGAATTATTGCAGGAGTCGCTCTTGCCCAGCACCTTTTCAAATATATTGACCCTACAGCCGAAATCACCGTATTTATTGAAGACGGCAGTACCATTGCGCCCGGAGATGTTGTTTTGGAAGTGGAAGGCAATGCCATCAAATTATTGCAATCTGAGCGCTTGGTGTTGAATTACATGCAGCGCCTTTCAGGAATTGCAACCAGTGCATCACACTATGCAGCCATGGTCGCACACACTAAATGTACAGTTTTAGATACGCGCAAAACCACACCGGGATTGCGCATCTTGGAAAAGTGGGCCGTGCAGCTAGGCGGTGGAGGCAATCACCGGATGGGATTGTACGATATGATCATGCTCAAAGACAACCACATTGATTTCGCGGGAGGTATTGTTCCAGCAGTAGATCGCGTGCGCAGGTACCTAAAGTCTAAGGGCAAGGACCTGAAAATTGAGGTAGAAACTAGAGATTTAAACGAGGTACGCGAAGCCCTGGAGGCTGGCGCCGATCGCATCATGCTCGATAATTTTACGCCGGAGCAAACTAAAGAGGCAGTCGCACTAATTGGCGAGAGGTCGGAAACTGAAAGTAGCGGTGGCATCACCAAGGAAACGCTCGTGAGCTATGCTGAATGTGGAGTAGATTTTATCAGCATTGGTGCACTTACCCATCAAATTGCTAGCTTAGACATGTCTTTAAAGGCAATCGAAGAATAATGAGTCCAGTATTTAAGCCAATTTATGGAGCCCTACGCAACACGCTAAGCCGTGTCAAACCTCCATTTTTTGACGGTTTATCGCTTTGGGACGTACTCTACTTCTTTTTTCAGGGCATTTACGAAGGAGCCATTTCAACGCGGGCAGGCTCAGTGAGCTTTAGCTTCTTCTTGGCGCTCTTCCCTGGCATCATCTTTATTTTCACCTTGATCGCCTACCTACCTATCGACACCTTCCAGACGGAATTATTCGCAGTGTTGGGGGATGTTCTGCCCCCTTCGACACACGATATGGCCTTTGATGCCATAGAGGATATTTTGACCATCAAACGCGGTGGGCTTCTGTCTGTGACGTTCATTGCCGCAATGCTTTTTGCAACGAATGGCACCCTTTCTCTGGTGTCCAATTTGGGCATCAGCTACAACATCAGCGACGTCAAAAATTTCTGGTTGCAGTACCTCAGTGCCTTTCTACTCACTATTGCACTTACGGTTTTAATCCTTGTGGCACTTGTTGCCTTAATCTTCTCTCAAGGCTTCACCGGTTGGCTTGCCGACCAAGGCTACATTTTGGAATACAGTGCTACCATCATCTATTGGGTCCGATTACTTGTGCTATTAACCACCATTTTGGTGGGCATCTCCCTAGTCTACAACTACGGTCCAGTGCGTGGCACCGACTGGCGATTCATTAGTCCTGGCTCCATTCTCGCTACAGTCTTAATCATCCTCTCGTCGAACGGTTTCGGGTACTACGTCGAGAATTTCTCGACCTACAATAAATTCTACGGCTCCATCGGAACGCTGTTGATCATGCTTCTATGGATCTATGTCAATGCCTTTGGTCTCATCATTGGCTTTGAACTCAACGCTAGTGTCAGCGGCGCCAAGCACGATCGAGAATTAAAGAACTCCTAGTATGAAAAAGTGGCTTCTTCTTCTGAGCCTATTTTTTGGGCTCCAATCCTTTGCACAAAATGAAATCTTGGGACTTTGGTATAACGACATCAAATCGTCTAAAATTGAAATCTACAAGGAAAACGGGATGTACTTCGGCCGCATAGTTTGGCTTGAAGATCCTGCCAATTCCGACGGCTCTACCCCTCGCGTCGATGAATTTAATGAAGATCCCAAGCTGGAAAAACGCCCCTTGATGAACCTCGTTATTTTAAAGGACCTCAAGTGGAATGCCGAGGATAAAGAATGGCAAGAGGGCACCATCTATGACCCGAATAACGGAAAAACCTACGAGTGCTATTGCCTGATGCAAGAGGACGGCACCCTGTACTTCAAGGGCTATGTCTTAGGAATCACTTGGCTGGGAAGAAGCACCGTTTGGACGAGAAATTAGCCCAAATTTTTATGCATAAAAAAACCCCCGCGGGCTGCGCCCGCGGGGGTTTTTAGTTCCAATATTTTTCGACTATCGCATGAGCGAGAACTGCTGGTACTTCACGTACTCTAAGCCCTCAAGATCGCGGTAGATGATTTTGGCAACATAGACGCCTTCGTAACAGGTCTTGTCTTCGAAGGTACCGTCCCAACCTGTGTTAATGTCTTTACTATAGAAAAGGATATTTCCCATACGGTTGTACACCTGCATTTCAAAGTAAGAAATGGCATTGGCCTTAACGATGTAGTAGTCGTTTTTCTCATCACCATTCGGCGTGAAAGCCGTTGGCGCAAAAACTGCAGCCACATCACGTGGATCAGTAAGAGTATCACAATCTAGGGCAGTGACATATACCGTATCAAAAGTCTCGTACTTGCAATATCCAGTGCTTACGAGAATGGTATCATTAGCATCAAAAGTTTCCTGGAAATTAGGACCACTCTGGCTAAGACCAGTGACAAGCGTATTCCAAGTGTAGGCAAAGTTGAAGGTCATCGTAGGACCGCCCGCAGCGTTTATACTAGGAGCATTTGTTCCGTCGGACACAGTTAAGCCCCCAACACAATCTTCCCATCCATCCACTGCCGTTACCTCATTAAAATCGAAGTTCTGAGCAAGTGCTGAAAAAGAACTTGGGTTCAAATGTGTTGACATGTACGTCTGAATATCCCCTGAAGAACGCGCTTCCGACCAAACTCTAAACTCATCAAAATCTCCATTAGTGTAAACAGGCGCTCCGGTAAAGAAACTTAAACCATAGCCCAAATAAGTGGGCGCATTTGAGGTAATGTCCCCGAGAGAAATATTTTTCGAAGTCTCAAATCCTCCGTCAATGTAAATCGTTGCTGTGGTAGTACCGCGGTCCCAAGTCATTGCCACATGATGCCAAGATCCATCATTAATGGATGAGATATTCCCGGTAACATTATCAAAGGAACCATTGGCGTCTCGTACTCCAAAACCGACATAGCCATTTTGGTCCACATAAATGGCCCAACCAACATTAGTGGCATTACGATTAAAGGCCAAATAAGTCAATTGAGTTACCGCATTCAGGTTTACCCAAAACTCTACAGAGAAAGAGGTTGTACCAAAAGTAGTATTGGCTGATGCTGGAATTTCGAAATAGGTTGAAGTACCGTTAAGTGAGATCGAATTGTTAAACGGTGTAGTCCGTGTTACATTAACATCTACCACATCCGTAGGACAAACTTCCCAGCTATCGTCATCAACACTAATGGTCATTACCTGCCCATAAGCGGCAGCCGAAAAAACGACCATTAAGAGTGAAAAAATTTTCTTCATTTATCGCGACTTGTGTTCCAAAAATAAGATTAATAATTGATTGTTGTGCGTTCGCTCCAAATAGAGGTATTTACACCGTCAAAAGCGATGCATTTAGGCACAGTTCTCGAGCAATGACGGGACCAAAGTGCGTAGGTATTGGCACCCGTACCATTAATACTCAACCAATTCCCTTCGGCAGTCGTAGCTGGAAGTGTGGCACCGTGTGCCAGGTAATCGCCCGCAAAGCAAAGAGGGCCTGCGATGTCAAAGGCTCCTTTTTCTCCTTCAACAGGATGTCCTTCTTCTTCCCAAACTTCTAACGCAAAAGGACGCGCCTTGGTGTAGGCATCGCGCATGAAAAAGTCTGCGCCCAGGTGAATGAAGATGCGACTCTCGTCCAAAACATATTCGATACGAGAAAGGGCAAAGCCTGCTTCAGCATGCACCCATTGACCAAATTCAGTGACCAATTGATAATTCGACCCATTAAAAACCTCAGCCACGATAGCGCCGTATTCGGCCATTCGCGTAGCATCAGAGAGGGGTTCAGATGGAAGGCCACCACCGATATCTAAAGTGTGAATTTTACCCGGCGAAGCCGTATTAATTTCATCTGCTAAGGCTTTCAAAGCCTCCAACGCTCCACGCTGTACCTGAAGATCCTTCATTTGAGAACCACTGTGCATGTGCAAAGCATTTACAGGATGTGCCAGAGCAGCATCAACGATCTCTTGCTTGCTGGAAATGGCAACGCCAAATTTGCTTTCATTGCGACTCACATCGAACATCTCTGGTGCACCGGTATGTACTTGTGGATTCACTCGTATACCTATGGTGCAGGCTGCGTCCGAAGGGAATCGACTCAACTCCCCTACCGAATTCACATTGACGAGCATATCGGTCAGACCTGCGACGCAATCTATCTCGCTGCGAGTCTTAACGGGGGAATCGAAAACAATTTTAGAAGGCGCACAACCGGCGGCTATGGCCATATTAACCTCTTCAATTGACGCCGCTTCTAAACCATACCCTAAGCCAACGAGATGCTTTAACATCTGTGGATGAGGATTCGTTTTTATCGCAATGGCATGCGAAGTTTCGCTCGGAAAGCTCTGCGTCAAATGCTGTAATCGCTCTTTAAGTAAAGGCAAATGAGCCACGATAAGACTTGTGTCTTGCTCGTTAATCTGCCCCTTGAGTCCGACGATTACTTTCGATATATCTGAATTCGAGATCAACCAAACATCTTTTGAGCGTATTCCTCGATAATTTCGATTACGCGATAGTCGTTGTGCAGGTCGATAGCATCTTCCTCTAAGAAAGCACGTACTGAATATGCACCAATTGCTAGTCGAATGAAACTCTTGTCTCCATATTGAACAGGTTGACCGAAGAAGACCTTATTGATACCGTCTTTGAATCCTTCATGGGTAGAAGTCGCAATGGCTTTAAACAAGTCTTTGAGCTCTGAATTATTAAGGGCTCGACCGCCTACCCATACTTGGAAACTGATGATGGACATGTTGGTCTTGAGCTGATCAGGCATCAATTTAAAATGCTCGGAATCTTCCAATCTCGCCATTACACCGGTTGCCCAGCGCGTAATAATATCATCTGTTTGAGCAGTTGACCAATAGCTGTAGGCCTCCATTTCATCCAATGCAATCTCCCAACGCAGACGTAGTGCCTTATTTTCCTTGGCTGGCAAATGCTCGCGCATGTTTTGCATGAACCACGGCACGTCGTAGGCCGAGAATAGCTTACCATACGGTTCAATGATTGAAGCATCTACTTGCTTGAGTTGTTCGCTCCATTTTCTCGGCACAAGCATCGCGGCACAGAATGGAGGCGCTTGGAAGAATTTAGAACCCGTAAGCATGATCATCACACCTTTCTCAAGAAGGTCGTGAACGAGTTTTGGGTCTACACGGAATTGACATAAATCGACCACCCACATCGTACCGTCGTCAGGATCAATGATATCTAGGTCGTCCTTAATTCCAGATTTTGAACCGAACACCAAAGAACCCACCACGGCAGCGTCTTTGTTCTCTGCGATAATATCCTTGATGGCCTTACTTCGATCAAGGATGTTCCCCTCTGCGTCACGAGCATCAAGGTAGTGTACCTCACTTACGTGCTCAGGATCTACAAAATCTCCTTTGACGATATTGTCGCCAAACTGGTTATAGTTCGCATAAAAGCGCGTTTCAGAAGCATAACCAGAGCCCGAACCTAACTCTTCAGGGCAGCTCACGATATTGATGAGCTTCTTATTAGGGTTCAGCATCAACTGGAACATCAACGGGTAGTAGACCAAATCTGAGCCTGAAGGACCGAAATAGATATCAAAAGGCTCGTTGTTTTCGCTACCTACCAAATCGCGAAGGCGATTGCTCTGCTTTTCAAGCAAATTATCGTAGTTCAATTCATCGTACTTGCCCAAGAATGCCTTTGCAACACCATGAGAACGAGGTGTTAAAAGGTTCGCTGTACATGAACCTCGCTGCAGCAACGTTTCGTATTCTACCGGATTGAGGTGGTACTTGTTGCGGTTGGTGCCTTCGATTAAGTGAACGCGCTCGTCACACCCTTGTTCTAAAATTCTACCTATTTCTGCCTTGCTGACTTTGCTGGCCATAAAAATGTGTCTTGTTAGGTCCGAAAAATACCACCTAATCGAGGGATTATCAAGGCTAAGACACCTTATTATTCCACAACTTTTGGTAGTTTGGAGCTCCAAATAACGAGCACAACCAACTATGAAGCAATGGATGCCACTTTTGCGCACTTGGATACTTCCAATCGCAATTCTTTTAGGTCTTAACGTAGCATTTTTAAGCCCTGCCTACCTAAGCGGTGATATTCTTGACCAAGACGATATCAAACTAGGATATGCAAAGAGCAAAGAAATTCGCGACTATCGCGAAGCGACAGGTGAAGAACCTTTGTGGACAAACTCCATGTTCAGCGGGATGCCCACTGCGCAGATTTCGACAAAATACGGCGGGAATATTTTTGAATACATAACGTCATTTGTAAGAACAGTAGGAGGAAAGACCTCCTCCACCTACATCATTTTCTATCTGATGATCGGTGGGTTCATAGGCCTCAGAGGTCTCGGCGTGAATCATTGGCTCAGCACCATTGGAGGTTTTGCTTACGGCTATTCGGGCTTCTTTATCATCGGCTATGCGGCCGGGCACAATGCCAAAGTAAATACCGCAGCCTTCATCCCTCTGATGATCATGGCGCTGCTGCTCATTTTCGAAAAGAAGAACTGGAAAGCCATGATCCTAATGGCCATTTTTGCTGGCCTGAGCATCCATAGAAACCACTTCCAGATTACCTATTACGCTGGCCTATTTATGGGCATCATCTGGATCACTTACCTCATTAAATATGCCCGTGAAAAGGCACTTCCAGAGTTCGCTAAACTTACGGGGTGGCTCCTAGTAGCCGCAGTTCTAAGCATTGGTCCTAACCTCGCAAATATGTGGGGCACCCAAGTCTACACGAAAGAAAGTATGCGTGGTGGGATTTCAGAATTGACCAATAAAAATCAAAACCAAGGCGAAGGCGGTCTCTCCTTTGATTATGCGATGGCATGGTCCAGCGGCATTTACGAAAGTGTGGCTCTCGTCATTCCGAATGCTGCTGGTGGCGGTATGATGGTGGATTATTCCGACATGGGAACCGAGACCTACGACCAGCTTGTTCGCGCCTTCCGTCAACAAGGGATGAATGCCAATCAAGCAGAAGCACAAGCCAATCAGTACATGGGCGCTGCCTTCATGAAATGGACCGGCGAGAGTATGGGTAATGGCGCCTATTATGTAGGTGCAAGCGTGTTTTTCCTCTTCTGTCTTGCCCTGTTTACCGTGGGCGGACCGATACGTAATTGGGTCATTGCATCAGGTATTTTCTTCCTTCTCATGAGTTGGGGGTCCAATTTTGAATCTTTCAACAAACTCCTTTTTGACCTACTGCCACTCTACAACAAATTCCGCGTACCGTCCATGGCCATGGTGGTTCTCTTCTTCCTCGTGCCTTTCTATGGCATCTATGGACTGAATAGTTGGATCGGGCTAGATAAAGCAGCTCGCATGAAAGCTTTCACCAAGGGAGCTGGCCTGTTCGCAGGCTTCGTTATCCTCTTTGGACTCATTGCACCGTATGCAATGAATCTTGAAGGCGCACGCGATGCTGGCTTTGCACAACAAGGGTTCTCCATAGATCAGCTCATTAGTGACCGTCAAGGCATAATCACAAGCTCTGCAATGCGCTCCTTGTTTTTTGGATTACTCGCAGCAGCGGCACTATACATATGGCACATTGGCAAGTACGGACAAGTGGCGATGATTGCAGTTTTAGGTGCCATCACTTTAGGAGATCTATTTATTTTCGATCGTGACCAATTGGAATTAGAAGACTTCCAGACCAAGCGTCAATGGGAGCAACAATATGCACCGAATGCCGCTAATCAAGCGATCCTTCAAGACGCTGACCCTCATTTCCGCGTGTGGAACAGCATGGCCGGTCTTACTAATGATAGCTACACCAGTTACCACCATAAAAGCATTGGCGGTTATCATGGCGCAAAACTACAGCGGTACCAAGACCTTATCGACAACCAACTCAACAAGCAAAATATGGCTTGTTTCAGCATGCTCAATGCAAAATACGTCATCGCTCAGGGTGCTAACGGCCAACCACAAGCCCAGCGTAATCCGAATGCTTGCGGGAATGCTTGGTCGGTAAATAGTGTGAATATTGTCGCGAACGCCGATGCGGAGATGGCCGCACTCTCTGGATTTAATCCGAAGACTACAGCAGTCGTGGATGCACGATTCAGCGACTACCTTGGCAACAAGACCACTTTTGCTCCCGCCAAGGTTAAGCTCAATAGCTACGATCCGAAATACATGGAATACAGCTTTGAAGGTGGTGATGCCTTTGTAGTATTCTCAGAAATCTACTACGAAGGCTCAGGGAACGATTGGCAAGCTTACCTCGACGGAACGCCTGTGGAACACATCCGTGTGAATTATACCCTACGTGGAATGAAGGTACCGGCCGGAAAACATGAAATTGTATTCGAATTCAAACCAGCTTCGTACTACACGGGCAAAAAGGTCAATATGGCTGGATCAGCACTTCTGCTATTGATCCTCGCCTACTTCGGCTGGACTACTTACCAGGAAAAGAAGGCGTAAAATTTTAGCCTTAAAGCAAAAAAGCCACCCGCTACGCAGGTGGCTTTTTTATGGAGTTTTATTTTTTCCTAGTTGCCAAACACAGCCTCTAGCACGGCCTTGGCTTGAACGCTTCTTTCATAAGGAGCCGTAAGCGCTGTGTCCAACCTTGGACTTTGCTGCTTGTGAGATTTCAAGAAATCAACAATTCCCGCTGTATTTCCATAGCTGAAGACCTCCCCTGCCTGAGCATCGCGAATGATCCCTGCCGCATCCCCATCCACTGGACCCAATCCCAAAATAGGATTACCGGCACCTAGATAGTCAAAGAGCTTCCCTGGAATATGTCCTTTTGCACTCTCAACCTCCGGGAGCAAGAACAGCGACAAGTGACTGGCCATCATCATGGCATTCAGCTTCTTTTTTGGTACATAATCCACAAACTCTAAAAGAACATGCTCTGCAGCCTTTTCTAGGCGCTCCTTGCTCAGTCCGTCCCAAGAACCAATGACTTTAAGAACTACAGGAAAGTCGAGCTGATTCAGTGCAGCTATAAAATCGGCCACAGGATATTGTGCCGCCAAGGTACCCGCATAGGTGATGGTGAATTCCTCGGGCCGACGGGCTTGCTCGTCAGCAAAATCTTCGGCATCAAAACCGTTGGTCACCGTGTGCACCTTAGTCGTCGGCACTGCGCCTTTACTTTGGTAGAGCGTGCTCCATGCAGGACTGACGCTCAACAAAGCATCGCAAGTAGAGAACACCTTTCGTTCTAGACCGCGCTCGTAGACCCTAGTAAGGGCGGTAGGGTAAAATTTTCGATAGTAGTAGATATCCGTCCAAGGATCGCGGAAATCAGCGGTCCAATGGATGCCATGATTCCGTTTCAACTTCAATCCGACCAATTGGGTACTGTGTGGTGGAGAAGTTGTAATCCAATGCCTCACATCATGTCTCAATTTAATTTGCTCCGCAGCCCGATAGGCATGATTGTTCCAGCCTTTTCGGGCGTCAGGAACAAAGAAATTGCCTCGTACGAATCGAGCAATTTTCTGCAACATACTCACCTTGGCATCCTCACCACTAAATCCACTAAAAGGCACCTGCTTCTTGCCGGTCACCTTCTTGTAGGCACCGAACTTTTCATTGGTCCCAGTGCGAATGACTGTAATCCCATCGGCCACATCGGCTTGTAAGCCTTCATCGCGAAGTGGGTAGGTGGCCTTATCGGCATCAACAGTAACCACGAACAGCTCTACGCCTTCGCGAGCGAGATATTTACTGAGCTTCAACCAACGCTGAACGCCGGGTCCACCCGCAGGAGGCCAATAATATGTGATGATCCCTAGTTTCAAGGCTACTTATCTTTTTTCACCTCCTCGTAATCGATGTATTCACCCACGTCTTTTCTAACACGCGATTTCTTTTCTCCTCGAGGACGAGCTGTATTCCCTTTCCTGCTTCCTCCTTTACCAGAGCCAAAGAATCCGTCTAACCAGCGGAACACAAACCAGGCAACAACAGAATAAAGGATAAATCGGAACAACATATTTCTTGAATGAATCTAGAGCAATATAAAAAAGAATCCCGGCGCCGATGGCGCCGGGATTTCAAAAGTTCTTCAGCTTAATTAGCGGCTCAAATACAAGCTGCGCTCGCTGTATAGTTTCTTAAATACTGGATCTTTCAAATCCTTGATGAATCGGATCTCCTCACCTGTAGACTTCATCTCTGGTCCAAGCTTCTTGTTCACATTAGGGAACTTGCTAAATGAGAATACAGGAATCTTGATAGCGAAGCCATCCATCTGTGGATTGAAATCAAAGTCTTTCACCTTCTTCGTACCCAACATCACCTTCGTCGCGTAATTCACGTACGGCTCACCGTATGCCTTACAGATAAACGGTACAGTACGTGAAGCACGCGGGTTGGCCTCGATGATATACACAACGTCGTCTTTGATAGCGAACTGAATATTGATCAGCCCTTTGGTATCTAGCGCCTTCGCAATATTGATCGTATGCTCCTTGATTTGCTCCATAACGAGCGGCCCGAGGTTAAACGGCGGCAATACTGCTGAGCTATCGCCCGAGTGAATTCCACACGGCTCAATGTGCTCCATAATTCCAATAATGTAGGCATCTTCACCATCGCAAATGGCATCAGCCTCTGCTTCGATGGCCCCATCTAAATAGTGGTCAAGAAGTACACGGTTGCCTTCAAACTCCTTGAAGAGGTTGATCACGTGGCGCTCGAGTTCTTCTTTGTTGATCACAATCTTCATCCCTTGACCACCCAATACGTACGAAGGACGCACAAGGATTGGGAAGCCTAGATCATCAGAAATATCCAAAGCTTCATCAGCGTTCGTAGCTACATCAAATTTCGGATACGGAATGTTGATCTCTTGGAGCAGCGTTGAGAATCGGCCCCTATCTTCTGCCAAATCCAAGGCTTCATAAGAGGTACCGATGATTTCGATGCCGTAACGACTCATCTTCTCAGCCAATTTCAATGCCGTCTGACCGCCCAACTGAACGATCACACCGCGAGGCTTTTCGTGAAGAATGATATCATAAATATGCTCCCAGAATACCGGCTCGAAGTACAGCTTATCTGCAGTATCAAAGTCTGTACTTACCGTCTCTGGGTTACAGTTGATCATGATGGTTTCGTAGCCTTCTTCACGGGCACTCAAAACACCGTGCACACAGCTGTAATCAAATTCAATACCCTGACCAATGCGGTTAGGTCCCGAACCTAGAACGATGATTTTCTCGCGGTCGGTTACCTCACTTTCATTTTCAATAATCTCCACGCCATCCGCAGTCACGTAAGGCATTTCGAAGGTCGAATAGTAATATGGCGTCTGTGCTGGGAACTCTGCAGCACAAGTATCTACAAGCTTCCAAACACGCTTAATACCAAGATCTGTTCTCTTTTGGTGTACCTCACTTTCGAGGGCACGAATCATGTGCGCAATCTGACGATCGGCAAAACCTTTCATCTTCGCCTCTTGGATCAACTCTTTCGGCAGACTCTCAAGGCTGTGCTTTTCAATACGCGCTTGCACTTTCGCGAGATCTTCAATCTCCTTCAAGAACCACATGTCAATCTTCGTGATGTCGAAGATGGTACGCAGTGGAATTCCCATTTGGATCGCATCATAGATGACGAACAAACGGTCCGAAGAAGCGTGCTCTAGTTTGTGCAAGATGGTGTCCTGATCGGTCAGTCCTTTACCGTCAGCACCCAAGCCATTGCGCTTGATTTCGAGCGATTGCGCAGCTTTATGCAAGGCTTCCTGGAAGCTGCGGCCAATTCCCATAACCTCCCCTACGGCTTTCATCTGAATGCCTAGTCGCGTATCGGCGCCTTCGAATTTTTCAAAGTTCCAACGAGGGATCTTTACGATCACATAATCCAAGGTAGGCTCAAAGTATGCCGTCGTCGTTTTGGTGATCTGGTTCATCAGTTCATCCAAGGTGTAACCGATGGCCATCTTGGCTGCGATCTTAGCGATAGGGTAACCGGTCGCCTTAGATGCCAATGCTGAAGAGCGGCTCACACGAGGGTTAATCTCAATGGCAACGATATCCTCATTTTCATCAGGGCTCACTGCGAACTGCACGTTACAACCACCTGCGAATGTTCCAATGCTACGCATCATCTTAATGGCCATATCACGCATCTTTTGGTACGTGGTATCGCTCAAAGTCATTGCAGGAGCAACGGTAATTGAATCACCCGTGTGGATACCCATTGGATCCATGTTCTCAATAGAACAGATGATGATAATGTTGTCGTTTTTATCGCGAAGCAATTCCAGCTCATACTCCTTCCATCCGAGCAGGGCCTTGTCAATCATTACTTCGTGGATAGGACTAATCTCTAGTCCACGGCTGAGGGCCGTATCAAATTCATCTTCGGTATGCACAAACGTAGCACCCGCACCACCAAGGGTAAATGAGGCACGCACACAAAGTGGGAAGCCAAACTCCTGGGCAGTTTCTTTACCTCGTAAGAAGCTCTTCGCAATGCGAGACGGTGCCATAGGCACATCAATCTCCTCCATCAATTTGCGGAACTCGTCTCTATCCTCGGTAATGTTAATGGCATCAATATCGACACCAATAATTTTTACGCCGTTTTCTTCCCAAATACCCTGCTTATCAGCTTCGATACACAGATTCAATGCAGTCTGACCTCCCATCGTTGGCAGAACCACATCAATATCTGGATGAGTTTGTAAAATCTCCTCAATACTCTCAACCGTTAACGGTTTGAGGTAAATATTATCCGCAACTACCTCATCTGTCATGATGGTTGCTGGGTTAGAATTAATGAGGGTGACAATAATGCCTTCTTCGCGAAGAGAGCGTGAGGCTTGTGAACCTGAATAATCGAACTCACATGCTTGGCCAATGACAATTGGACCTGATCCGATTATTAAGACGTGCTTGATGGAAGTATCTTTCGGCATGAACTTAAGATTTGTGCAAATTTAGGCGCCTTGAGGCCAAAAAAAAGGTGTTGCGAATGGCAACACCTATATATTATCAAAAGGTTTTGAACATCTTAACCTTTGTAATTTCCTTTATCACTAACAGTCAAACGCTTACGACCCTTAGAACGGCGAGACGCCAATACTTTACGGCCATCAGTGCTTTCCATTCTTGAACGGAATCCGTGCTTGTTTCTACGTTTTCTATTGCTAGGTTGAAATGTACGCTTCATAACTACTTCTATTAACCCGTTATTCTTCGGGGGTGCAAATATAAGCCCTTCTATTTATCCTACAACCCATGAGGCTAAAAAATGTTGGACTTATTTTTCTCTTAAATCGATTTTCAAATATATCCCTTGTTACCGACAATTGATACCTTTAGCGGATAATGAATCTATGACGTTTGTTTGAGCATCTATATTTGAGCTGAAGAAACAAACACATATCAATGATCGCAACTATGGCTAACCCTTCTGCAATGTGGGACTCGAGATACAGCAAACGCATCTATGCTTACGGCAAGGAACCAAATGAGTTCTTCGCGAGTGAATTATCGAAAATTCCAACGGCAGGCTTGCTACTACCCGGAGATGGCGAAGGACGAAATGCCGTACACGCCTTGAAAAATGGCTGGAATGTCATCGCTTTTGACCAAAGCGAGAAAGGGCGTGACAAGGCGGTTGCATTAGCCGAAGATCATGGATTGGAATTAGATTTCACCGTGGCTGATGCTCGTGAATTTCAATGCCCTGTACTAGTCGATGTATTGGCTTTTTGTTATTTCCACTTGCCAGCAACCGATGTCCATAATATTTATCACAAGTTGAATGGCTTCCTAGCACCAGGAGGCAACCTCATCTTTGAAGCTTTCTCAACCCAGAACATAGGAATGGGCAGCGGCGGTCCACAAACCGAGAGCATGTGCTTCACCGCCAGCGAGGTAAAAAGCATGTTCAGTTCGTTTAAGGAAGTGGAAGTGTGGGAGGAAAAAATCACGCTCAAAGAAGGCCTCTATCACGACGGTGAGGCATGGGTTATTCGTGCCCGTGGCATTAAATAAGCAACACCAATTTTATTATACGTAGCTTTGCACCTGATTTTTAGGGGTGTCTATCTTCCATGTAGGGTAAAATTGAAAGGAAGCGCTGACACTCTTGTAGGCGTACCCAGCGGAACTGGGCAATTTTAAAGGCCGATTTGGCCAACCTTATGGAAACGTATAAAGACAGCGGTCTTCACCCGGATATCATCCGCGGTGTAGAAGCATTAGGATTCGTTGAACCGACTCCTATCCAAAAAATGAGCATAGAACATTTGCTCGAAGAACAAACAGACCTTATTGCATTCGCTCAAACTGGAACTGGTAAAACGGCAGCGTTTTCGCTACCTATCCTACACCAGCTTGAAGAAGATGTACAACACGTTCAAGCTATCGTTCTTGCGCCAACGCGTGAACTTTGTTTGCAGATTGCAAAAGACATTGAGTCCTATGCAAAATTCATGGACGTGAAAGTGACTGCCGTGTATGGTGGCTCACCTATCTCGAAACAAATTAAAGAACTCCAAGGCCGCCCGCAAATTGTCGTGGGTACACCAGGACGTACTCTTGATTTGATCGAGCGACGCAAACTTCGCATTGAGGATGTCCAATTCCTGGTGCTGGATGAAGCAGATGAAATGCTAAGCATGGGGTTCCAAGATGAATTGGACGCCATTTTAGCGAATACACCAGAGTACAAACAAACGCTTTGCTTCTCGGCTACAATGCCGGACGGAATGAAGCATTTGACGAAGAAATACCTCAAGGAGCCTAAAGAAATCTCTGCAGGCAAGCGCAATATTAGTGCGTCGAATGTAGAGCATGAACTTTATGTAGTTAGCTCTAAAAACACCTATGAGGCCATGCGCCGCATCCTCGATTTCAATCCTGAGATGTACGGGATTGTCTTCTGTCGTACGCGTAGAGAAACGCAAAGCATCGCAGAGCAACTTGTAAATGACGGATACCGTGCGGAAGCTATCCACGGTGACCTAAGTCAGGCACAGCGTGATGATGTAATGAAGCGCTTTAGAAATAAATCGCTCAACGTTATGGTTGCTACCGATGTAGCCGCACGTGGTATTGATGTAAATGACCTTACCCACGTCATCAACGTAAATATTCCTGACGATCCAGAAGTATACGTTCACCGTTCAGGACGTACAGGACGTGCAGGAGCAAGCGGTATCTCGCTTGTCATCACTCACGGTCGTAACATGCGCAAAGTGAAAACTCTGGAGCGTGTTATTGGTAAGACCTTTGAAACTAAACTAGTTCCTTCTGGTGAAGATATTTGCCAAGTAAAGATGCGTCAGGCTATTGGCGATCTTGAAAAGATGGACCACGTATATGAGCTCGATCCACAATTAGTGGAAGAAGCCATGGATAAATTGGCACACTTAAGTAAGGCTGATCTCATTGAGCGCTTCTTGGGTCATGAGGTAAGCACTATCCTCAGCCGTTACCGCGGGGCTAGAAATATCAACGAGACCGCCAAGAAAGCGAAAGAGCACGGACGTAGAGATTCACGCACAGGAAGTGAAGAGGGCTTCAAAACTATTGTTGTTGACCTTGGCTACCGTCAAAACGTGAATCCATCAAGACTAATGGGCGTTATTAATGACGCTATGGACGGAGCAAAAGTGCGTATCGGTAAGATTGATATGGACAAAACCTTCACTCGTATCGATGTTGAGGAGCGCCATGCAACAGAAATTGCCGCACGACTTTCTGGAGCAAAAACCGGATCTTATGTAATCAACGCCTACTTTGAAGAGGGCGGCGCGAAGCCACAGCGTAGCGGTGGACGCAGCAGCTACGGCGGTGGACGTCGTGATGATCGAGGCGGCAGAGACCGCGGTGGTCGCGGACGCAGAGATGGTGGCAATAGCTTTGAAAAAAGAGGACGTAGAGAAGATCGCGGCGGCTTTGAAAATAGAGGTCGACGCGAGGATCGCGGCGGCTTTGAGCGCAGAGAACGTCGCGACGACAGAGGCGGTTTCGAGCGTAGAGAACGTCGCGACTTTAACGACCGTCCTAGAAGAGAAGATGGCGGATCGAATAGATTTGGTCGCGATTTCAAAGATCGCTTAGAATCTCGCGAAGACCGTCCAAGAAGAAAGAGAATAGGCGAAGACAGATTTGACGGTGGAAAGCGCAAATCTTCTAAGTCAAAATCCAAAGGAAGTTCTAAATTTAAGGGCGCACCAAGGAGAAATAGATAATGAAATCATTCAAAGGCAAAGTAGTTTGGATAACCGGAGCGAGCAGTGGCATAGGCCGTGCTTTAGCCAAAGCTTATTCTGACGAAGGAGCCTTTGTGATCATCTCTGCCAGAAGAGTAGAACTGCTTGAAGAAGTTAAATCGAGTGTAAAAGAACCGTCGAATTGTATGGTTCTTCCACTCGATCTTAGCGAACACAGCAGCGCTTCAAATTGGGTCAAAGAAGCACTCTCCTTTAAAGGCCATATCGACATCCTCATTAATAATGGCGGCATAGGTCACCTAGGATTAGTGCAGGACATGGACTTCGAAGTAGAACGCAAAGTGATGGAAGTCAATTTTTGGGCAGCCGCAGCGTTGACCAAAGCAGTGCTACCGTCTATGCTTGAGAGAAACCAAGGTGAGATTTGGACGGTCGCAAGCATTCTTGCTTATTTCGGGAGTCCAAAGCTCGCAGCATATGCGGCAAGCAAATTTGCTGTCATGGGTTATTTCGAATCCTTGCAATATGAATTGGCTGGAACTGGCATCCATGCAGGTATCTTAAGTCCTGGCTTTATCAATACAGCAGTTACCTTAAGCAGTCTTGGACCGGACGGCAAGCCTATTGGTAAGAACAGTGTCGCACAGGAGAAAGGAATGTTGCCGGAAGAATTGGCACAAAAATTTCTCAATAAAACAAGAAAGGTAAGTCCACCAAAGAACATCGTCATTGGAAAATATGAGCGCTTTTCTGTTCCATTTAAGCGCGTCCTTCCCGGTCTATTTCGGATTGTCTACGGAAAACTGACGAATGTCACTCGCAAGAAGAAGGACTAAACTTATATTTGGATTCAAATCTACAGACTCATGGCAGAAGGAATCATTAGAGACGCGTACTTAAAAGCTGAGAATGCTGCGGCGTTAAGCGACAGTTATACAAATGCACAACCGTGCAAGTACCTCGTCATGGAAAATTTCTTCACGGAAGAAATAGCCAATGATCTCTTCGAAAATTTCCCTTCTATTCAAGATCTCAACGTGAAGCGAAAGAGTTTGAATGAGGACAAGAGTGAAGATTACCATTTCGAACGTTGGCACCCGTCTTTCGCGAAGATTAGAGAGGCAGTTTCGTCGAATGAATGGTACGAACAATTGACCCGAATTACTGGTATTGAAGGTCTTCACACCACCACTGATGCTTTAGGATCGGGAGTTCATCAAGGAAAAAACGGTTCTTATGTCGATATTCATATTGACGTGAATATGAACCCAAAGCTTGGTCTCTGGAGACGTATTAACCTCCTTGTTTACCTCAACAGAGATTGGAAACCAGAATACGGTGGTGATCTCGAACTATGGAACAAGGAAATGACAGAGTGTGTGGTGAAGGTTCCACCAACTTTCAATACCGCAGTGATCTTCTATACAGATGATAATAGCCCACACGGCTATCGTAAAATCAACATCCCTGAAGGTGAAAGTAGAAAGAGCTTCTACACTTACTTCTACACAAAACCTGAAGACGGGGTAAGCTACAGAGATTCAAAGTTCATCTCAAGACCAGATGATGCAGCAGGTAAAAAGTTAGCTACGGGAGTTAAAGAGACCTTAAAGATTAACGGAAAGAAACTCTTGAAGTTTATAGGACTTAAGGATCTCGACTTCCAAGACAAGAATTAAGAATTCACAACAGAGCGCTCCTTTTTACAGGGGCGTTTTTTTATCCCACATGCATATTACCCTTTGGGTAGGTAAAGGTGTTCGCTTCAGGACGAGTACCACTTAAAGCAAATGCTAACGTTAGCGTCCCTACTCTACCTACGAGCATGCTCAGCATAATGACTACCTTACTACCGAAACTTAATTCGGCCGTAATTCCAGTACTTAACCCAACAGTACAAAAGGCACTCACCTGCTCAAAGGCTAAATCAAGGAATGACATCTCTGGCTCCAAAATAGTCAGTATGAAAATTCCCAGAAAGATGAATACTATGGCGAACAAGAAGACTGCGAAAGCTCTGTTCATCAACTCCCATGGGATTTTGTTCTTGTAGAGGTTAATATCCTTCTTGCCACGAATAGTTGCAGCAGCACTCAAGAAGACCAAGGCAAATGTGCTCGTCTTAATACCTCCGGCTGTCGATCCTGAACCACCACCGATGAACATTAAGAAGATCATCATCAGCATGGCAGGCATTGCCATTTCCCCGATGTCAATGGTGTTGAATCCTGCTGTTCTAGCAGTAATACTTTGGAAGAAGCTATTCGATAGGTGTGCTCCAACATGACCTTCAAAATTCAACGTAAAGGCAAAAACGAAACCTCCTACCACAAGTAATATTCCAGCTACTGATAGACCTATTTTAGTTCCTAATCGCATACCACGCCAGCTCTTTATCAAGCTTTGTTTTCTCCATGGCTGAGCGAGGATATCTGATAATGTTCCAAAACCAATTCCTCCAAGGACAATTAATAAAGCAATGACCCAATGTACCCTTGGCATTAAGGCAGCCCCAGGAGTAGCTAAGGAGTCGGTGAATAATGAGAATCCTGCATTATTAAATGCACTAATGCTATGGAAGATACTATGAAACATGGTGTTCCCTAGAGAGTCGAAATGCGGGAACCAGATGATTCCTAAAGCTATAGCTCCCAAAAGCTCTATTGTCAAAGTCAGTCTAAAAATTGCGCCAACCAGTTTACCACTTTGCTGCATACTCTCCCCGAGATTCTCACTCATGAAATTTTGCTGACGCATCCCAAAACCGCCGCGAAGAATAGCAAATAGCGCAGCGAAAGAGATGATATTCAACCCACCCAATTGCATCAAAATCATGACAACCATTTGCCCTTTGAAGGAGAGCACTGTAGAGATATCCACAAGGCTTAAACCAGTAACACAGCTAGCACTAATGCTGGTAAACAGTGCAGTAACGAAATCCAAGGCTTCGGGGCCTGCTGTCATCTCAGGAAGCATTAATAAACCCGTTCCTATGGCTATCAATATGATGAAACTAATAATCAGTAATGCAGGAGCACTTAGGTTGAAATCTGGTAGTCGTTCCCCGACTTTTCCAAACTCCAAGAAAACGATAATCATTACGTAGAACTGGAGCAAGAGGACAAACCCGCTTTGCAGACTACTTACCCCTATGGCATCTCCTAGAACACTAAGGATTTCTACGCCACGTAAGTTAATGGTCAAGATATCTAAGACTAAAAAGACCATGAGGATGGCCTCCCATTTCCGGGATTTAATGAATTCCCAAGGGTGAAAATTGTAGATAATCTCGACAATGAACTTTATCAAGTAATACCCGATCGAAGCACGTACTATGATCCCTATGAGGTGATTTTGAGCTTCGGTTAATTCGTAGCCGTGAAATATAATTAAAGATACAATTGTACTCAGGGCAACGAAAAAAGAGAGTTTAGATAAGGCCCCGAGAACAAAATCGCGACTATCGTACAGGCGTATGTTGACCTGCTCTCTGAAGGCATTGAAACGTTGTTTGAAACTCAAAACAGAAGATTTCTATTACCGAAGTTACACTATTCTTGTGAATCGGCCCCTCGAACAGTGTAGTCGATGTAAGATTTCGCCTCAACAATAGTACTGCCCGTCAAAACATTCACCGCTTTCTTCAAAGCAGCTCTCTCGTCATTGAGGAAGTAAACACTTCGCGCCTTATTTATGAACTCCTGACCAAAATCTGCTTTCGATTCCAATACACGCAGCTCATCTTCAACGTCCCAAAGCTGTTCGTTGATTTTTTTGAGTTTCTCTGCAAGGTCATGAACCGTTGAAGGGTCGTCCACTGAATTGTATACGAATTTCACACCTTCGGACAGCGCATCCATCTCTCGCTGAACATTAGTGAGTTTTTCGGCATCTGAGATACGCTCACTTTTAATGACAAGGATGGTGTGCTTATCAATAATCTCCCCGTTGGCAACTTCAATTTTCATCTGGATGATTCTTAATCCTCTAAACGAGAAACTGCCTCTTTAACTCGGCGCACAGCCTCTTGCAGATCGCTCTCTGCGGCCGCGTAAGAAAATCTAATATATCCAGGCAACCCAAAGGCATCACCAGGTACCGTACTCACCAAACCTTCTTCCAGTAAATACATGCTTAAATCTAGCGATGTCTCGATCGTTTTGCCCCCAAATTTCTTGCCTAATAATTCACTTACCCTTGGGAACACATAGAATGCTCCAGGAGGAGTATCTAACTCAAAACCAGGTATTTCATTAATCCAGCCGACCATCTTTTCACGACGGCCTGCGAAAGTATCTACCATGTATTTTACGGTAGATGGATCGGCCTCAACTGCAGCTTTACAAGCGCGTTGTGCAACAGAATTAGTACCTGAGGTAAAATTCGATTGGAACTTAGTACATGCTTTAGCAATCCACTCAGGAGCACCAATATATCCGATACGCCATCCAGTCATTGCAAAGCCTTTTGACAGACCGTTTACAGTAATTGTCTGGTTATAAACTTCTGGGAAGCTTGCAATACTCACATGCTCTACTTCACCATAGTTAAGCAGCTCGTAAATCTCATCCGAAATGACATGCAGGTTCGGATACTTGGCTACCACTTGAGCAATTTCAGCCAATTCTTCCCCGCTGTAAATTGCACCACACGGGTTATTTGGGGAAGAGAAAATGAGCACCTTTGATTTATCCGTAATGGAAGCCTCTAATTGGTCCGCAGTAATCTTAAACCCGCTCTCTTTTGAAGTAGGAAGCACCTTTACTACACCACCACAGTATTTAGCTTGATCCATGTAGCTTACCCAATATGGCGCTGGAATAATCACCTCATCGCCAGGATTAACTAAAGCAAGGAATACATTTAAGAGACTCTGCTTAGCACCAGTGCTGACTACAATTTGATCTGCAGAGTACTCAAGATTATTGTCTCTTTTGAATTTAGCAGCAATAGATTCACGCAAATCCGCAAAACCAGGAACTGGCATGTAATGTGTGTAATTCTGCTCCATCGCCTCATTGGCAGCTTCTTTAATGAATTCAGGAGTGTCAAAATCCGGCTCGCCTAGAGATAAGCTGATCACGTTTTTACCCGTGGCGCTCAATTCTCTGGCTTTCTTAGCCATTTCAATCGTCATTGGAAGGCCCATTTCCTGGGCGCGTTGCGAGAGTGCTTTCATTTCTAAATTCCTATTGTGGGACGGCAAAAATAACGATATTTGTCACCCTTAACATACTTTCATGGAAGCATTTATTGAAATTCTGAAGTACACTTTTCCAGCAGCATTAATGTTGTTGCTCACCTACCTACTATTGTCCAATTTCGTAGACAATGAGGAAAAGCGTCGCGCATTCTACTTGCGTAAGGATTTACAGAAGAAATCGCTTCCTATGCGAATGCAAGCTTTCGAGCGCATCATCATGTTACTAGAAAGAATTACGCCCAACCACCTAGTCATTCGTATCAAACCAGGCAACATGTCCATCGGTCAATACCGCAAAGCCCTTGTTGAAGCCGTTCGTCAAGAGTTCGATTACAACATTACCCAGCAGGTCTATGTAAGCGATGATGCATGGAACCACGTTGTAAGTGCCAAAAGCCAGGTCATTAGTATTATCAACAAAGTTGCCGGTACGCTTGGAGCAGAAGCTACTGCTTCAGATTTAGCCAAGGAATTAATCAATGCTGAAATGGCAGGTGAAATTTTCCCTACCAAGGCGGCGATTCTATTGATCAAGCACGAAGCTGCTCGCTCGTTCTAAGCCAACAACTTTTCCACTAGCATTCGACTGGCTTCAAAAGGACTTAGGATCCCTTGAGCTACTTTTTCAAGTAATTCCTCTTGTTGCTTCTTCCAGTCTTGATTTTTGGTTAGACTAGTAAAAAGAAGTGCGCCAACATTCTCTTTAAACCAATACGCTCTTTGCTTTTGCCTGTTGTTTTCAAACCAACCATTGAGCATGCTATGACGGTAATACTTGTCCAATTCCGTCCAGACTGCTTCCATCCCTTTTGATGCTAAGGCACTTATTTGAACTACGGGCGTTTGCCAATTATTCTGCTGTCGAGAAACCAACTGCAGTGCATTTCGAAGCTCAAGGGCACTATGATTCGACTGCTCTGCACGAGGACCGTCACACTTATTTAATGCAATAATATCAGCCATTTCCATAATGCCTTTTTTGATGCCCTGAAGCTCATCACCAGTTCCAGGCATAGCCAAAAACAAAAAGCAATCAGTCAACTTACTTACAACTGTTTCGCTCTGCCCTACTCCGACGGTCTCCACAAAAATAAAGTCGAATCCTGCGGCCTCACAGAGCGCGACTGCCTCATAGGTACTCCTGGCAACACCACCTAATTTCCCTCCGGAAGCAGAAGGGCGAATAAAAACTCGATCACTCTTGCCTATAGACTCCATGCGCGTTTTATCACCAAGAATACTCCCCTTAGACAACTCGCTTGATGGATCAACCGCCAGAATAGCTAGCCTAGTTTCCGAATCGCGATCTAGAAGAAAGGAGCAATAAGATTCTAAAAATGTACTCTTACCCACACCAGGCACACCGCTCACTCCTACGACAAATGCACTCTTCTTAACAGGAAGCAAAGCATTTAAAAGCACACGTGAGTCAGATTCATCTTTCTCCGAGGTACTTTCTATCAAAGTGATAGCACTAGATAAGGCAGCTGTATCTCCTTCTTTGACTTTTTGGGTCAATTCCGAAATATTCAATCCGCGCCTTTTAGCACCTTTCCATTTGGGATTAATGAACGGTGCTTCTTCTACACCTTTGGCGATATGTAGTGCGCTCTTTTTAGACATCTAAGCCTGATCAATGTAGTCTTGAAGATAACTAAAATCGGCAGTCAAAGCTCCTTCTTTACATTCGGTGGCTCCCGCAAGCACTCCATCTAAATCACCATTAAATAGATTTGGGAGTACATGTTGAAGTAAATCTTTCCCAAAGCTCATAGACGCGTCACGAGGCAGTTCACAAGGCAAGTTATCTACTGCCATTACACCAATAGCCTCTGCATCATCGTGTCGAGTCTCTTTCTCTTCGTGCGGCAAATAGCCGTAAAACGGCTTTTCAATAGTTGAAGGCCTCAAGGTTGATGCCACCGGTCCGTCTATATCACAACTAATGTCCGCAACATATTTAATGTTGAATTCTGGCTTCTTAGCATCTTCTCGAGTAAAAATATACGGTGCTCTACTATCGTAATAATGACCAGCAATATACAGATGCGCATTCTGCGCATATTCCATAAAGTTCGATTCAAAACTAGAAGGATCTTTAAACAACTTAGTCCTATTCACAGGGCTTCCGTCCAAGGTGCAGTAATATTCCTCGACATCCAATTGCGCCCAAAATGGCCCAACAGCATCTTTTACTTGCGAATGGTGAATATTTGGAATACCTGAAGCGATCAACGTCTCGACCGCACCCCCAGCCACACGGCCTGCACCGGAAAGAATAATGCGAACCTCCTCAGACCATTGAAGATCTTTAAGCTGCTCAAACATCTCGACCAAATCAAAACATTTATGCGCAGGCTTCAATGTGAATTGACCCGTTTTCTCTCCCCAACCTCTAAGTCCATTGTACGCACCAACCAAACCTGCAAAACGTCCAAAAGCAACTACGCGCTGCCCATTCTTTTTGAGCAATTCATAATCAACTAGCGTAATGTTTTTTTCAACGCATGCCTTCAACAATTTAGCGTTGTAAGGCTGCTCTTTGAAAGTATGTGAGAAGAAGAAATAGGTTTTATTCGGAATTAATTCTGATATAGGAACCTCTTTCACACCTAGAAGAACATCACAATCCGAAAGATCATCCTGCAATGCTATACCAGCTCTCTCATACTCATTATCGCTAAATGCGCGCAACGGACTAGGCTGTGCCACAACGTCGCAGCTAAAATTTTCCTTGAGGCTTTTGGCCTGTAATGGGGTCAGTGCCACGCGTCTATCTACGGGTGTTTTCCCTTCTTTTATCAAACCTATCTTCATGACCCCCAAGTTAGCCCAACTGTGCTGAATATTGGCACAGATTGTGCTTATCTTTGCCCCCAACATCGGGGTCGACTGGTTTTGACAGCAGGCCGAAGGTTGATGTAAGCATGTCGAGCGCGGAAGGGGCAGCTCGTTAATACACCGCTTCATTTTTTATAACTGGCGAAGAATCTTACGCTTTGGCCGCTTAATCTGACAGGATGTCGATTATGCTAATCCTATACAAGGTATAGGAGCTGAACATCTCGCAAGAGCCCCCGTCCTGAGGCGCTTGATCACGAGGTGTAGAAAATTCAGGAATGCAATTGGCCCTCGCCTCGCGGGCCAGTTCAAGTTTAGAGGCTAAGCCATGATTAGGGTGCTTGTGCTCAGAGATTGGTCGAAAACTTAATCACAAGATAAGCATGTAGAAAGCCTCAGGCTTCCTTGTTTGGACGCGGGTTCGATTCCCGCCGACTCCACTTGGTGATCCAGAAAAAGAACAAAGCCAGCCCGCAACTCGGGTTGGCTTTTTCTTTGATCAAAATCCAAAGCTTGCTTAATCATTAGTGTGGCTTATGGCAAGATATCAAGATAGTTATATGTATCTCAAAACCATCTGTACTAGGAGCTTACCTTAATTCTGCGAGTAGAATGGTTTATTGAAAACCTTTTCAATCGTAGGTAGTACGGCTTTTCACCATACATTTACTATTGCAGAAGCGGTAAAACGCTGCTTAAATTGTTTTTGACGAACCATGGATCATAACCAAAAACCGAAAAAGGGGCTTGCAGGACTTAAAGCGCATTTTAAAGAGGATCTCTCTTCAGGATTTAGTGTCTCATTGATTGCATTACCACTTTGTTTGGGAATTGCTATCGCTTCCGGAGTACCGCCACTTGCTGGTTTAATCACAGCAATCGTTGGAGGGCTCATCGGTTCAAGAATATCAGGGACATTTGTTACCATTTCTGGACCTGCAGCGGGCCTCATTGTTGTTATTTTAGGAGCTGCAGAAGGTCTTGGTGGCGCTGGAGTTGAAACTGGATACGCAGGTTACCCCCACACGCTAGGGGCGATTGTAGTGGCCGGAGCCATCATGGCACTCTTTGGTCTATTGAAAGTTGGCAAGGTTGGAGACTTCTTTCCTTCAGCAGCCGTACACGGAATGCTTGCTGCTATTGGTGTAATTATCATGATCAAACAGTTTTTTCCAGCCATAGGGGTTCAGCCGGAAAAAGCGAGCATTCTTGAAACCGCCACTCAAATACCAAATGCACTGCTTCAAACAAACAGTTACGCAGCCCTTATTGCGGTTACGACTGTACTCATATTGATTGCACATCCAAAAATAAATTGGAAACCTGTTCAGGCGGTACCTGCACCTATGTGGGTGATGATTATTACCATAAGTTTGGCGCAATATTTTGGTTCCGACAAACTGGCCTTGGTTCAAATGCCCAAAGATTTATTTGGCAGTGACGGTTTTACCTTACCCAGTTTTTCAAAAATTGGAGAAGGCGCATTTTGGTCTGCGGTAATAGGCATCGCTTTGGTGGCCGCCATTGAAAGCTTATTGAGTGCAAAGGCAGTGGATGCTCTGGACCCTTACCAACGAAAATCTGATCTAGATAAAGACTTACTGGCAATGGGTTCAAGCTCTTCTATTGCAGCGCTCATTGGAGGTTTACCTATGATTAGTGAAATTGTCCGTTCGTCAGCCAACGTGAATAATGGCGGTAAAACACAATGGGCCAATTTCTTTCACGGTGCATTTCTTCTTGTCTTTCTTTTAATAGCGAGTTCAATCATCGAGCTCATACCATTATCTGCACTAGCCGCAATGCTGGTCTTCACAGGATTCCGATTGGCTTCACCAAAGGAGTTTGTTCATATGTACAAGATTGGCCCTACTGAGATTATCGTTTTCTCAATCACCCTCATCGCCGTACTTGCCACTGATCTAATCATTGGTATTGCTGTGGGTATTTTATTTAACTACCTGTTATTCATTACAGGTAAGGTTAGCGTCACGAAACTGTTCAGCACGAACATTACCAGAGAAGAAAACGTACTTCATTTGGAAGGAGCCTATACTTTTTCTAATTACTTAAGCTTGAAAAAGCAGTTAGACACAGCACTGTCTGAGGCCGAGCACATAGTATTAGACGTTTCAAAGACTTCATTCCTTGACCACACTACCATAGCCCATCTAGAGACTTTGAGAAAAACTGTTGCCGTTGAGAACAAAAAATTAGAGCTTGTTGGAATGGAAGAATTACTCCCTGCTACGGCTCATTCGCAATCTCAACGCAGCAGAAAAAATGGGTAAGTATCTGCTCATGTCTCTAGGCTCCCGTGGAGATATGGAGCCGTTCTTAGCTAAAGGGGAAGAGCTTATTGAGCAGGGACATGAAGTGGCTTTTTGTATGCCGGCTCAATTCGAGAGCTTATCTAAAGAAGTAAGCCCGAATTTCTATCCCATGACTGCAGATTTCCTCGCATTAATGGATGATCCAGAAGTTAAAAAAATTACCGGGCAGATTGGCTCAGGTTGGAGTCGACTAAAGACTATCATTAAGCTTTTGAGTTCCACCAAACCCATCCAACAACAGCTCATTAGAGACCAGCAAGAAGCGCATAAGTCTTTCAAGGCTGATGAAATCATCTACCACATAAAATGCGTGTACCCTGTAATCGCGGCGCTTCGATTCAATGCTAAGGTTTCATTATTGAGCCCTGTTCCTTGCTTACTACATCCAGTGGATCACGAGCCTGCTATTGGTTTTGGCAAACCAAAGTATCCTTGGTGGAATAGATTGACGTACTCGATTGCGAATTATGCGCTCATTAACCAAGCATTACTTGGCTACGGCAATCCTGTGTTGAAAGAATGGAATGAAAGACCTTTAGAGAAGAAAGAGGTAAGATCTTTTCTTTTGGAAGAATTACCCATTGAATTTGCCATCTCTGAAGAGCTATTCCCACGTCCGCAGAACTGGCCTAAACAGGTTATCGTAACACAGTTTCGAGAACGCAATAAAACCAAGCAATGGAAACCGTCTGATGAGTTATTGACATTCCTTGAAAATAACCCTGAACCATTATATGTAGGATTTGGATCCATGATCAATGGTAAACCAAAGGAGGTAGGACGCATAATTATCGAAACCTGCAGTGAGCTTAATCAACCTGTCTTGATCAACACTAGCTGGGGTGGGATTGAGTTAGATGAGCTGTTACCGGACCATGTTTTCGCGGTAAGTAATATTCCTTACGATTGGTTATTCGGCAAAGTCAAGGCTGTTGTCCATCATGGCGGCTCTGGAACAACCCACAGTGCATTGCGATTCAAAAAGCAGCAACTCATCATCCCGCATATTGCCGATCAATACCTGTGGAACCGGTTGATTCATAAAGCTGGGTACGGCCCGATAGGCTTCCCTATCAAGGAATTCAACAAAAGTAGATTCAAACAATCTCTTCAAGAACTGTTGTCATAAGCACCTCTTATACATGTTATTTGTATAATTATTTTCTTAAATGATAGTATTACTATTATATTAGCATTGTCAAACAATTGCTTGGCTGTAGCTTACATACTATGAACGTATTGAACATAACCGTTAGTAACAAGCTCTACCATAAGAATCCGGAAGAAACGGATCTCGGTAAGCGAATACTGTCCAAGAGCATAGAGCTCATGGAGCAGATGGGCTATGAGCAGGTGACATTTAAGAAAATTGCTACGGCTATAGAATCCACTGAAGCCAGTGTTTACAGGTATTTCCAAAACAAACACCAACTTTTAGCGTATCTGATTAATTGGTATTGGGGCTGGCTCGAAGTGAAATTGGCCCAGGAATTTATTGTACTTAATAGTCCTGAGAACAAGCTTAAGCGTGCTATTCAGCTTCTTGTTTCACCTATGGATCAAGATGCACGTATCCCGCATATTAATGAGGCGACCCTTCAACGTATTGTCGTTGCAGAATACCCAAAGATTTATTTGACCAAGGAGGTTGATGTTGAGAACAAGGAAGGTTACTTCCACGGTTACAACCGTATTTGCGATATCTTAAGCTTAATTGCATTACAAATAAATCCAGCTTATAGATTTCCACACAGTTTGTTCTCAACCATCATTTCTGCAGCACAAAGCCAGCAGTTCTTTGTTAAACACTTACCGCGTTTATCAGATGCGAAATCAGGGTGCGAGGACATTATTGATTTTCTTACTGAATTGACTCTTAAAACCATAAAAACCGATGAATAAACATCCGTTTCAGAAGCTTTTAGCGATGCTCTCCGTAGATAAGAGAGACATTCTCTATTTGTATGCTTACTCGATATTTTACTCGCTAGTCTCATTGACCCTACCCTTAGGTATTCAAGCTATCATTGGCCTGATCCAAGCCGGGACGGTTAGCACAAACTGGATCATCTTGAGTGCTATTGTAACTATTGGTGTTATTGCCGGAGGTATACTACAGGTGATGCAGTTAAGCATTACGGAAATCATCCAACAGCGCATTTTTGCACGCGCTGCTTTTGAATTCACTTACCGTATTCCTAGGTTCCAGAGTTCGAGCATCAGGGGCATGTATCCTCCTGAGATGATCAATAAGTTTTTTGACACTTTGAACATTCAAAAAGGTCTTCCGAAACTTTTGATGGACTTTAGTTCTTCAGCTATTCAGATCATCATAGGGTTGATCCTATTGAGTACCTATCACCCGTTCTTCATCACCTTTGGTGTTGCGCTTATTTTATTACTAACTGCCATCCTTTACTACACTGGTCCTCGTGGATTAGAGAGCAGTTTGCAAGAGAGCACCTTCAAATACAAAGTAGCTCACTGGCTTCAGGAGATTGCAAGAACCATGGACACCTTCAAGCGCGCAGGCCATACGGAATTGCCTTTGGAGAAGACTGATGGTTTGGTTCAATCGTACTTAACACACAGAAAGAAGCACTGGAAGACTCTTATTTTCCAGTTCTCGAATATTGTCGGCTTCAAAGCCCTCGTTACGCTAGGTTTGCTAGTAATCGGCGGTCTTTTGGTGATCGATAATGAGATTAATATTGGCCAATTCGTCGCCTCTGAGATCGTCATCATCCTCATTGTGAATTCTGCTGAAAAGCTGATCCTCACTATGGAGCCTATTTACGACGTATTAACTGCAGTCGAGAAAATTAGCAAGGTAACAGACATCCCATTGGAAGAAGACCAAGGTGTTATCATGTTCAATGACATTGATACAGGTATGGGCGCGTCAATTGATCTCAAAGATGTGACCTACACTTCGCAGGACGGCAAGCTTGATATTCTGAAAAATTTGAGCGTTTCCATTGCCAGTGGTGCCCGTGTGGTGATTACAGGACCGAATGGATCAGGTAAATCTACCCTCCTTCGCCTTCTTTCAGCACAGTATGAAGCAACAAGTGGTACAGTAAGCTATAATGGTCAAACAGCTGGAAATTTGAATACTGCAGATTTGAGGTACAACATTGGAGATTGCTTCTTGAGCGAGTCGCTTTTTGAAGGCTCACTTATGGAGAATATCACTTTGGGAAGACCGGAAATAGAGCTCGCTGATGTAGAATGGGCTGTGGAAGGTCTCGGATTGAAGAATTTTATCATGACACTACCTATGGGGTATGAGACTCCAGTAGGACCAAAGGCCATTCCTCTTTCAAGCTCCTTGATTGAGCGAATATTGCTGGCTCGTGCAATTATCACACGTCCTAGATTATTGTTAGTTGATGATGTTTTCCACCTCTTTGACCCGAAGGATAGAAAAGCAATCATTGACTTTATCTGGGACGAAAAACAACCATGGACGCTCGTGGCTGCATCGAATTTAGATGTGGTATGCTCGCACAGTTCTCAAACGATTAAACTATAAGCCATGCTGAAATTATCTAGACAAATTATTTCAGACAGAATTGATTTAAGCCGTTACAAAAGCTTCAGTCAATTGGGTAATCCATTCATTGGGCCAAAAATCAAGCGCCGCTTCACCATCATTGCAGCGATTAGCTTATTGGCACTATTCCTTCCTTGGACGCAGAATATTCAAGGCAAGGGTCAAGTAACCATGCTCCGTCCTGAGCAGCGTCCAAGTGAAATCCAGGCACAGATTGCTGGTCAGATAGCACAGTGGTACAAGCAGGAAGGTGATATAGTTACTGCTGGAGATACCATTGCTCGTTTGCAGGAGATCAAGAGTGAATACCTAGATCCAGAGGTCATTCAGCGTACTCAAGAGCAGGTCGACGCAAAACTAGATGCGTTGGCAGGATACAATGCTAAGGTGGAGGCGCTTGAAGAATTGATACGTACGCTGCGTACTAATCAAGGTGTTAAGGCTCAAAGCTTAGAGTACAAGAGAAATGCGGCTGTCGCGGCAGCCTTCGCGGATAGTACCAACTACCATTCGCAAAAAGAAAACTTAGAGGTAGCTCAAACTCAAGCGAAGCGTTACGACCAACTTCTCGTTCAAGGATTGAAGTCGCGCACCGATGTGGAGCAGTACAGAGTTAAGCTCGCCCAACAGCAAGCCAAAACAGAGCAGGCCTTGGGTAAATGGGAATCAAGTCAGAACAAGCTTTTGGATGTGACTCTAGAGTTGGCGAATAACGCGAATGCATTTTTGGAGAAAATCAGCAAAGCACAAAGTGATCTAGCGACTGCGAAGAGCAATGCTGCGGCTGCTCAAGGTGAATTGTCCCAATACAGAAACAAACTAGCATCGCTACAGGTGCGCGCTGGATATTATTACATCATTGCACCTCAAAGCGGAAAACTGGCTAAGGTCAAAACGCAAGGTCTAGGCGAAACAGTAAAGGAGGGAACAGCGCTCGCAACGATCGTTCCTACCTCATATGAATTGGCCGTTGAGCTTTATATCAGCCCAATAGACATGCCTTTGATTCATGAGGGAAGTAAGGTGATGTTCCAATTCGACGGTTGGCCGGCTATCGTGTTCAGAGGATGGCCTGGAACGAGCTATGGAACCTTTGATGGAAAAGTTGTCGCTGTAGATCAAGTAACCAACGATAAAGGCAAGTATAGAGTCTTAGTCGCCCCTGGTGAGGATTGGCCGAAAAATTTGCGTGCAGGGACTGGTGCAAGAGGTATTGCACTGTTGAACAACGTTCCTATATGGTACGAGATCTGGCGTCAATTCAACTCTTTCCCACCTGACTATTATGAGCCTATTGTGGCGAAAGAAAAAGTAGACAAGCCAAAAATCAAGATTAAATAATGAGAAAACTAACTGTACTCTTCTTATTGTTCTCTTGGTCTGTATTTAGCCAGAACTCACCTGAGGTCCCGGCGGAGCTTAGTGCTTCACAGTTTGTGCAGTGGGTCGATGCAAACCACCCTGTACTGGCAGCGGTACGCAATAAATTACCTATTGCAAAAGCCGAGCTGCTCAAGGCTAGAGGTGCCTTTGACCCAGCTATTGTAGGCAACTACGCGAGCAAGGAATATGATGGCGATTTGTATTATGAGATGCCCTCAGTACAATTGGCTCTTCCAACCGCTTCGCCTATTGATTTACATGTGGATTGGAATGCCATCGACGGGATCAATACCAACCCACAAAATAAATTACCGGACGAGGGGCTCTTTGCCATTGGTGGGATGATCAATCTTGGAAATGGATTGATGACGGACGAGCGCCGCACATCACTTAGAATGGCAAAAGCTGCGGTGGACCTGACTGAAGCTGAAGCACAGTTATACCGCAACAAATTGCTAGCAAAGGCATTGAGCGATTACTGGAAGTGGTATGAAGCCTATGCAAGTCTTAAAGCTTACGAAAGTGCAGTTGCTGCAGCTCAAGAAGTTTATGATTTCACAATCAATTCCTTCAATGCAGGTGATGCAGCAGCCATCGACACCTTGGATGCACGCGCGCTACTGACCACATGGCAAACTGACTATTTCAAGGCTCGTAACAAGGCTATTTCCGCAATGTATAAGGCCAGTAACTGGCTGTGGTCGGCAGATGGCCAGCCTATGTTGTTGAATCCAGAAAGTCGTCCTGTTGAAAGGATGGAAGCACTACAAATCCAGCTTGAATTGGATCCTACGCATCCATTGTATGTGTACAATGACAATAAGGAGGAGCAATTTAGATTGAAGCGCCAACTGGCTAGAGAATACCTTAAGCCAAAAGTGGCTGTTGGAGGTGCTGTTTTGATACCTGGTAACTTCTCAGAATTGCCAACATCAGCAGATTACGACCCGAATAACCGTGTGGTTAAAGCAAAGCTAGATATGCCTTTGTTTTTGCGTACTGGTCGCGGTTACTCGCGCAGTCAAAATCTACAATTGCAGAATTTCCAACTCGAACGTAGCGAAACGGAGAACTCGTGGAACAATGCTTTGAGTGCAGCCGCTGAGGGTATCGTTCAGTTAGAAGTTGCCCTGAATGCAAGTCTGAAAAATCAAGAAAGCCTTCGATTGCTTCTTGAGGCAGAAAAGCAGAAGCTAGAACTGGGCGATAGTGAATTGATCAAGGTCAACCTGCGTACGAGCTATTACGCTAAGGCATTGATCCAAACAGCGAATATTACCCGAGAACTAGGTGTACAAAAGGCGCTGTGGCAAGAACTCTCTGCAACCTTCTAAGAGTTTCCAGGTATTGTGCATAAACAGCGATTGATTATCTTCCGATAGCAAAATCGCTAACACTCATGAACAAACTTTGGAACTGGTCCCTAACGGTGGCCTTAGCCGGCTTCTTGTTTGGCTTTGATACTGTTGTAATCTCTGGTGCAAATGCACCCATCAAAGAACTTTGGCAGACCTCAGCATGGTTCCACGGCGTATTCATCATGTCTATGGCACTCTGGGGCACAGTGCTGGGCTCTTTGGCTGGAGGTATTCCTACGAAACGAATAGGACGTAAAAACACGCTCATTTGGGTAGGTGTGCTTTACCTAGTGAGCGCCTTGGGCTCAGGCTTAGCAACGGATCCCTACATGTTCTCCTTTTTCCGATTCCTTGGCGGCGTCGGCGTTGGTGCCTCTACGGTGGCTGCTCCTACCTACATCAGTGAAATTAGCACCGCTAAATCACGCGGTCGACTAGTAGCGCTGTACCAGTTCAATATTGTCTTTGGTATCCTCATCGCATTCATTTCGAATTACCTTTTGGACGGGTTTGGGGGCAGCAATGACTGGCGCTGGATGTTAGGTGTAGAAGCACTTCCAGCCGCACTGTATTGCTTACTTATTCTTGGGGTACCAAATTCCCCACGCTGGCTCATGGTTGAGCGCGGTGATGCTTCCGGAGCGCTCCAAACACTTCAATTGC
>JAAZVU010000132.1 GCA_018623275.1 Flavobacteriales bacterium
AACGAAAAAGTCTCTCTGAGCGAGCAATTGGGAAAACTTTCATAGTAAGTTTACTTTAAGATATTGATTTTCACATATATTGGTTCCAATCAATTTAATCAAAATCATTCGCGAGATGAAAAAGTTCAACATTTTTGCTTCAGCAGTAGTTGCACTAGCTATGGTAGCTTGTGCTGCACCAGCTGAAGAGGCGCCGGCTGAAGAGCCAGCAATGGAAGAGGTAGCTGAAGAGGCACCGGCAATGGAAGAAGCAGCAGATTCTGCTATGACTGAGGAAGCTGATTCTACTATGGAAGAAGCTACTGAAGAGGCAGCAGCTGAAGAAATGCACGAGGACCACGAAGGTCACGAGCACTAAAATTTCCTCTTAGAAAAGAATAACCCCCGAGCGCGGAGCGCTCGGGGGTTCTTTTTGGTCAAAATTTTCGGTCTTACTTCTATTTCAATATTCGCTCTTTAATCTGCGCCACAAGCGCATCATCTTTCAACAAGACTTTCCGGTAGGCGTCAAATCCCCAATGATTACGCCCTACAGACGCCTTGAGCAAAAGGGAGAGTTCTTTGCGATCAAAGGCACTTAAGTCTTCTAGATAGATACCATAACCACCATAGTCCAAAAACGAGGTGAGCATTTCATCGGAAACTACAAAGTCCGAATAGAAATTGGAGAAGTTTTGGTTTTCCAAGAGTGCTCTATGTGAATCGGCATACTCAAAGCCAAAGGCATCAATGGTTCCATAAGAGAATGTCCAGAAATAAGAAGCGCTATCATTCGCTAATTCCACATCGGGCTCAATCCCTCCTTGAGAATACAACACCCGCCCTGTATCGCTAAGGAAGGTGCCTTTATTCACAATCTGTCCTTCGCGGTAAGGCTTCTGGATAGACCTACCGCTCGGAGTGTAGTAATACGCCACTGTGAGACGGACCTTCGATCCATCTTTAAGAATCTTATCCTCTTGAACGAGACCCTTTCCGAAGGATGTTTTACCATATACCTTGGCTCTATCGTGGTCTTGAAGAGCACCAGTAAAGACTTCCGAAGCACTGGCCGAATTTTCGTTAATCAAGATGTGCACCGGCAAATCTTCAAACCTATTGCCCGACTTCGCCTTAGATGTGTTGATGGAACCGTCCTTGTATTTCGTAGTTACGATGTTCTGACCTTCAATCAAGAATTCATCGGCCATGGCTACACTTTCGTGCAAGTACCCGCCTGGATTATCGCGCAGATCGATGATGAGCTCATTCATGCCCGTAGCTACCAAGTAATCCAAATGCGCCACAAATTCGTCGTGTGTGGTCTCTGCGAATCGGTCTATTTTCAAATAACCTACGCCGCTGTCCACTGGCAGGTGCATTACACTTTCAATAGGAACCAGGTCTCTTTGCACGGAAAAGTCAAGCAACTCGCCTTGGCGATATACGCTCAAATTAACATCTGTCCCACGACGCCCTTTGATTCTTGAAGTGACCATATCATTGGTCAACGAATCTCCAACAATGGTATCCCCTTCTATGGCATAAACGCGGTCGCCAGATTTAATGCCTACAGCCGATGCCGGCCCGATTTCCATTACGTGCACGAAAACAAGCGTGTCCCTTTTAATGGCAAATTCGACACCAATACCAGAAAAATTTCCCTGCATGCGCTCGGCCATTGCTGCGCCTTCATCCAAAGGGATATAAGTACTGTGGGGATCTAGCGTGGATAGGATATGATCCATGGCCTCCGCCTGTAGAGAATCGACATCCAATTCTTCTACATACTCCTCCTCGAGGTACCTAAAGAATTGGGACATCTTATCCCCGCCCGCTGGCGCTTGGCTAAACTTGCCGCCGATCCAAACTCCAATGAGCAGGAAGATGGCGATCCATAAGACTACATTTTCTTTTTTCAATCGATGTCCATTTGAAGCACCTCAACGCCGGCCTTGATTAAAAAATCTAAGCCACTGCGGTCCTTGTATTCATTAATGTAAATGAGTTTTTTGATACCCACTTGATGGATCAATTTACTACACTCTTTACATGGACTCATGGTAATATACAACGTCGCTCCCTTCGCACTAGCAGTACTACTTGCGACTTTGGTAATTGCATTCGCCTCTGCATGTAACACGTACCATTTCGTATAGTTCTCCTCGTCCTCACATGGATTCTCAAACCCCGTAGGTGTTCCATTGAACCCATCAGAAATGATCATTCTGTCTTTAACGATGAGTGCCCCGACTTTCTTGCGATTACAATGACTGAGCTGGGCCCATTCACGTGCCATTCTTAAGTAGGCTTTATCGTACTTCTCTTGCTTATTCATCTCTCAAATATAAGTGGTCATACCGAACTTAGGGCTTGTTTTACGAGATATGAAAACAAAAAAGCCTCACTACTTTAGTGAGGCTTTGTACCTGGGGCGGGAATCGAACCCGCACTCCCGAAGGAACTGGATTTTGAATCCAGCGCGTCTACCAATTCCGCCACCCAGGCTTCCGTGGAATTGGACGGCAAAAATAAGGGGGTTTTCCAATTCTCCTAACATTTTCTTCAAGAAATTGAATCACCTTCTTTTTTAGGAGGCTTTTTAATGTTCTTTTACTTACATTTGCACCCCTCTACGGAGGTGCGTTAATTACGTTAATAACACTGATACACAGTACAGATGCTACCTGAAGCAAAAATATTTGCCGGTCGACACACCATGGATCTCGCCAAGAAAATTGCGGGACAGTACGGTATTCCTATGGGGAATGTCAAAATCACCCAGTTTAGCGACGGTGAATTTTGTCCTTCTTTTGAGGAAACAGTTCGTGGTAACCGTGTATTCCTCATTCAGAGTACGAATCCACCAGCGGATAACTTGATGGAACTTCTCATGCTGTGTGATGCTGCGAAGCGTGCTTCTGCAAAGCACATTACAGCGGTTATTCCTTACTTCGGACTTGCTCGTCAGGACCGCAAGGACAAACCAAGAGTACCGGTAGGTGCAAAGCTTGCTGCAAAAATGCTTATGGCCGCTGGCGCTACACGTGTTATGACTATGGATCTTCACGCAGACCAAATCCAAGGTTTCTTCGAAGTTCCTGTAGACCATCTGTTCTCTTCTGCCCTCTTCATTAAGGATATTGAAGGCATGAAGATGGATGATCTTTGCATTGCCTCTCCAGATATGGGTGGCGCAAAACGTGCACACGCTTACGGCTCGAAGCTTGAAGCAGATGTGGTAGTTTGTTACAAAGAGCGTAAGAAGGCAAACGTAATTGATAAAATGACCGTAATCGGTGATGTTGAAGGCAAGAATGTTATTCTTGTTGACGACATGGTTGATACCGGAGGTACACTTTGTAAAGCTGCAGAAATGCTTAAAGAGAAAGGTGCCAAAACAGTACGCGCTTACTGTACACACGGTGTTCTTAGTGGCCCAGCTCACGAAAGAATTGCCAATAGCGCATTAGAGGAATTGGTTATCACTGATACCATTCCACAAACACAAGAGAACCCGAAGATCCGCGTGATCTCAGTTGCTGAAATGTTTGCTCAGGTGATGAAGAATGTTCACCACCACGAGAGTATTTCAGGACACTTCATAATGTAATACCAGAATAAACAAGATCAGATGAAGTCTGTTGAAATTCAAGGAAATGTAAGAACCGAGGTTGGTTCAAAATACGCAAAAGCAGAGCGTAAAGCAGGTAACGTACCATGTGTAGTTTACGGTGGTGAAGCGCCAATTCACTTTTCTGCTCCTACTCTAGCATTTAAAGGACTTGTATACACTGCGGAAGCTAAGACTGCAAAAATCACTGTAGGTGATGCAACTGTTGAAGCAGTAATCCAAGACATCCAATTCCACCCAGTAACTGACCAGTTGATGCACATCGACTTCATCCAGTTGGTAGAAGGCAAGCCGGTAACTATGGATATTCCTGTAGTTCTTAACGGTCAAGCACGTGGTGTATTGGCAGGGGGTAAGCTAAAAACAATTCTTCGCAAACTTTCAGTTCGCGCAGTACCGGGTCAATTCCCAGAGAGCATTGAACTAGACATCACTGGTCTTCGTATCGGTAAGTCTATCCGCGTTAGCGATGTACCAGCAGAAGGTTTTGAAATCCTAAACGCTGATACAGCTGTAATCGTTACTGTTAAGAAAGCACGTGGTGCTGTTGACGATAGCGATGACGAGGAAGAAGGCGAAGCTGCGGCTGAGTAATCTATACCTACACGGGTATGAAAAAGTTCCTCATTGTCGGTTTGGGCAATCCTGGAGCCGAGTATGAAAATACCCGTCATAATATTGGTTTTTTAACATTGGACGCCTTCGCGAAGGCGTCCAATGTTGTTTTTGAACCTGGGCGTTATGCAATGACTGCAGAGGCTCGAATCAAAGGCAGGA
>JAAZVU010000025.1 GCA_018623275.1 Flavobacteriales bacterium
AATCCATCTTTCTTCAACAATGGAAGAACGGCTACTTTATATGGAGCAAGGAATGAAGGCACGTTAAGAACGGTACGCTGGCTTCCGTCTTTAAGAGTTTCTGTAACCAAGCTCTTAGAAAGTACAGCGAGGAACATACGATCTAGACCAATAGACGTTTCTACTACGTATGGCACGTAGTTTTCGCCAATCTCTGGGTCAAAGTATTGTAGTTTTTTACCGCTGAATTCTTCGTGTTGTTTCAAATCGAAGTCCGTGCGCGAGTGAATTCCTTCAAGTTCTTTAAATCCGAACGGGAAGTTGAATTCGATATCAGCTGCAGCATTTGCATAGTGCGCAAGTTTTTCATGGTCGTGGAAGCGGTAATTGCTGTCGTCAAAACCAAGGCTCTTGTGCCATGCAAGACGCTTTTCTTTCCAGCTTTCGTACCACTGCATTTCAGTGCCAGGACGCACGAAGAATTGCATTTCCATCTGTTCGAATTCACGCATGCGGAAGATGAATTGGCGCGCCACGATCTCGTTTCTGAATGCTTTTCCTATCTGCGCAATTCCGAAAGGAATTTTCATACGACCTGTTTTCTGAACATTCAGGTAGTTCAGGAAGATTCCCTGAGCAGTTTCTGGTCGCAAGTAAAGGGTAGAAGCGCCTTCTGCTACAGAGCCCATTTGGGTGCCGAACATGAGGTTGAATTGGCGTACATCGGTCCAATTCATAGACCCGCTCACAGGACATTTGATCTGCTCGTCTTCGATGAGCTGTTTTACATCTGCCAAATCCTCAGCATCCATGGCCTTCACAAAGCGGTCCATGATGGTCTTCATTTTTTCTTGGTAGCCCAAGACACGACCATTGGTCGCCAAAAACTGTTCTTTATCGAAAGAGTCTCCAAAGCGCTTTGCCGCTTTTTTAACCTCTTTTTCAATCTTCTGACGAATTTTCTCAACGTGGTCTTCAATCAAGACATCTGCGCGGTAACGCTTCTTACTGTCTTTATTATCGATCAATGGGTCGTTAAACGCGTCCACGTGACCTGAAGCTTTCCATGTGGTTGGGTGCATGAAGATTGCAGAATCAATTCCCACAATATTCTCGTGCATTTGAACCATCGCTCCCCACCAATAAGCCTTGATGTTGTTTTTTAGCAATGCTCCACATTGGCCGTAATCATAAACGGCACTTAATCCGTCATAGATTTCACTACTCTGAAAAATGAAGCCATACTCTTTGGCATGGGAGATAACGTTTTTGAATTGATCGTCAGCCATTATATTAGGGTCTTAAACCGTTTGTAACATAGGAATGAGATTGGTGAAGAACAGCTTCACTGCAATCGCGAGCAAGATAATACCGAAAACTTTGCGAAGCACATTCAGACCGCCGGTTCCAAGTATTCGCTCGAGTCGCTCTGTATTCTTTAATACAGCGTAGACCACAATCATATTCGCCACAATCGCAATTATGATGTTGATGATTGCGAATTCTGCCTGAAGAGAAACAAGCGAAGTCATAGAACCTGCACCAGCAATAAGCGGAAAGGCAATAGGGACAATTGAAGCGGTTTTTGGGTCCTCCTCCTTGTATAAGGTAATGCCTAAAATCATCTCTAACGCAAGGAAGAACAGGACAAAACTACCTGCAATGGCAAAGCTCTGTACATCAACGCCCAGCAATTTCAAGATGCTTTCTCCAATGAACAAGAATACGATCATGATGATTCCCGCCACGATGGTGGCTTTCTCGCTCTGTACGTGACCTACTTTTTTGCGCAAGCTCACTATGATTGGAATACTGCCCGGAATATCAATTACTGCGAAGAGAATCAGGAAGGCGCTTAATGCGTCGTTGAAGTTGAATCCCATGGTGTTTAGTTTTTGGCAAAATTAGGTGCTTTACATTCAACATGTACTTTAACTCTTCGTTAGTTTTGTCATATGATCGATATCGAAAATAAACTCTTGTCCACCGACCTTTTTAAAAAGGAATTTGTCTGCAACCTTGGTGCGTGTAAAGGTGCTTGTTGTGTCGAGGGCAATGCAGGTGCTCCTGTGGCTGAAGATGAGGTGGCTATTTTAGAATCGATTTACCCGAAGGTAAAGCCTTACCTCACAGAAAAAGGAATTCGCGAGATTGAAAAAGAGGGAACCTCCGTAGATGGCATTGGTGAAAAGGAAACTCCCATTATCAATGGTAAAGAATGTGCTTACACTATTTTCGAAAAGGACGGTTCGGCTAAATGTGGCATAGAACAAGCATACAATGACGGAGTGATCGATTGGAAAAAGCCTATCTCTTGTCATCTTTACCCTATTCGCATTGCGAAATACACAGACTTCGAAGCGCTCAATTACGACCGATGGTCCATCTGTTCTGCAGCATGTGCTCTGGGAGAAGAGCTCAAGGTTCCAGTCTACAAGTTTTTAAAAGAGCCGCTTATTAGAAAATACGGTTCAGAATTCTATGATAAGGTGGAAATTGCTGCCGATTTGATCGAAAAGAATCGTCTCGAAAATTCTTAGTTGTGGAATCCTTTAGGCGTTAAAATACTACCGCTCAATATTGGTAGGAGGCCTCGGCGAAAGTGTCTCATTTTTGGTTGTTAATAACTGTGGGAAAAACCCAAATCGCCTTCCTTGTTATTGGCTGAAATCGTGGCCATGTTTGTATAGGCCGTTCAGCTACGGACACGTATTGAACATCCTACTCCGCTGAAAAACCAAAAACATAATTAGTTGGAAAACAGTACATTAACACTGATTAATGCGGGATTCCGACCCTAAAATTTTTGCTTTATGCAACAGGAACCAATTTTACAAGAGAACAAAAACAGGTTTGTGATTTTTCCGATCCAGCACAGTGATATCTGGGATTGGTACAAGAAGCAAGAAGCTTCATTTTGGACAGCGGAGGAGATTGACCTACACCAAGACGTAGTGGACTGGAAAAAACTGAACGACGACGAGCGTTACTTCATCAAGCATATCCTTGCGTTTTTCGCTGCCTCTGACGGTATCGTAAACGAGAACTTAGCAGAGAACTTTGTAAATGAAGTACAATACTCGGAGGCGAAATTTTTCTATGGTTTCCAGATTATGATGGAAAACATCCACAGCGAGATGTACTCTTTGCTCATTGATACCCTCGTAGACAACGATGATGAGAAAGATGAGTTGTTCAATGCCATCGAGCGCTTCCCAGCGATTAAGAAAAAAGCGGATTGGGCCTTGCGTTGGATTGAATCAGATTCATTTGCTGAGCGCTTGATTGCCTTTGCAGCGGTAGAGGGTATTTTCTTCTCAGGAGCATTCTGTTCTATTTTCTGGATGAAGAAAAGAGGTCTTCTTCCAGGTTTGGCGACATCTAATGAGTTCATTTCTCGTGACGAAGGTTTGCACCGTGATTTCGCCTGCCACTTGCACAACAATCACCTAGTGAACAAGGTGCCCGTAGAGCGCATCACTCAGATCATCACAGAGGCTTTAGACATTGAGCGTGAGTTTATCACAGAATCTTTGCCAGTGAACCTTATTGGTATGAATGCTAAGTTGATGTCTGAATACTTGGAATTCGTAACGGACCACCTGTTAGAGACATTGAACTGTCCTAAGGTTTACGGTACGGCAAATCCGTTCGATTTCATGGATATGATTTCATTGGAAGGAAAGACGAACTTCTTTGAGAAGCGCGTTTCAGAATACAAGAAGGCTGGGGTAGGCGAGAGCCAAGAAGACCACAACTTCGACAATGCCTTTGGTGGCGATATGAGCTTCTAAAGCATTAGATAAAAGACAAGAACACACAAGAGAATAAGCTATGATGCGCGTACTTAAAAGAGACGGAAGAAAAGAGGCGGTAAAGTTTGATAAGATTACTGCACGTATTGAAAAACTATGCTACGGATTAAGCGAATATGTTGATCCAGTTGCGGTTGCAAAACGTGTTGTGGACGGCGTTTATGACGGCGTAACAACTTCTGAGCTTGATAATTTGGCGGCTGAAACTGCAGCTTCAATGACCATTAAGCATCCGGATTACGCGAATCTAGCTGCAAGGATTGCGGTAAGTAACCTTCATAAAAGCACTAAAAAGAGCTTTTCTGAAACGGTAACTGACCTGTATGAATATGTGAATCCTGAAACAGGTAAGAAAGCACCACTGATTGCTGATGACGTTTATGAAATCATCCAATCTAACGCAGAGTACCTGGACTCTCAGTTAATTTACGATCGCGACTTCTCTTACGATTACTTTGGTTTCAAGACGCTTGAACGTTCTTATCTATTGCGCATGCACGGTAAGATTGTAGAGCGTCCACAGCACATGTTGATGCGTGTAAGTATTGGTATCCACAAGGACGATCTAGAAGGTGCATTGGAGACGTATGAATTAATGAGTAAGAAGTACATGACACATGCTACTCCTACACTTTTTAACGCGGGTACTCCTAAGCCTCAAATGAGTTCTTGTTTCCTTCTAACTATGAAGGAGGACAGTATTGATGGTATTTACGATACGTTGAAGCAAACAGCTAAGATTTCACAAAGCGCTGGTGGTATCGGCTTGAGCATCCACAACATTCGTGCTACAGGGTCATACATTGGCGGTACTAACGGTACTTCTAATGGTATTGTACCAATGCTGCGTGTCTACAACGATACGGCTCGTTACGTAGATCAAGGTGGAGGTAAGCGTAAGGGTTCATTCGCCATCTACGTTGAACCATGGCATGCAGATATCTACGAGTTCTTGGATTTGAAAAAGAACCACGGTAAGGAAGAAATGCGTGCGCGTGATTTATTCTATGCGATGTGGATTCCGGATCTATTCATGGAGCGCGTTGAGAAGAATGAAGATTGGACGTTAATGTGTCCAAACGAATGTCCAGGTCTATTTGATTGCCACGGTCAAGAATTCGTTGACCTTTATACTAAATACGAAAGTGAAGGTAAAGGGCGTCGTACAGTTAAAGCTCGCGAGGTATGGGCGAAGATTATGGAGAGCCAGATCGAAACGGGTACTCCTTACATGCTGTACAAGGATGCTGCTAACTTGAAGTCTAACCAACAGAACTTGGGTACCATCCGTTCTTCGAACTTGTGTACAGAGATTCTAGAGTACACTTCACCGGATGAGGTAGCTGTTTGTAACCTAGCATCTATCGCACTTCCTATGTTTGTAGAAGATGGCAAATTCGATCATCAAAAACTATACGATGTAACCTACAAGGTAACGTACAATTTGAACCAGGTAATCGACCGTAACTACTACCCAGTGGTTGAGGCGAGAAACTCTAATATGCGCCACCGTCCGGTAGGATTGGGTGTCCAAGGTTTGGCAGATACGTTTATCAAACTCCGTATGCCGTTCGACTCTGAAGAGGCGAAAGCATTGAACAAGGAGATCTTTGAAACCATGTACTACGCTGCCGTGACTTCTTCGAAAGATCAGGCGATCAAAGACGGTACTTACGAAACGTACGAAGGTTCACCGATCTCTAAAGGTCAGTTCCAGCACAACCTATGGGGAGTGAAGGACGAAGAACTTAGCGGCCGTTGGAACTGGCAGGAATTGCGTGAAGAAGTAGAGAAGCACGGGGTGAGAAATAGTTTGTTGATGGCACCTATGCCAACAGCTTCAACATCTCAGATTCTTGGAAATAACGAATGTTTCGAGCCGTACACTTCAAACGTATACACACGTCGTGTACTTTCTGGAGAGTTTATCGTTGTAAACAAGCACCTGTTGAACGATTTGATCGAGCTTGGCTTGTGGAACGATGATATGAAGAATGCCCTCATGGCAACAAATGGTTCCGTTCAAAACATTGACGGTGTACCAGAGAACCTGAAGGCGATTTACAAGACTGTTTGGGAAATCTCAATGAGAGACATTCTTGATATGGCTGCTGATCGTGGTATGTTCATCGATCAGAGTCAGAGTTTGAACCTCTTCATGGAAAGCCCGAATATGGGGAAACTTACTTCTATGCATTTCTACGCTTGGAAGAAAGGATTGAAAACGGGTATGTACTACTTGCGTTCTAAACCAGCTTCAAGTGCGATTAAGTTCACGGTGAAGAAAAATGCTCAAACTAATATGAGCCCGGGTGTGAGCTCAGGAGCATCCACTGATACTGCTGATAAGGCTCCGGCCAACTCTGCTGCACCTTCAGCTGCTGAGGTAGAAGCAAGAGTTAAAGCCCAAAAAGAAGCCATGGCAAAGATGAGTGAGGAAGTGACTGCTGAAGAGAAAATTGCTTGCTCAATAGATAATCCGGACGAATGTGTGGCCTGCGGGTCTTAACATAAAGGAAGCGAGAATTCCGAATGAGCCCTCAGCGATGCTGGGGGCTTTTTTTGTGGCGAAAAATCTCAAAATGAATTCTCGTTTTGAAACTGTGTTTTTTGTGTAAAGAATTGGTTATAAATGAAATAGGAGGCAAAAATTTTTGAAAATATTAGAATTTTTGTAACTTAATGCTACACACAAAACACACTCGTCATGTCAACACAAGCAACTTCAAACAGACGCAGAACTAGAACTGCCAAAGAGAAGATGTCGACAGCGCAACTTTATGCCCAAATTGCACTGGTCATCATAATCATTGGAGGTATTGCAACCTTTGCGTATTTCGTAGTCTAAACAAGATTACTGCTTTTAGTTATTTCCGTTTTAGCCGAGTATCTTTGAACTCGGAATGAAACGACTATTTCAAATTTTTGGAGGTGGATTAGGCTGGTCGCTTGGCGGGCCTATAGGTGCTATTCTTGGAGTAGCTTTTGCTAATCGTATTCACGATATAGTAGAAGGTGAAAAGTCTTCTAGAAACTACGCACACAGTCCTCAGGCTTCTCCTAGTGATTTCCACATTGCTCTTTTGGTCTTGGCAGCAAGAGTCATCAAGGCAGATGGTAAGGTGGAACAGCAAGAGCTAGACTTTGTAAGGTCTCAATTCGTGAGCATGTTCGGAAAAGAACGCGCTAATGAAAGCTTTCAAGTCTTTAGAAAAATCGTTGATCAACAAATTCCTTTGACCAAGGTGTGTAATCAGATCAATGGATTTACAAATCACAGCACACGCCTTCAGCTCATCCACTTCTTATTTAAGCTCGGATTAGCTGATGGTCATTTGCATAAAAATGAGGTAGACGAGATTCGTCGTATTGCGCGGAATCTTCGAATAAATCCATATGACTTTGAATCAATCAAAGCGATGTTCGCAAAAGAGTCGGATGCAGGATGGGCATTTAAGGTTCTCGAAGTGTCAGAGAATGCGACAGAAGCAGATGTGAAGAAAGCATATCGCAAGATGGCTTTAAAATACCACCCGGATCGTACCATCGATGCAGGCCCCGAAGCTCAAGCAGCGGCAAAAGAAACGTTCTTGAACGTACAAAAGGCCTATGAGCACATTCAAAAAACTAAGGGCTGGAGCTAATGTCGAAACTGAACACAATTAAAGCGCCCATAACCTCTGAGATGAAAGAGTTTGATGTCCGATTCAGATCTCACCTCAGAAGTAAAACCCCGCTTGTAGATCGAGTAATGAATTACATGGTCAAGCGCAAGGGTAAGCAACTTCGTCCAATGCTCGTCTTTTTAGTAGCCAAAATGTTGGGGAAGGTAGGTGACGCTACTTATGTTGGTGCTTCGCTTATCGAACTGATGCATACCGCAACGCTGGTTCACGATGATGTGGTGGATGATGCTGATATGAGAAGAGGCTTTTTTTCTATAAACGCTTTATGGAAGAATAAAGTGGCAGTTCTCATAGGGGATTATCTTCTTTCAAAAGTCTTACTACTTGCGGTAGATAAAGAGCAGTACCAATTATTAGGTACTGTGAGTACTGCGGTAAAAAGCATGTCTGAAGGCGAGCTTTTGCAGATTGAAAAAGCCCGAAAGCTTGATATCACAGAAGAAGTTTACTATGAGGTAATCCAGCAGAAAACGGCGGTCCTGTTAGAGACATGCTGTGTTGTCGGTGCTCAAAGCGCTGAGGCTTCAGAAGAGGTGCAGGAACAGATGCGAATGTTCGGTCGAGAGCTAGGTCTGGCGTTTCAGATTAAAGATGATTTGTTCGATTTTGAAAAGGTGAACCTTACCGGTAAACCTTCCGGTATAGACATCAAGGAGCAAAAGATGACTTTGCCTCTTATCAATGCGTTGCAAAATACCACGGCTTCTAAGCGCAAAGAGATAATTCGTACAATTAAGAAGCATCACAATAGGCCAAAGAAAGTTGCTGAGGTAGTAGATTTCGTTCGCAGTTCAGGTGGATTAGATTACGCAAGAGGTAAAATGGAGGCACATTTAAGAGGAGCTGCTGAAATTCTTTCTAACTTCCCTGAGAGTGCAGAGCGTAAGGCCTTGGAAGAGGTCATTGCGTACACTGGAGCTCGAAAGAAATAAACCAAAACCTACTTATTAAATGGAAGAAATTCTAGGAGTCTCTGTAGAGACTATAACTGCCAATGCGCTCGTGTGGGCCAAACAATTGGCCATTGCACTGCTCATCCTTTGGCTGGGAATGCGCATCGTAAAAGTTATGTTGCGCGGATTCAAAAAGGCAATGAGCCTCAGGCAAATGGACCCAAGTCTGACGACCTTCTTAGAGTCGCTGTTGAAAATCACCTTACAGGCATTCGTCCTCATTGCAACGATTAATCAATTAGGGGTTGCCACTACAAGTATTGTGGCCGTTTTGGGTGCTGCAGGTTTAGCAGTAGGTATGGCGTTGAGTGGTACGCTCCAAAACTTTGCCGGCGGTGCTATGATTTTAATGTTCAAGCCATTTAAAGTCGGAGATTTTATCGAAGCACAAGGCTATTCAGGTACAGTGAAGAGTATACAAATCTTCGTCACTACGCTAACTACCCCTGATAATAAGCTGATTATTTTGCCCAACGGTGCATTGAGTAACGGTTCCTTGGTAAACTTTAGTGCTCAGGATTTCAGACGTGTTGATTGGGTCTTTGGAATAGGCTACGATTCAGATTTGGATGAAGCGAAGGCAACAGTGCGTGAACTTTTGGAAGCGGACGAGCGTGTAGTAAAAGACAAGCCTATTTTGGTAGAGCTTGGCGCTATGGCCGATTCATCTGTGAATTTAGTAACAAGAGCATGGGTGAAAGCAGAGCACTACTGGGACGTACATTTTGCAATGAATGAAGCAGTTTATAAATCTTTCAATGCAAAAGGAATTTCTATCCCATATCCACAAATGGATGTACATTTGCATAAATAATTAAGTTCAACTCAGCTTGCTTAGAGCCGCCCTCAGGGGTGGCTTTTTTATTTATTAAAAGTATCTTGCGTTCATGGCTCGCATACCTCAGGAAATCATTGAACAAATCTTTACCACTTCTCGAATAGAAGAGGTAATTGGTGAATTTGTCCAATTGAAAAAATCCGGGAGTAACCTCAAAGGCTTGAGTCCTTTCAACAATGAAAAGACGCCGTCTTTCATGGTGAGCCCAGCGAAGCAGATTTTTAAGTGTTTTTCTTCTGGAAAAGGAGGGAATGCAGTGACATTCTTGATGGAACTCGAACAAATGAGTTATCCAGATGCATTGCGTTGGCTTGCGAAAAAGTACAACATTGAGATTCCAGAGGCGCGCCCACAGACTGCCGAAGAGATTGAGGCGGGCAATATGCGCGAGGCTGTTTACCTCATTACAGAGGTCGCTTCGAAGTTCTATAAAGAGCAAATGCTTGAAACCGACGAAGGCAAGGCTATAGGTTTGAGTTACTTCCGCGAGCGCGGTTTTAATGATGAGACTATCGCAAAGTTTCATTTGGGATATAGTCCTGAGAAATCGACTGCATTTGCAGATTACGCCATAGCGAATCAATACAACGAGAAGGCCTTGCAGGAAAGTGGGATTTCCATGAAAAATGACCGCGGCTGGTACGATAGGTTTCGTGGCCGTGTTATGTTCCCGATCCACAGCGTAAGTGGTCGTGTTTTAGGCTTTGGAGGTCGTATTCTCAATAACAATGCAAAGGCTGCGAAGTATTTAAATAGCCCAGAAAACCCTATTTACCATAAGAGCAAAGTCTTGTATGGCTTGTACCAGGCCAAGCAGGAGATTGTAAAGCGAGACGAGGCGTTCTTAGTTGAGGGGTACACAGATGTACTTAGTTTTTATCAGAACGGTGTTCGCAATGTGGTTAGTTCTTCAGGAACAGCACTAACTGAAGGGCAGATTGGAATGTTGAAGCGTTACACGCCAAATATTACTCTGCTTTTTGATGGCGATGCGGCTGGGTTACGCGCAAGTTTCCGCGGTCTCGATATGATGCTCGAGCAAGGGGTGAATGTTCGTGTTGTGAGCTTCCCTGAAGGCGAGGACCCCGATAGTTTCGCCAAGCAGCGTTCCAATGAGGAATTGGAACAGTTTCTAAAAACGAGCAAGAAGGATTTTATCAGTTTTAAGACCTCTGTTTTAAAAGAGGAGGCTGCTGGAGATCCACTGAAGTTCGCAGAAATGGTGCGCGATGTGGTGAGCAGTATTTCAAAGGTGCCGGATCAGATTGGTCGTGAAGTGTTTATAAAGGAAGCTGCGCACATTCTCGAGATAGATCCTACAGCATTGTACGAAGAACTTGGAAGGCTACAAGGAGTTCAACAACGACAGCAAAAGAAACAGCAAGCTCAAGCGCCGCCTATGGAGGTGGTTCAGCCTCGTGAGGCCGGAATGGTTAAGATCCATGGCTACGAGCAAGAGGAACGACTTATTCACCTACTCATCTCGAAGGGGACTGAGGCGATGCTCGAGGCAGACTTAGACGAGGAAGAGGTGATTCCTGTATCCATTGCAAGCTGGATTGTGGACGAGATAGAGGAGGATCATATAGAGTTTGCGACGCCCATCTTTTCTAAGATTTACAACATGTTGGCTGATGAGGTAGAGGCGGAACGTATTCCGGACACTAGTTGGTGGGTGCGTCAGGAAGATCCAGAGATCATCAAGGTCGTTACTGAGGCATTAACTGAGAAGTATACGTTGGCCAATTGGAAGGCGAAAGAAATCTACTTGCCGGACGAGAAGAACACGATTTTCCCTTTGGTTAATGAAACTACATTGCGCATGAAGTATGTGCACGTGGAGCGAAAGTTGAATGCGCTGAAGGAGTATTTGACCATGGAGAACGCAGATTACAACTACTATCTGGTCCAATTCCAAAAGTGGAACAACGCACGTCAGCTCATCAATGAGCAATTAAACCGCGTCGTTTAACAGTCCTCTGATCACTTGCTGTGCCTTTGCCATTCTACCCTCAAGAGAGTTCTCATTCAGGTGAATGATCCTGTTGGGAAGCGCGCTCAAAACTGCTTGGTATTGTGCATGCAATTCTTCTCTTCGCTCAGCATCAACCCTAAGTGGATCCTGGCCTGCTTCTACATTTGGATGACACAAGAAGTAGATAATGTCTTCTGGAATTTCGAGCAGCTGAGTGTCGGTTTCACCAAATTTATCTTTCTTCCAGATGTACAAGACAGTGCCATCGGTATCGAAAACTCCACTGGCTTCTCGGGTGAAATAACCATTGGTTTTTTGGCTTAGCAGCTGGCCTTCTTCGATGCGATCGTAGTCTTGACGAGGCATAGGGTCAACGGGTGTGCTAGGGGCAATTTCTTCGAGATACGTTCGAGCATATTCTGGAACATAGTTTAACGAGAACTCATCGGCTATAGCTTTGGCCAAGGTGCTCTTGTAGGTGCTCTCTGTTCCAGTGAATACTATTTTCACTTTAGGTCCAATTTATACATGTGTAACATCTGGCCTTTCCAGCTTTCGAGGTCTTTTTCAGCGATTTTGAAATCTTCGGCAAAATCTTCGATAGGTACACTGTGGTAACGCTGCATACCAACTTTTTCAAGGACTTTCCAGCTTCCGATGTTCTCGGATAATGCGCGTCCAATCAATCGTGGGAGATTAAGGTCTTTTGCTTTTTCAATGGTTTTTATGGCACACTCTGTCGCGATGCCTTTGCCCCAAGAATGCTCAAAGAATCGAAAGCCAAGGTCTATGCCCCATGGGTTCTTTTTTAATCCGCACCATCCAACTGGTTCGCCGCTAGATTTGTCGATAGCCATCCAACGTCCGTATCCGTCACGTTGGTAGTTGGGGTAGGTTTTTATCAGCCTTAGGGCACTCTCTTCAGAGGTGAATCCTGCATCGCCCGTATATTTTACCACTACAGGGTTCATGTTGAGCTGATAAAGCCATGGAGCGTCCTCGGGTGTCCATTCACGCAGGAGGACTCGTTCGCTTTCAAAGGGTGCCGTCGGCTTACGATGGGTAGCCATAGATATGAAGTGCTCGCCAACAATGGCCGTTTGAACGAGGCATTGAATGGGCTTGGTTCGTTCAGCGCATGTTTGAGCGATCCATGCCGTGCCCCAGCCTTGTTTGGTTTGAGCATTCCACTCAAAGCTGGTGATCTCGAGGTGTTTCTTGAAATCGACATTGCCGTATCCGTAGAGCTTGAATAGACTTTCTTTGATGCCCCAAATGAATTGAAAGGTGGTCTGCTCGTCGCAGGTAAAGCGTTTCTTTTCCTCTTCAGTAGTGAATTTTGGGCCAATTCGTTTGAGATTCTCTCTTCGAGTTTCAATGTCTATGCCTACTTCTAAAGCTTTGCTGTAGGCGGCACTTACTCCACCTTGGCAGTGACTAAGGCTAATGAAAGCCTCCGCGGTAATGGGTTTTTTGCCTTGGTAGGTGATAGATTTTAAATGAGCGCCGGCGTGTAATAGAGCAGAGCGGCTCCATAGGAATTCCTCTTTTTTCGCGGGCGTTTTGAGCTCGGAAAATTTGGTCGTATCTGCCCTAGAGAATTGGTCCATAATAGCCTCGCCCTGAGTAGATGGGTTCACGGAAACGCAAATGGATTCCTCAAGGTATTTAAATGGATAATTCAACATTCTACTGAACTGTTTGTAAGACCCTTGTGTTGTGTATCTTTGCAGCAAATTTATATACTACATGAGTTCAACTACACAGTACGTACCGTACAAAGTTAAGGATATGTCATTGGCCGATTGGGGTCGCACAGAAATCAAACTTGCAGAAGCTGAAATGCCAGGTCTTATGGCGCTTCGCGAGGAATACGGTGAGAGCAAGCCATTGAAAGGCGCGCGCATCGCAGGTTGTTTGCACATGACTATTCAGACCGCAGTATTGATTGAAACCCTTGTTGAGTTGGGTGCAGATGTGACTTGGTCTTCTTGTAACATCTTCTCTACTCAGGACCACGCAGCAGCGGCTATCGCAGCAGCAGGTATCCCAGTTTATGCTTGGAAAGGCATGAACGAGGAAGAGTTTAATTGGTGTATTGAGCAGACGCTATTCTTCGGTGAAGACCGTCAGCCTTTGAATATGATTTTGGACGATGGTGGTGATTTGACGAACATGGTATTCGACGAGTACCCTGAATTAGTTGAAGGCATCAAAGGATTGTCTGAAGAGACCACTACCGGTGTTCACCGTTTGTACGAGCGTGAAATTAACGGAACACTCGTGCTTCCAGCGATCAACGTAAACGATTCTGTAACAAAGTCGAAGTTTGATAACAAATACGGCTGTCAAGAATCTGCAGTAGATGCGATCCGTCGTGCGACTGATGTGATGATTGCTGGTAAAGTAGCAGTTGTTGCCGGTTACGGTGATGTAGGTAAGGGTACTGCTGCTTCCCTGCGCGGTGCTGGTGCTCGTGTAATTGTTACTGAGATTGATCCTATTTGTGCATTGCAAGCTGCAATGGACGGGTTCGAAGTGAAGCGTATGGAGAATGCTATTCCTCGTGCGCAGATCGTCGTAACAGCGACAGGTAACAAGGACATCATTCGCGAGGAGCACTTCCGTATGATGGCAGATAAGACCATCGTTTGTAACATCGGTCACTTCGATAACGAGATCGATATGGCGTGGTTGAACGGCACGTATGGAGATACTAAGAAAGTGATTAAGCCTCAGGTTGATCTTTACAACGTAGAAGGCAACGAAATCATCGTATTGGCCGAAGGTCGTTTGGTGAACTTAGGTTGTGCTACCGGTCACCCATCGTTTGTAATGTCAAACAGCTTTACCAACCAGACATTGGCTCAGATTGAGCTTTGGTTGCACAGCGATAAGTACGAGAACAAAGTATATACGCTTCCTAAGCACTTGGATGAGAAGGTAGCTGCTTTGCACTTGGCTAAGATTGGTGTAGAGCTTGAGACGCTTCGTAAAGACCAAGCCGATTATATCGGTGTGAAGGTTGAAGGACCGTTCAAGCCAGAACACTACAGATACTAAGAACTAGTTTTCATAGGGAGCCACTTCGAAAGAAGTGGCTTCTTTTTTGGCATAGTTTTTCTGATATTTAGGGAAACAAATACACCCCAGATGCGCACCCTAAAATTTGCACTTCTTTTCACTTTAGCTCCGCTTTTTTCGAATGCTCAGGCCGATGTGACCCTTGGTGAGATTGATATGGGGATCCTCGCGGGTTACCATACGTTGCTTACTGATCCGAGCAACTTTGTCTTGGGAGAGGAATATGAATTGGGTGGCTATTTGCACGATTTAGATAATGGTGGTGTCATCGCTTTTACTACCTCGTACGTTCGAAATGGCGCTTTTGGGAGCAATTACGCATTGCCACAGTACAACTATAATGTTGGGAAGTTCACTACGGCTAAGGTTCGCTTCGGTAAGCTTTGGGAGGGTGATGTGTTCGATATCTTCATGAACGTAGGCTTTGGGTATATGACTGGGGCCGATTTTGCTGAAAAGACCGGCTTGGTAGACTTACTTTTCCTAGACCCAGATAATCCTGTTAATGTCTTCACCATCCCAATAGGTTTGGATATTCAATGGTACGGCTTTGACGGCAGTATCAATGCCCTTGGCTTCAAATACGAGATCAACGGTTGGAACAACTACTTTGGCGTAGGGTTCACCTACTTGCTCTAGTGCTTCTGCGCCGACCGTATACCACTATTTTTCTTTGGGTTCATTTATTGAGCCAATTCCTAATGTGGATGGACGAAGGTTATTATGATTTTCGCTGGATGTCCGACGGTTGGAATTGGGTCATATATTTCATTTATACAACGCTTATCGCTGCCTTTAGCATAGGCTTTCACCGTATTGCCTTTGGTACAGCCCCAGCTTCTAGAAAAAA
>JAAZVU010000026.1 GCA_018623275.1 Flavobacteriales bacterium
ACTGTGCCTCCGGGTTTTAGGAATTTCGCATACTTCAAAAGGTATTGCGGATGTGTCAGTCTATGTTTAGCACGGTTGTGCTTAATCTGAGGGTCTGGGAAAGTAATCCAGATTTCGTCCACTTCATTTTCTCCAAAACAATGCTCGATGAAGTCAATTCTCGTGCGTAAAAAGGCCACATTTTCGAGCCCTTCTTCGGTAGCTGTTTTAGCACCTCTCCACAAGCGGGCACCTTTAATATCTACGCCAATATGGTTTTTGTCTGGCGTTCTTCGGGCCAATTCCACGGTGTATTCCCCCTTGCCACAACCAAGCTCTAACACTAGGCCATTTTCATTTTTGAATTGCTGACTGGCCCATTGGCCTTTTAAAGGCAGTCCATTACGAACTTCTTCAGTGGTCGGTTGCACGACATTGTGCATCTCTTCGTTCTCGCGAAACTTGCGGAGTTTGTCTTTTCCCATGGCCGCGAAATTACGGCGCTTTGTGGAGTTTAGAAACTGTGGCTGCTCCTCGGAATCGATTCTTTAATTTCAAGAAAGGCATCTCGAAATATGTATAGCTGAGGTAGGCCGTCAAAACCGTCAAGCCGATGGTTCCAATCCAATTAAAGGTGAATACAAGATTTGGGTTGATTCCGTAATTAAGAAGTTTCGAACCAACGAATAGGACACCATTAATGACGATCATGTGATACATGTAAATACCATAAGAGAACTTGCCCAAAGAAACAGTCCATTTATTGACTCCCATGAAATTCTCATCATGAGCAAGGGTGGGAATGAACAGCGAAAAGCATATTAAATAGATTCCGTGCTTCATGGCATCTTGGTCAAACGTTAACATATCCGTGAAGAATATTATGACAAATCCAAAGTACACGATCCATTTAGTGAGTCTTTGCTTTGCGTAGAATTGGTATCCTATCTTATTGATAATGGCTATAGTCCCGCCAGCACTCATGAAGAAAAAGACCATGATATAATCTCGAAGCGTTTGAGCGCTTGGTAAATGAAAGGCAACGAAATAAAGAAGGGTGAAGCTGGCAAGAATGGATAAACTTCTTTTGTTAGGGATGAGGGCGAACAGCGGTGCGATGATCAAATAGAATTGTTCTTCAATACCAATAGACCATAAAATGGTTAGTATACTTCCAGGATCGCAAGTGTGCTTAAATACATTTGGAAGAAAGGCTATGTTCAGTAATAAAGCTTTCGAAATGTCACAGTCAGGGGTTCTGTCAATACCTAGTTTTGGGAATAAATAATAATATGCACCCAGTCCAATGAATAACACGGTGTAATAAACCGGATATAGTCGAAGTATTCTTCGTAAATAGAAATTACCTATTGCAATCGCTCCGGTATCCTTTTTCTCTTGCCATAATTGGCCAATGATTAGATATCCACTTAGAGTGAAAAATACGAGAACTGCTTCCGAGCCTTTATCGAGGATTGGTGTTAAAGGTAAATGAACGAATCCTTGGTTTATACTAAAAGCGTTGAGGTGGAATATCACCACCACCAGTGCCAAGAAGCCTCTCAAAGGGTCTAGGTTCTTGAAGTACATTTTAGTGTTGAATCATTAGCTTTTGGTATACCCTACCTTCTTTCTTTTCCATTTCGACGAAGTAAATCCCATTTTCAAGGTGATTTAATTCGAGGTTTAACATAGTCGTTCCAGCTTCAACAGTGCCGAAGTGAATTACTTGACCTAGCTGATTCCTAATTAGGAAATCACCATGCAGATCGTTTAATAAAAGCATAGTAATTATTCCATTTGAAGGGTTCGGATATACTCTAAGGTCCTTTCTAAGCGCTATTTCTTCCTCAATTGATATTGAGGCACAATCTGTACCGATCATATTTGAATCTAGCCAATCAAGGCGGCCGACGATCCATGTTTCAAGAATATCTACATCGCCAGAATATGCGGAATCTACCGCATTCACGTATATAGGTAATGTCCCTCCTAAAGGCCAACGGTCTCTGTCTCGTTCTGCAGGTTGTGCAAGATTTGATTCGTTAGTAGAGATGAAGTCCATAATTGAATCTTCGTGCCATACAGTTGCCCTTAGTTCTTGCCACCTACAATTAACAGCATTTGAGAATGCTGGTGTAGCAACTAAAGTTTGCCACCATGTAGGAATTAATGATGAACATGGTCCGTTATATTGCCATGAGGTACTTTGATAACCAGTACAGTTTGATGTATTTCCTAGGGAAAAATTAAAATCCCAAACAGGTCCCATCTTTATTAGACTGTCTTTACTGTTTTTGTCTTTATGATAGTACGTACTTGCTCTAAATCCGTCTACGTTCTTCGTTATTTCTTGAACTAGGAAATAATCTACAAAAGATGATATGTCTATATACTCATCCCAATACTTACCCTTGTAAGGAACTGAAATATCTTGGAGAGAGTGTTCAAAGTCATCGACAAAGCCTCGTATGTAGTCTATTTGTTCTTGGGGGATGTTTTCAATTTTCGGATAGACATGACTGTATTTTACCTTTTGCGTGGTGCTATTTGTAGGGTAAAAACTTGAAAGCCAATCTGATTCAATTAGCTCTGTACCCCATATGTATCCTCCAGTTAAATCATCTCCTGTGATTTCGTCTTCTTTTAGTTTTGCAATGTCAACACGGTTTTTATCCCTTTTGATTTTTTCCATTAATACATAGATTCCTTCGTAGTTGCCATTGATGAAGAGTTCAATCCATTTGGTCTTGGAGGCGTACTGTCCTGTCTTGCGAGCTAAGTTCATAGCCAATGCGTTGCGTAAGTAAGTTCTGTCAGCAAACGGTCCATGCAATACCCAGTCTTCTTCTTCTGGAAAGCCTAATGGTGAAATATCCGTATCCTCCCATTCAGCATTTTTGGATTCAATGAGATATCCATTTTTTGGCATATTATGTAGTGAAGTATTCCCTCTTTTTTTGATGCCAATATTGGTGGTTAATTGTGTTGTTCCGGCATAAGAGCAATGTGTGGTGCTGTCCTCATTCCAGACTAACTCTATTTGTCCTTTGATTTTTTCTGTGGAAGAGACTTTCTTTCCAAACGAGTTAATTCTAAGAATTGGTAGAGGACTTTCGAAAGACTCAAAGCTGAACCATGAGGCGGCAGGACTTTTTATAATATTTGTCGAACTAGTTGCAAAATGCAACCAGTATTTTGTGGTCAAATCCCATGAGTTTGTGCTATCCAATGTATGGATTGCAAGCACATTGTTTCCGTTCACGAGGCTATTAACCCAGAGTGAATCTTGGATTATCCAGACCGCATGGTCTCCACCTTGCCATGTATAGGCGCCATTGGAAAGAGTTGGACTTCTGCTTTCTAGTGGAAGGTCATTGTAAGCTGGTGGCTTAAGGCTGTCAGCAATGTTGGCTCTTGCGATTTCTACACCATTCAGATAGGCTACAAACCCATCGTCAAAATCAGCATGAAGAATGAGAGCCTTAATCGTGTTTGCTTGACTTATCGTGAATGCCTTTCTCATATATAGAGATGAGACATTCGAGATAATTGTAGAATCGTCGTTATTTCCGTGGCCAATGGATCCAGGGGCGCTTAGCCACGTAGAGTCGTTAAATGAAACGGTATTCCAATTGCTAGGAGGCTCGGAGTTTCCTTTGAAGTAGGTCCAAGTATCATGGGCATTTACAAGCTGTTCCCAATGATCGATTTGACCAAAAACGAATTTGGGTGCTGTAATAAAAAGAAGTAATAGTAGGTTTGATTTTATCATGTGAGAAAAGTAGTCTTTACTCTTCTACCTGATTTGTCGGTTGTAATTATGCATTCGAAAAATCCACATAGGATTCGGAGATAATCACTTTCAATAATTTAATTGAGAATGACCTTTTCAAAAATTCGAGTTCTTTGATTAGCCAGTTCAATAAAATAAATTCCAGACTGATATTTTCTAAGATCTACTTTTAAGGAATAATCATCCTTGGAGATCTTGTTCGATAGTATAATTTGGCCAAGTGCGTTTCTTATTGTCAATTCTTCAAAGGAATGGTTATCAAATTCGACTTGAACAATTCCAGCAGTAGGGTTCGGGTAAACACGTATCTCTCGATGTGTGATTGTATTTGAGAGATCCAATGAACATGGACTTCCAATCATATTTGAATCTAGCCAGTCTAGGCGGTTAGAAATCCATGCTTTCATGTAATTCATATCTCCTGTAATCGTAGAGTCGATGAAATGCGCATAGTGTGGCGGGTTGCCGTATTCGATGTACCATCGCTCTCGATCTCTTTCTGATGGGCCCAATAATTCAATCTCTTGCTCATCGAGAAAATCAAAAATGGAGTCCTTGTGCCAAGCACCTTGGCGCAATTCCTGCCAGCGACAATTAACCTGATCAGCGAATACTGTGTTCTGAGTCAATTTATTCCACCAGTTGGGTCCAAGTGAAGCGCAAGCTCCTGAAAAGCTCCAGCCACTAGGGATATATCCTTGGCAGTTGAAAGTCAGGCCTAGCGAGTAGTTGAAATCCCAAATGGGTCCAGCCTTTATTGTGCTATCCTTACTGTCTTTGTCTTTGTGAAAGTAGGCACTCGCACGGTAAGCATCGAAATTCTTAGTGAGCTCTTGGATCAAGAAATAGTCAACAAATGAATTAACATCAATATACTCATCCCAGTATTTTCCTTTATAGGTCACTGAAGTGTTTTGAAGTGCTTGCTCAAAGTCATCAACAGTTGTTTGAAGATATGTTTCTTGTTCAGGAACGATGTCTTCTTCAGAAGGAATGAAATACTGGTATTTGAGTTTTGTAGTAGTTGAATTCCACGGATAGAAGCTTGAGAACCAATCTTCATCGCCCCAATCAATACGCCAAATATATCCCCCGGTAAGATCGTCTCCGGATATTTCATCAGGCTTTAATTTAGCGATATCGACTCTGTTTTTGTCACGTTTAATATTCTCCATCAAGATGTAGATGCCTTCGTATTCGCCGTTCACGAAGAGTTCTGTTATCGCAGTTCTAGAGGCATAATGTCCTTGTTCTCTTGCTAGATGCATTGCGAGTGCATTTCGTGCATAGGTACGATCTACATAGGGACCATAAAGTATCCAATCTTCTTCTTCGGGTAGTCCAAGTGGTGAGCGATCAGTATCAGACCAATATTGGTCTTTAAATTCGAATAGGTAACCGTTTTTAGGAAACGTAAAGAGTGAGCCGTTTCCTCTCTTTCGAATGCTGATTTTGCTGGTTAACGCGCTTTCTCCGGAATAAGATGAAATAACATTGCCCTCATCCCAAACGATATCAAGTTCGCCTTTAACTCTATATTGTCTAAAGATATCTCTTCCATAAGTGTTAATTCTTACAATTGCTGAGGTTGTTTGGAATGAATTAAATTCAAACCAAGAAGCTGCTGAATCGTTGTAGTAGGTCTTCCTAGAGGTTCCTGCATGTAGCCAATATTTTGTCGTGAGATCAAAGGTATTAGTGCTATCCACGGTATGTACAGAAAGAACATTGATTCCGTTAACAAGCGCCAGATTCTTAATAGAGTCATTTACAATCCAAACACCAGGTAAGCCAGCTCCCCATGTAGTTGAGCCATTATAAGTGGTTGGTTGTCTGCTCTCTTCCGGCAAGGAATTGTATGCTGGTGGGCTTAGACTATCCGCAATATTTGCACGGGAAATTTCGATACCATTTAAATAAGCCACAAAGCCATCGTCAAAGTCTGCGTGAAGTATCAGCGATTGGATAGAGTCTTTATGTTGAATTTGAAAGGTCTGCCTCATGTAGATAGAGGGAACAATGGATATTTGTGTGGAGTCATCATTGTTTCCATATCCTATCGAACCGTACCCACTTAGCCAGGCAGAATCATTAAATGAAACTGTATTCCAATTGCTCGGTGGCTCAGAGTTTCCTTTGAAATAGGTCCAAGTATCATGGGCATTTACGAGCTGTTCCCAATGATCAACTTGCGCATACGCAGTCGCAGTACAAATCAAAAACAGTAGTAGGCTTCTTTTCATGAAGTAAAAATACTCATTGCTAAGCTAAAACGCTCCCAATTTGAAGTATAAACACTTATTGCGGGTATAATTTTTAAAGTACTTCCATTTAGACTATATTTGTTGTTATAACAACTAAATAACACCTAAAATGAACCTAATTCAAGAAATACAAAAAAGATGGAGCCCCCGAGCCTTCTCGGATACCCCAGTGTATTACAAAGATTTGGACTCTTCTTTCGAAGCTGCACGCTGGGCAGCGAGCTCAATGAATGAGCAACCTTGGCGATTTATTGTAGCTACTAAAAGCGAGGATCCAGAACTATGGAATAACTTGTTCAATGTACTTGTTGAAGGAAACCAGTCTTGGGCGAAAAACGCTCCTGCGCTTGTGATGGTCGTTGCTAAGAACAACTTCGTTTACAAAGACAGGCCGAACTTTCATGCGGCTTACGACACGGGCTCCGCTGCTGCCCAATTCGTATTGCAAGCAACGAAAGAGGGTTTATATGTTCACCAGATGGGAGGATTCATAGCAGATACGGCCAGAGAAACGCTAAACATAGGCGATGCGTTTACCCCGATAGCAATGATGGCGGTAGGTCATAAGGGAGATGCTGAATCTCTTCCGGAACCATTAAAGCAACGTGAATTGGCTCCAAGGTCGAGAAAGCCTATTGAGGAAATTGTCTTTAAAGGAAGATTGGAAGAATAACAAAGAAGGCTGCCCGAGGGTGGCTTTTTTAATGTTCATTATTACCCTTTCCCGCAAAGATTTTTGGTAGTGCCTTTTCCAGTCTGTTGTATTGCGTTTTCTCTTGCTTCGCACCGCCAATATGAATGATGTAAGAGCGCTGCCTGCCAGGGGTTAATGCTTCCCAGGCTTTTTTGAAGGTTTCGTCTATTTCAATGCGTTCTTGAATGACGCTTGGTATTGTTTCATCTCGAACTGGCTTAGGAACCTTCTTGCCTGATTTCTCAATCTCAATAGCCTCGTTGAGATATTCATGTATGAGCGCCTCTAACTCTCTAGCATCTTTTTCACTAGTGATTTTCAGTAACCGAGCCACATGCGAATTGGGCCCCGCTGGAACTAATAGTTTGTGATCGTCTTGTAGCAATACTCCTTTGAAAAAGCTGATACCGCAGCAATCCTTAAAGGAAAACAGCATAGCAACATTCTTACCATCGAGTGTGTAGGTAGGTTGTCCCCATTTGGCTTCTTCTTCAAGGCCAGAAGAGCGCAGGATTTCACGCAAAACGGATAAAGGCGCCGACCATATCCTAGCATTGCATGAATCGGTTGCGAAGTGTTCACAACGGCCGCATCCATCGATAAAGTAGGTGTCGACGTCCCTGATCATTCCCAAGTTGAATATGGAGTTTTGCTTAACGCCGAATTGTAATATCGCGGATCGTGAGTTACTTCTAAATCGATCCAATCTGGTAGTTCAACTTTTTCATCTTCACTGTCCAATTCTACTTCAGCTAAAACCAATCCAGCATTGCTACCCTCGAACACATCAATTTCCCAAGTATGGCCATTGGCCTCAACGATGTATCGAGTTTTTTCAATAGGCTGTTGGGCGCTGAGCTTTAGCATTTCGAGCGCTTCCTCCGATGGAATCTCGTACTCAAATTCAACTCGTGATATACCCTCGGTTCGACCTTTGATGGTCAAAAAGGCTTTGTCGTCACTGGTTCTCACACGAACTGTGGGGAGAGGTGAAGAGGCTAAGTAGCCTTGCTTTAAAACATGTGAACGAACGACGCTATTGCGCCACGAGTCGTTTTTGAGCAAGAATTTTCTTTCGATTTCAACGGCCATTAGAACGGAATTGGTGCAGTAATAGTAATCATTTCCTTAGAGGTAGGGTGTTGGAATTCAAGCTTATGTGCATGTAAGTGCAAGCGCTTACCAATGACCCCATAGAGTTCATCGCCCACCATAGGCAGTCCCAATCCGTCCGGGTGAGCGGAATGAACGCGCAATTGGTGTGTTCGTCCGGTGACGGGTTTCATGGCCAATCGGGTTACGTCGTCTTTTCGTTCCACCACGCTCCATTTGGTCTCTGAAGGCTTACCTGTTTTGTGGCAAACCATTTGTCGTGGAAGGTCATAATAATCTGGTGCTAATGGGAGTGAAATGGTTCCGGAATCTTCTGGAACAATTCCGCTAACATCGGCAATGTAGGTCTTATCGACTTGGCGCTTGATGAATTGACGTTGCATGCGCTTATTCGCCTTAGGATTCAAGGTGAACATGAGCAGCCCGGAGGTACTCATATCTAATCGATGCAAGAGAATGGCCCCTGTGGCATTTGGGTACATATTTTTCACTCTGGTCAAAGCAGAATCTTCGATATCCACTCCGGGAACGCTCAATAGTCCGGCGGGTTTGTTCACGACTACAAGATCGTCGTCTTCATAGACTACAGGCATGGGTTTGTCCTGTCCGAGCGTTAAAAGTGGGTTTTCCTCGACCTCCAAACCTTGTAGCATATGCCCTAAAATAGGTCGGCAACGTGAGGCGCAGGAAGGGTAGAAGTATTTGTGTTTTCTCACCTCCTTCACTGGTGCAGAACCCCACCAAAATTCACCCATGCAAATAGGGGTATATCCTTCGTTGTAAGCGTATTGAAGGAGCTTTGGTGCCGCGCAGTCACCAGAGCCGCTTGGCGGATGACGTAAGTCAAAATCTGGGAAGCACTTGCTCAAGACTTGCTTTTCACCGCGGGCATTTAAGAAGATGTAATGATCGAAAATCTCTCGCTGGAGCGCATTTGATTTGAGTCTACGCTGCTCCTTCATTGCTTTTATTTCTTCTTCATATACTGCCAATTCCGCCTCGAGTTTCTCTTGCTCTTCCACCCACTCCTTAGAACGGTGTTTGAAGACGATCTGACCTTGGATACTTTCTTTGGCCAATCGGTCGACGACTTCTTGATAATCGGCCTCGCTCAAAACTTTTTTAACCGTCTCACGGTACTTCTGTCTGGCTTTTTTTGCCTCTTTGAGATCTGCACGTCCTTTTCTGAGGTGCTCCTTAATTTCGGATAACCGTTCTTCTATTTTGCCTATCGCCGTTAAGCGTAGAGGATCATTTTCCTTAGTCACAATCGCAGCACTTATGGCATTAAGCTCTTCTTCTCCTTTTTTGTAGAAAGACTGTGCCGCATGAATATCACAGATAGGAGGGACAAAATATCCTTCAGGTTCCTCGCTTAGTTTTCCGGAATAGGCTGCAAGCCAACCCAACTGCCCCTTTGCATCACGAACGATGAGCACTCCAAACATTTTGCCCTGTTCAATCAAGTGCTCGTTGTGTCCTAAACCAAAATTGTGCTGTAAAACACCACTCTCTAAATAGGTTTGAAGTTCTTCTGCGGCCAATTCTACCAATGGATGAGGTGTGTAGAAGAAAGGGTAAGTAAAGGCTGAGGGGACTTCAATACCACTGATGTCGGTCGAAAAAGAATGGAAAAGTGGGTCGTTCATAAATGACTTCACTCTTGAAGTATTGGGGTTAGTGCGTCGTAATATTTGTTTGCTATAAAAGTGGCTCCATCTTGATTGTAGTGAATGGGGTCCGCGAGCATATCGTCAGTAAATCCTGTTGCCATATCAACGGTAAGCACTTGAGAATCTGAAGTAGACCATGACCCCGCCAAACTATCGAGCTCGTTTAAGAGTCGCTCGTGGTAATCTCCTAACGCACCTATCATAACAAAGGAGTGACCGGGTGCCATCTTCTCAATAACGACTGTGATCTTTGGATTTAGGGTTTGAAATTCCTCGATGATGTCCTCCACATTAGCAATAGCGCTTTCGTAAGACAACCCATCAATAGCGTCATTCCCGCCTGGAGAACTAAACAGTACAATATCAGGGGTATCTACCAAGGCCGTCCAATTAGGCGCATCCGCCAAAAGTTGAGCAGAGGTCCATCCGCTATGTCCTTCATGATGCGGGTCGAACTCTTCATCATTGAACAATGGATAGGGTTCAGTGTCTATTTGCGTGCCTATAAAATCTATATTCCAGTCATTTGCTTTGAGCTTTTTCCAGAGATCATGCCTGTAGCTTAGGTATCCCGGGGGGCTGCCTTGAACTCTAGAAGCGCCAAAGGGCATAATCTTATTGACAATAGGCTCCTGTTTTTGAGACTCACATCCAAAGAGAATGGTGATGGTGAGAAGAAGTAGGATGCGTTTCATATTAAAGTTCAATGTTTTTGGACCAGCTGGCCAATTCTTTTCCTTCATCGCGCAGCTTGCCCGGTTTAACCTCTACTCCCCGTTCAAGTGCATCCTTTGGAAACACAAAAAGACATCCTAGCATGATTTCGTCAAGACCAATGTCCAAAATTTCTCGAGCTGCTTGTTGCCTTAGTGCCCCTCCAGACGACCAGTAATTTGGAAATCCAGCAGAAGTAGCGCCCAATAGAACATTAGTAATCGCAGCACTTGTAGCAGCAATATGTTCCATGTTTCTAAGATTACCCGTAAAAGGCAGTGGTTCCATAGTACGCTGCGATGGCTGTTCGCCGAATACGTCAGGAAGCCAAGTAAAAATAATGAGTGCTTCAGCAGCCCAAAGCATGTTTAATATCTTCCCAGCAGGAGGTTGTGAATCTTTGAGATGTTCAGCCAATTTTCTGCAGGTGTTTGCATCCAGCGTATACGCCCTGAAAGGTAGACTGCTGTTTAAAACATCTTGCTTATATCGCTCGGCACTTTTGTAGTGATAAGGCGCATGAGCGGCTAGATGCAGAAGCTGAGAAATGAGCTCATTCTGTGCTTCTCGATCAAGAGTAGGCTTCCAGGGTTCATCAGCAAGTACCTTGGCAGTTTTACGCTGCTCAATGGTAGCTTGGACAGAATTAAATGCGTTCGAGATTATTTGGTCCTTCATACGAGTAAAGGTACGGGTTTCGACCCCTCACTGAAGTGGTAATTTCTTCATGTCGCTTATAAATATCGAGGGAAAGCATCTTTTTTTGAAATCTACTACGGTCCAATTCTCGTCTACTTATAATCTGTGTCAATTTATGTAATTGAGGCATTGTAAAGTAGTGGGGAAGTAAATGGTGACCAATAGGGCTGTAGTCATTTAAGCCTACGAGATACTCTATCGCATTTTGGATAATCTCTGCATGATCTCCAACCATATCTGGAAGCTCATCCACAGGATGCCATGCTATTTCATCATCAAAATTACCTTTTACAGGTTGCACATCATCTATCCTGACTAGTGAGATAAACCCAAGGGTAACGTAGCGTTGAAGCATAGGATGACCGTCTTCTAAAGGCAGGTCTTTATTCTCAAACAATCGCTTGAAATCGTTGGAAAAATTTCGGTCTGCACCACCGAAAACGTTAAAAAAGTGCAGGAATTTCCCACTTAACGAAGTGCGCGTTTTGACTACTCTTCGAGCGGCTTCCTTTACATCTTCATCTTTTTCGATGTGTCCACCGGGTAGAAACCATCTATCGCCGAACTTAAGCAACAGGCAATGCAGTTTACTGTCTTGATATCCGAAAATGACAGTATCTACGCTGAGGTGCGGAAGGTATTGTTCGTTGTATTGACCGACTATTGTTTTAAGATCCATATAGCAAATATACAAATGTGGCCATAGGTCTCGTTTTTTGTGTGTCTCGGTTACTGTAATTAAGACACGGTAGATAATTATGGACGCTCCACGCAGATCATTCATTAATAATACTCGGTTAATCCGTTCGCGTACCTCTTTAGGGTACACCTATACTTGGCGTTTCAACGATGAATTCGGTCTTTCGGTTGAAATGGATGTGGAAGAGTTTTTTCATTTCATCCGTGATAACCTTGATATGTTGAGGTTAAGCAAAAAGAGCATTTTTAACTATTTATGATTCTTATTGGCCATTCTGTTGGTAGTAAGAATTTATTCTTATATTTAACAAACGGTTGTTTGGTAAAAGAATTCACACATGCCCATTCAGAAAACAGACGCGCAAAGCATTATAAAATCAGCACTTAATGTCTTTCTAGAGAAAGGCTACCATAAGACATCTATGAATGATCTCGCCAAAGAAGCCGGATTACTCAAGGGAAGTCTATATCATCATTTTGCATCGAAAGAGGAATTGATGAAGGCCGTCATCGAGAGCCTGCACGAATATTATCGCAGAGAAATCTTCGTCATTCCAAAGCTTCCCATTCCACCTTTGAGCAAAGTAAAAGCGCTCATTGTGGCGAGTGAGGAAGTATTCTTTGACCAACGAGGCGGAAACTTCATGACCAACATTGCGCTCGAGACGCTCAATGTAGTACCAGACTTTACACTAATGATACGCCGATTCTTTAAGGACTGGTTAGAGTGTATCGCTGCCGTTTATCGTGAGGTTGTTGCAGACAAAGAAGCCCTTGGGCTTGCTCGCCAGACCATGGCAGAAATTGAGGGAGCGGTGGTCATGATGGAGCTGTTCGATGAACCAAAGTATTTAAAAGAAGCTCATAAGCGAATTTACCAGCGCTACGAAGAGCTCGCCAACCAAATCTAACTAACCCCTAAATCTATCACATAAGAATATGAAAAGAACCATCAACAAAGTTGCAGTATTAGGTTCCGGAGTTATGGGCTCTAGGATTGCGTGTCACTTTGCAAACATTGGCGTTCAGGTGCTTTTGTTGGACATCGTTCCAAGGGAGCTCAACGCAAAAGAGCAGGCAAAGGGTTTGACACTGGAAGATAAAGCTGTGCGAAACCGATTGGTGAACGACGCCCTTGGAGCGGCCGTGAAATCCAACCCCGCACCGCTATACGACAAGGCGTTCGCCTCAAGAATTACCACAGGGAATTTGGACGATGATCTGGGCAAGATTGCTGAGGTCGATTGGATTATTGAAGTGGTCATAGAGCGCTTGGACATCAAACAGCAGCTCTTTGAAAAAGTGGACGCACTACGCAAACCAGGTACGCTCGTCACTTCGAATACTTCGGGCATTCCAATCCAAATGATGAGCGCCGGTCGCAGCGACGACTTCCAAGCGCATTTCTGTGGGACGCACTTCTTCAACCCGCCACGCTATTTGAAACTTCTTGAACTCATTCCTGGGCCAAAAACGAGCCCTGAGGTCTTGGAGTTTTTGTTGGATTACGGGAAGCGTTACCTCGGAAAAACAACGGTTCAGGCCAAAGACACTCCAGCATTCATCGCGAACCGCGTGGGGGTGTTCTCCATGATGGTGAACATGCATTTGATGTGTGAGATGGGATTGACGCCGAAGGAAGTGGACACGATTACGGGACCGCTTATTGGTAGAGCAAAATCGGCCACCTACAGAACCGCGGATGTGGTTGGGATAGATACTATTGTGAAGGTTGCCCAAGGCGTGAAGACCTACTGCCCGGACGATGAGGCGAATGCGTCGTTTGAAATTCCAGATTGGCTCGAGCGCATGGTTGCAGAGAAGAAGCTGGGTTCAAAGACCAAAGAAGGATTCTTTAAAAAGGTCAAAGGCGAAGACGGTAAATCTCAAATTTTGGGATTGAATTTAGACACCTTTGAATACGAGCCGACGGTGAAGGCCAACTTCCCATCTGTGGCGATGGTGAAGCCGATGGACGATCTCAAAGACCGCTTAAAAGCACTGAACAAAGGTCAGGATAAGGCTGCCGATTTCTTGCGCAAAGTCAACGCGCATGTCTTCAAATATGTGAGCTACCGCATTCCAGAAATAGCGGATAATGTCGTTCAGATTGACGATGCCATGAAGGCCGGTTTTGGTTGGGAATTGGGTCCTTTCGAACTGTGGGATGTGTTGGGCGTTGCCCGAATGACGGCTGTAGTTGAAGAGCAATTAGGACCTGTGGCTCCATGGGTAAAAGCCATGCTCGAGGCAGGACATGAGAAGTTCTACATCAACGAAAACGGCATCAAGAAGTACTTTGACAAAGACACCCAAAGCTATGTGGATGTACCGGGTCAAGGAAGTACGATCATCCTAGATAACCTTCGCGCAAATGCACCGGTTTGGGGCAACTCAGGAACGACACTTCACGACATAGGCGACGGGGTACTCTGTCTAGAGTTCCATACCAAGATGAACGCCATGGGTGGTGAAGTATTGGAAGGAATCAACACGAGTATTCAGATTGCGGAAGAGCAAGGCTGGAAAGGTTTGGTCATTGGGAACGATGCACAGAATTTCTCAGCGGGTGCGAACCTCGCGTTGATTCTGATGACTTCGATCGAACAGGAATTTGAAGAGCTCAATTTCATGGTGAAAGCCTTCCAGGATACCATGATGCGCGTCCGCTACAGCAAAATCCCAGTGGTCACGGCACCGCATGGCTTGGCGCTTGGTGGAGGTTGTGAGATTAGCTTGCATGCCGACCGTGTTCAGGCGGCTGCGGAGACCTACACCGGTTTGGTTGAATTTGGCGTGGGACTGCTTCCTGGTGGCGGTGGTACCAAAGAAATGGCCAAGCGCGTGACTGAAACGCTAGCTCCTGGAGATATCGCGATCAACAGATTGCGCGAGACGTTCATAAACATTGCAACAGCGAAGGTGGCAACCTCCGCTTTCGAGGCAACGAACATGGGCATTTACAGGGCGGGCATAGACCGTATTACTGTGAACGGTGATCTGCTTATTGCGGAGGCGAAGCGCACGGTATTGGAATTGGCAGAGGCTGGATATACGATGCCTATGAAGGCTGAGGTTGAGGTTCTTGGACGTACAGGTTTGGGAACGTTGATGGTCGGTTCACATGCGTTCCGATTAGGAAACTACGCCAGTGAGCACGATCAACTGATTGCCAACAAGATTGCCTATGTGATGTGTGGTGGCGATTTGTCGCGCCCACAAAAGGTGAGCGAGCAATACCTCTTAGACCTCGAGCGCGAGGCGTTCCTCAGTTTGTGTGGAACACAGAAGACGTTGGAGCGTATCCAGCACATGTTACAAACGGGCAAGCCGCTCAGAAACTAAAAAAAGAACCATCATGAGTAGAGAAGCATATATCGTAGCAGGATTTAGAAGCGCCGTGGGTAAAAGCGGTCGCGGTGGCCTGCGATTTGTTCGCCCGGATGATTTAGCGGCGGACGTGATCAAACACTTGGTCGGCAG
>JAAZVU010000133.1 GCA_018623275.1 Flavobacteriales bacterium
AGCTTCGCATAGCCCTTGTTGCTGAGCATCACGTGAATGCTTTCTGGCGTCGTAATTAAAATCTGGGGGAGCTTCTTCTTTTGCGCCTGCTTGACCTTCTGCGTACTGTCTCCCGTACGCACACCCACTTCCCATTCTGCGCCTAAGGCCTGAACGGCACGCTCCGCGCTCTGATGAATCTCCTTCGCTAGGGCACGGATCGGCGTGATCCAAATTAGTTGAACGCCATCGCACGACTTAGGGTCCGTTTTCATGCGCTCCACGCCCTCGGCAATGGCCGGCAACAGCAACGAATAGGTTTTACCACTACCCGTTGGAGCGTTGACTAGACCGCAACCACCGTCGAGGTAGGTGCTCCATGCTTGCAATTGGAAAGGAAAAGGCTTCCAGCCCTGATCGGAAAACCAGCCACGGCAAAGCTGAAGTGCGCTGGCCGAAGACATTTAGCCTTGGATTTTACCCACGAGCCATTGGAATTCTTCCAAAAACTTAGGGTAATTCAGGTTGAAGTGCTCCTCCGTGGGTGTGCCTGCTTCGTCGAAGAGGTTGCCTACTCCACTTACCTTAAGGTTGTTTGGCAGTACAATACCTCCTACATACAGCGCCCAAGAATGGAAGGCATGCCATGCATTTAGTCCGCCAAAAGGACCTGCGCTCACCGTTGCGGCAGCCATGGGCTTGAGGTTGTATTCCGGGCGGAAGTAGTCTAGGGCATTCTTCATGGCGCCCGGCATTCCCCCGTTGTATTCTGGGAAGACAAAGAGCAATCCGTCGGCGTCATTTAGCGCAGCGCGGAGCATTTCGATCTGAGGGATCTCACGACCCGTATCGAAGTTTGGAAAATCTAATTCACGAAGGGAGGTAACCGTTGCACTCACTCCTTCTTTGGCGTTCAGTGAATCGCACAGGAATTGGGCAACTTTAGCGGAATTGGACCCCGAACGAGGGCTCCCTTGAATAACAGCAATGTTCATGTTAGATGGCTTTTGTCTACAAACAATAGCCTAAAGAAAAAGGTTCTAGACCTTCTTTCCGAATTTTGGAACTCGGAAGTAATCAGAATTTGCGTCCGGTGCGTTTTTCAACGCTTCTTCCTTCGGCAGCATGCCTTTTGCTTCGTCCTCACGCATCACATCTGTGCTCTCGCTCATCTGTGTCAAAGGCTCCACACCTTCAAGATCTAAGGCGTCGATTTGTGCAACAAACTCCAGGATTTTACCCATGTCACCCTGCATCTCCTTCAGCTCTTCTTCGCTGAATTCAAGGCGGCTCAAATGTGCCAAATGTTTGATCTGTTCTAGACTGATGCTCATGCTTCTTTCTTTACTCCAAAGGTAAGGCAAGTTTGCCCTCGTGGCCCCAATTTTTCAAATCTTTAGCCAGCGCGAGGTAACAGCGATCCATTAATTCTTGTACTGGATTGTTCGATTCTAAATTGGGCCAAAATTCACCCAAAACCTTAGTGTCCACAACACCCAGCGAAGACTTCTCGCCCCAGTCTCCTAAGCGAAACTTGTTCTGATAAATACTCATCAAGACAACAGGTACATTGTTGTCTACCGCCAGTTTAAAGGCACCTGCCTTGAATGGCCCAACCAAATGCTTTTGCGGAGGAATACCGCCCTCGGGATATATCACAACGCTATACCCGTCCTTGATACGCTGGTCCGCGTCGCGCATCGCTTGCTTGCGACCGGCAAATGAGCTGCGATCTACGGGAATGGAGGTTTGCTTGAAGAAATACCCAAATAAAGGCAGCTTCAAGAGCTCCGCCTTACCCATAAATACCGCTGGAGACGGCGCTGCCAGAAAGGTCATTGGAATGTCCAAGTCTGATGCGTGATTTGCTGCCAACACATATGGTCCTTGATGCTTTAACTGGTACTTCTTAGGGCGGGGAATGATGCCCATCAAAAGCAAGTATATCCAAGACCACAGTTTACCAATCTTAAAAAAGACATGATACTTCGCCCCTGGGCGCGCAAAAACCAACAAAGGCAGCAATAACAGCAAAATGGCTACCAGGGCACAGACGTAGTACCAAAGGTGGTGTATATAGCTCCCGAGTTTTCTCACAGCGCTAATGTAACATATGTCACATAGTTATCACTTAATCGCTCATAATTTTGAACACAATACCACATAAGCCAACAAAATGAAACGACTCGTACTTTTTTTCCTGTTACTAAATGCAAATGTTTTTGCTCAAAGCACCTTCCCTTTTGATATCGTTTTAGAAGCCGTAAACATTACCGGAGCGCCAGGACTACAGTCGTACAGCAAGGCCGAGCACAACGGAGACTGGCTCATCCTGGGCGGTAGGACAGACGGACTTCATCAGCGTCAGCCTTGGCAATCTTTTGATGCCGCTGGACATCATGTGAATGCTGTGGTTATAAACCCAGATTCTTCCACTGTTCATTGGGCGCCTCTGAGCGGTCTTAGTAACGATACTTTAGAGGCTCAATTAAGCGCTACCAACGCGAACTTTGTGCAAGTAGGCGATTACCTCTACATTCTTGGAGGTTACGGATTGTCCGCATCTTCCGTACATATAACACACCCCATGCTAACGGTTATAGATGTACCCTCAGCTATTGCTTCGATCAAATCCAACGGTACGCTGAATAGCTCAGATTTTGTAGTGTTTTCAGATGAAGATTTCGCAGTGACCGGCGGAAAGCTCATGCATCTTGATGGCAAGTTTTGGCTAGTAGGCGGTCACCGATTCGACGGTCAATACAACCCTATGGGGCATAACACCTACACCCAAAGCTACACGGAAGAAATTTTGCCTTTTACCGTTAGCGGGACCTTTCCTAACCTGAGCATTTCAAAATTGAATCCAATTGTAGATACTGACGAATTGCACCGTCGCGATTATAACGTTACTTACATGACTGACGGCTCTGACTACTACTTCAATATTTGGTCTGGTGTCTTCCAAAAAACAGCCGACCTGCCGTACCTAAACGCTGTAGAGATTCACGACACTAACCTCACCTCCGTACCCAACTTTAGCCAGTACCTAAACCATTACCACTGCCCGTCACTTTCATTATATGGTCAAGACCAAGGCGCTATGTATACTGTATTCTTTGGTGGCATTGCGCAGTATTACTATTCAAACGGAACCATGATGCAAGACAACAATGTTCCTTTTGTCAACACCATTGGTATCGTTGAAAAACGCGCAGGAACCTATTCTGAAACGAAGTCCAGCACTACTATGCCTGGGCTTTTGGGTGCCGGTGCAGAATTCTTTTTAGGCACGGATTTAGTGCAAAACCATCATATACTACAGGCCGACTCGATTGGTACAGATACCACTTGGGCGGGATACATTTATGGAGGTATTTCTTCTCCTGCAGCCAATGTATTCTTCGGTGGGATGACCAATCAAAGTTCTGCCAGTTCAACAATCTACAAAGTGGGATTGGTGCGCAACAGTGGATTAAGCCTTAATGAAGAATTGCCTGAATCGGCCCTAGAATTATTGGTTGCTCCAAATCCTTCAAAAGAACTTCTGCAGGCTCAGTTTAAAGCTCTAGAAAGTGGATTGGCGAAGTACAAAGTCCTTTCGCTTGATGGAAAAGTCGTTGCTCAAGGTTCTCAAAAAGTGGAAGCTGGCAAAAACCTACTCAATCTAGGCCATCTTAAGGCGGCAGCTGGCAATTACATTCTACAAGTAGAAACAGCAGGTCAGCAGCAACAAATTCAGTTTAGCTGGAACTAGAAGCCTAACTTTTCACGAACACGTTGTAGCGTAGCCTGAGCAATAGGGCGAGCTTTCTCTGCACCCACCTTTAGCGCAGCCATGACCTCATCAGGGTTTGCCATGTAGTGGTCGAACTTATCACGAGCCTCACCGAACTCCTCTAAAATGAGTTCGAGCAAAGCCGTTTTGGCGTGTCCATACCCAAAGTTTCCGCCGCGGTATTTGGCTGCTAAATCTGCAATTTGCTCCTCGGTTCCTAGCAACTTGTATAACGCAAATACATTACACGTTTCTGGGTCCTTAGGGTCTTCAAGCGGTGTAGAGTCTGTTTGAATACCCATGATCTGCTTCTTGAGCTGCTTTTTCGGCAAGAAAACATCCACCACGTTACCGTAGCTCTTGCTCATCTTGCGACCGTCGGTACCCGGGATGGTCATCACAGATTCTGAAATCTTCGGTTCTGGCAACACAAAGGTCTCGCCGTATTTGTGGTTGAAACTTGACGCCAAATCTCGCGTAATCTCCAAGTGCTGCTTTTGATCTTTCCCTACAGGAACAACATGCGCATCGTACAACAAG
>JAAZVU010000134.1 GCA_018623275.1 Flavobacteriales bacterium
ATAGCGCCTTGTGGTACGTGAATGTTGATGTCATAGGAAGTGAATAACCTAGAATCGATTCCCAAGGCATCCGCATTGGACTTCAAATAAGCTAGGGCAATAGTAGCACTCTCCTTCATCACATCTCCGAGGTTACCTGTGATGATCACCTTACCGTTTCCTTTGGCCAGTGAACTCTCAATGAATAAGATATCGCCACCAACAGGCGTCCAAGCCAAACCTGTTACCACACCCGCATGCGCATTGCCTTCATAGATATCGCGTTCACGGGAAGGCCCTAGAATTTTCTCCAAGCTTTCCGTTGACATCTTAGAAGTACCCTCGTTGCCAAGTGCCACATCCTTTGCCGTAGAGCGGATGAGCTTCGCCACTTTTTTATCGAGGTTCCTCACACCACTCTCGCGAGTATAGCCCTCAACCAGTGACTTTAGCACGGGCTTTGGAATAGAGAATTGGTCCTTAGTTAAACCGTGATTCTCTAGCTGCTTTGGTACCAAATGCTGCTTGGCGATTTCAACTTTCTCTTCAATGGTGTACCCTGTAACATCAATAATCTCCATGCGGTCTAAAAGTGCGGGCTGAATAGCGCCCAGATTATTAGCTGTAGCAATGAAGAATACCTTGCTTAGGTCGTACCCCATCTCGAGGTAATTGTCATAGAAACTATCGTTTTGCTCTGGATCTAAAACTTCTAGCATTGAAGACGACGGATCACCACCTGTGCCGTAGCTGAGCTTGTCGATCTCATCCAAGATGAATACTGGATCGCTGGAACCCGCTTTTTTCATGTTTTGTAGAATGCGACCCGGCATAGCACCAATGTATGTTTTTCGGTGACCGCGTATCTCCGCCTCATCGCGCAAGCCTCCTAGAGACATACGAACGTATGGACGACCCAAAGCTTCCGCAATGCTTTTACCCAATGAAGTCTTACCCACCCCTGGGGGCCCTGCTAAACAGATGATTGGGCTTTTCATATCTCCCTTGAGTTTGAGGACAGCAAGGTGCTCAAGGATGCGCTCCTTGACTTTCTCTAATCCGTAATGATCCTTATCGAGAACCTTTGTCGCTTCTTTAAGATCGATGTCCGCAGAACCCTTGGATTCAAAAGGGAGATCGAGCATGAATTCCAGATAATTGCGCTGAATGGCAAATTCTGGCATCTGCGGATTTAAGCGCTGCAATTTCTTGAGTTCCTTTCCAAATCTATCTGCAGTGGCGTCGTTCCATGTTTTGGTTTTCGCACGCTGACGCAGCTCCTCTATTTCAGTCTCGCTTGAATTACCACCCAATTCTTCTTGGATGGTCTTCATCTGCTGGTGCAAGAAATATTCGCGTTGCTGCTGGTCAAACTCGTGCTTGACCTTGTCTTGGATCTCATTTTTTACCTCAAGCATCTTCAACTCAAGGTTCAATCCTTCAAGCACCTTGGTAGCGCGCTCGTTAAGAGCGTCCAATTCCAACACTTCCTGCTTCTTTTCGAGCGTCATACTGCTGTTCGAAGCAATGAAGTTTAGCAGGAATGTATTGCTCTTAATGTTGTCTAATGCCGTCTGAGCTTCTGATGGGATGTGTGGACTATCCTGGATCAATTGGGCCGCAACATCCTTGATGCTTTCCATCAATATGTTGAATTCCACATCTTCATCACCCGGGACAAATTCTGGCAGGAACTCTACCCTCGCCTTATTGAAAGGTTCGGTCTGCGTCCATTCTAAAACGCGGAATCGCTTCTTACCCTGTATAATAATGGTGGTATTTCCATCCGGCATTTTGAAGCTCTTGACAATCTGAGCTAGCGTACCCGTTGGAAAAACATCCGAAGCGCCTGGATCTTCAGTATCGCCGTCTTTCTGAGCAATCATACCCACGTACTTCGGCTCATCGGTAATACTGCGGATCAAACGCAAACTCTTATCTCTTCCTGCAGTAATTGGCGCAACCACTCCAGGGAAAATAACAGTATTACGAAGGGGAAGAATGGCCAATTCTTCGGGGAGATCTGTGTTATTAATTTCTACCTCATCATCAGAAGTCATCAAAGGGATGAATTCTGTGGTTTCATTAATGATATCAGTGAGTGACAAACTGTCCATAATTCAGTGCAACATCTTTCCTACCACATCGCAAATGCGGTCAAGGTGTCATTTATAGGTTAAAAAAAGGCCGCTCTTTCGAGGGCCCTTTATATGGTTCAAAGGCTGTGCCGAAATCTATTGCTCAAAAAAGCCGAGACTCATGCCGAGCTTTAACGTCAATGATCCGTCTAACGTATTTCTCGTCCCAGGATTTGCTTCCAAATATTCAGCAGTGTAGTTGAAACCTTCAATATTCGAGGCGCCAAAGCCGTTGTAATAGATTCCGAAGTTGTAGAATGACTTTAAAGAACGACGGATTCTCCAACCAAAACCTAAGGAGTACCCATAGGTGTGACCAGTGCCCGGGTATAATTCAATCTCTTCTGGGTATTGAGCATTGGTATTCAAATCTGGCTGATAGGTAACGGCATTTAGCCCTACGTGAATGAAAGGAGTGTGAGAATGGCGAAGGTTGTACTTTCCGAACGGGATGAAGTGAATATTCGTGAATAGCCCCATCTGCAATAACTCTGTATCTACCACATAATCTCTTGACGCATTCCCGTGCAGGTTATCGTGAGAGTACACACTTCCAAAGTTCACATCAGCACCTACACTTAGTAAACTGCTGAAATTGTACTTTAATTGGGCACCAGCACCAAATTTTGCCTCCTGAGTAAAGGCGCTTAATGAATTGCCATTGACATCACCAAGATAGTTTTGTGACATACCATAACCTCCCAATTCTAAAAATGAAGTCGGGCGTTGTGCTTGGGCCGTGAATGCTCCGAACGCAAATACAGCTGCTATTATAAATTTTGTTCTCATCTAAGTTGTGTTGTTATCCTTCTCGCAAAAAGACCATTTGGTCTCCTTCATGGCTGTACAACCTGTACCCATCTAAATCAAACGATGCTAGGCCAAAAATAGTTTGAATATTCTCTTTAAATATCCATCGAGCCATTAATCCTCGCGCCTGTTTCGAAAACGCGGAAATTGATTTTTGCTCACCGTTTTTCATCTGTTTGAAATCCACGTGAACAGTGGGAATTTGAATCGATTTCCAATCGAATGCCTTCGCATATTCATTACTACACAAATTCACTACAAAACCAGCCTCTTGCTTGTTCAACCAATTCGTCAAAACTGGTTTCCACATCGCATACAAATTCTTGTGGTCGTCCACCGCCAATCTGCTCTGCATCTCTAGGCGGTAAGGAACAATGTTCATTTCACCGGTCACCACACCGTACAATCCACTAATAATAGCCAGTGAATTTTTTGCGCGTTGGAGTGCATTTGGGCCAAGAGAGTGCGCATCAAACGATTTGAATGCTTCACCCGTGTAGGCGAATAAGCCAGGCAGACCTTGTGAAGGCTCGATATATTCCTTGGCTTTTAATGACCAAATCTGCTCTACAGAAGGATACATGGCATCGCTTACTTTGAACAGCTTCTGTTTTTCATCTGTGCTCAACCCTTGCACGGCCTGTACAATCGCTTTAGTTTCTGGCGCAAAAGGGACTGGCGCTGAACCAACATAGGGCGCGTTCGATGGAAAGGTACCCATACCTTTGGAAGGTGAGAGTAGTACAATCGGGTTGTTCATGGTGTCAAAAATAAACGCAAGACCTAACTTTATGGCCTTGGGCATGGCTTTTGTTCTGCACAATATAAGATGGACGCTATGAAAAAACTTACACTTCTACTCTTTTCATCAATTCTACTTGCAGGCTGTCAAGGCGCTCAGTATCATTTTAAACAAGGGAACAAGTTTGCTGAAGCTCGTGCACTGAAGAGAGCTGTTACCGAGTATAAGTTTGCCCTAGATCGTAAACCAAACAAGGCGAAATATGTAGCTGCCATGAATTCCTACGGGACAGCGCTACTAGAGGAGCTATACACGAACTACAGGTTCGCCGACGGAAATGACTCACTATCGGTTTACAAATTCTTAGAAGCCGAAAAGTGGACCAATTACCTCAAGCCATATATAAGCGTTAGTCGCTACGAAGGCTTCTACACTGCCGATTATCAGCAGCAACGTTCAAGATATATGTCGAGTGTCTATGATCGTTGCCACAACCTCATTCGAGGTAAAAACTACGAAAAGGCCCAACAGAGGCTGCGAGAGCTGAATGAATTGGACCCCTCGTATAAAGACATTCAAAGCTTACTCACTTTTAGCGA
>JAAZVU010000135.1 GCA_018623275.1 Flavobacteriales bacterium
AATACTAAATAATGAACTCGTTTAGTCACAGGTCAAAGCATTTTGAATCGCAGTACTGTCGATGCTGAAATAACCTGTCACGTAGTGGACTGAATCAGTATCGACGTCGGCGTTGTCCCAACCTAACATTAACTCGTTTGGGTTTAATATAGAAGCCTTGAAGCACGTGTCCTTTATCTCAATAGTCAATGAATCAGGACATACCGCACAGGGCATTAAGTTCTGTATGTGCAAGTACGGATTAGGAGTCTGACCTCCATAGCTATATTCTAGTGTATCACCAGGAACTACGGTCTCCATATTTATTAGGTTCCCATCTTTCCAAACATCTATTTCCACGGATTCATCAAGATTATTAACCCATCCTACACCCAACTCAATCCACCTCCAGTATAAATCGTACTTCGGTTCTTTTGAGCAAGATCCGATAATTAGGATTGAACAAAGAAATATAATACATCTTATAATCTGCATAGAATCTAGCTTTTCCATGCCGCGAACAAGTCAGAAACCTTGTTTACAGTTTGGTTTGTTGATCGATTAGTTATGATTTCATCTCTCCAGTCGTTCCATGTACCCGGCTGGCTAGAAAAAAAGTCATCCTCTACATCGGCCAGGTCAAACCCGGAACAATAATCTTCAGGGCTATTATCATTATCAACTAAATCACGAACTAATCCTGTATACCCTCCAGTTTTAATTTCAACTCCGGGTGTTCCCGGAGTGACTAAGTTGGCAATAGCGTGAGTATAATCAGGATAGTACATTCTAGTAAGGAATACTTCAACTCCTGTGGCCATGCTTTCCGCCGAATACAGGTCGATGGCAGAAAGTAATCCAGGTTGTTTCCCTTGGACAGTATGCTGCATTTCATGGAATGCGATTCTAGTTATATCCTCTACATTATCTATCTCTGTATAAACTAATATCTTTCTACCTTCCTTATTGATCGGAGTAGTACCTTTTGGGCCAGTACTCCTTGCCCCCTTGAGATCTATTTTAATTCTATTTCCAGAGGTATAAGGTCTTTCTAGGTTTAGAATATCAAAATTGTAGTAATGATAAACGGCCCTGTAGGTAATTGCTGGGTACAGATCTTTTTGCTCCGTAATTACTTTGTTCCATGATCCTTTTTTACGAGTTGATACAACCTGATTTTTACCTACTTTATTCCTCAATACAAAGTGGTCACCTTTAAATTGTATTTTGTATCGCACTTTTCCAGAGAATTTTTTGGTCATGGAAAAATCGCCATTGCTGTCCGTATACGCTCTGGAAGATTTGATCCCTTTGTTTACAACGATTCTCATTCCTTCAAGCTTTACGCTATCCGGTGAGTTTATTTCTTTGTCATAGTACTTAATATTTCCGTTTGGAGTCCATCTGTTTAAAAGTGAAGTTTTGCCACTAGATTGCTCGCCGAAATCTACACCAGCTAAATTGTATGCCTCTTCTTCCATGCGATAGTAAAAATCTTCTATATTACTTTCAGAAAGGAGACTGCTCCAAGATGGGTCTTCATCTGGAAAGTATACCATGTCTAGGGTATCCAGCACCAATCCTGATGGAAGAGAATGATTGAGGTCTACGGTAACATATTTTGGAGTTACACACGTATCACAAACATTATAAGGATTCCAGTCTGAATAGTCGCCTTCTAGGACGATATCCCTATGCGGAGGATAATCAAATGTATTTATAGATAAGTCATCTGCTAAGAGCTCTTCGTCATCCTCATCTTGAAGTTGAACTTCAATATATGCAGAATTCGGCGACAGTGATGTTGAAGGAAGACCAAACTCACTTGAAACCCTATCGAAAGCAACTTGCATATTTGAAATTTCGTAGGGATTCATTCGATCTGGTCCAATTTTATGAGGTGTTAGATTACTAGCCCTTACCTCAGGTAAGTCGTTCTCATTCTTCTCACAGCTTGTAAAGGTTACTAGAGCAATTAAAGCCGCTAGCATAATGGATTTTTTCATCCTCGGTAGGTTTTTATAGTTAAGCTCGTTTAAAATTACTTCATATTGAGCAGAAGTCACGTATATGACTTCGTGATAAGCTTTGTGATTTTGGTTTAGCTTTTTTGAAGGTAACCAAAAGCGCAACGCGTCCGATCATGAATCATATACGTTGTTACCTGCCGTATCTATTTTTTTAGTTCTCTTCCGGTCCAAATACCTTCGAAGTTGTCTTCAATTCCATAGAGTTTAAACTCAAACCCCTTCTCAGTCATTTCGGTCTCTACTGACCTCATTAGTTCGGCGTCCCAAAATTCTTCGCCGTAGTCAAAGTTGAAAATTTCACTGTTGTAAGACATGTCAAAATTATCGTTGAGAATAACAGCGAAAAAATGGTTTGGATATCCTCTATCATAGTAGTCGTCATAGCCGGTACTTTGTGCAACCAGAAGAAATTGTTGATTGTATTTAGCCAATTCCTCTTGGAGTCCGATGAAGTCGTGAATTTTGTAATCAGTGTAGTACTGTTCTCCGTTTAATGTTATGGCGTACCAAACGTTAAAAGTGAGCATCCATTCCTTTGAAGTGTCCCTGTAAATTTCTCGGTAGAAAACCGTGTCAACTTGGATGACAGACGTCTGTGTTAGAACTCCTAGTGGCTTTGCTGTTCCTTTGTCGTTTATGCGGTCAAAGAGTGCAATAGCATTGTCCTGTACTTTCAAAAAAGCTGAGTTGGCTTTGCTTTGAAACTTTGTCTGAGGTTCAATAACTCTTGGATTAGATCCAATCAATTCTTTGTCGAGGCTTTTGGTCTGATAGATGCCAATTTTAAGATCGTAGTATCCGTCCTGCTGAACAGTTTCTTGTCCAAATACTGAAACTTGAAATATTAAGATCAATATTGTCAGTAGCGGTTTGTTCATATGGCAGGTAAGTATTGTATATAACCTCGTATCAGCAGAGGTCGTTTTGGTTTCCTTTAAGATAACCAAAAGGACGATGCGCCCGGATATGAGTTATATACGTTGTTAGGCTTAGTTAACTTATTAATTTCCTGTAAATAACCTTTTTTCCAGCGGTACTGATATTTCTAAGTCAAAAAGTCTCCCTCCTAAAAGTTCAGGTGAGAATAAAGGGGTCGCGTATTCACAATATTTCCAAGATGAATTACGATCTGCGTATCCCCAATATGCACTAACTGGCGTAAAAGTTGTCGTTATCCCATTTTTTGAACTGAAACGATAACCAACACCTATACCTGCCGTTACGGTGGCTTCATAAGCACTTGCCTCTGGATTAATCTCTTTGAAGTCCTGATCTATTAACCAAGTGTAATTTTTCAAGAAAAGGTTTCCTTTTAATCCTGTCATTAGAAAAATACTATGACGATTGTAACTAACTATATTCAGTTGATATCGTTTTTCGTATCCTATGCTATGAGCAACTCCACCAAAATCACCAACATTAGGAAGTATGACACCTACATGTCCAATAGAGTAACTTAGGATATCTAAGTGCCTGTTTTCAGGCCGATTTTTAACCTGTCTATCCAAGCCGATGGAAGTGACAGGGCCAAGGCCAGAACCTTCTATAGCTAATAAGTCTAGGTCATAGAAAACACTGGGTGTTGAATACACATTTTGAGCGATTATTGAATACGATAAACTGCCCTGGAAAACAATCAAAATTAAGAGTATCTGTCTTTTACACATAAGTATGGTTAATTAAGCCTCGCAGAGTCTGGCGGCCGAATCCATTACCTTTCTTTACTTTGAGATCGAATTTCTATTTTGATTCTATAACGAAAATACTAAAAACATTGAGGTTTTAGAATTATTCGTGGTTCCAAACGTGCGTTCGGAATATTCCGAACAATACTAACGCGATCACTGGAGGCGTAAATCAGATCAAAATGCGCTTCATAGATGTATATCAGCAGTGCCAATGAACATCACGATATAGTCCTGAGGTGGGAATTGAACCTTCGGTTAAAAAAGCCTATATTTGACTAGCTATGTCAGCGCTATTGGGCGATAAGCCCTCCGAGGCCGATTGGGTTGCTTAGCGGGTTGACTTAGACAAAAGCGTTCTCTTAATTGATTGAAAACGAGCATATTGCGGCGTTAGGTTCAAAACCCCCTCTCTCCAACTGATTGTTTTGATTAAATGCGTTATTCTTTAAGGTTTAAGATTTTTACAGGATTGTGGTTGATTCTTTTATGCAGTTCAATTATAGGGATGAATATTGGCATCATTGTTACTAGCCTTTTAGGTATTCTCGCACAATGGTTTAGT
>JAAZVU010000027.1 GCA_018623275.1 Flavobacteriales bacterium
GGATCTAGCGTTGGTGAAGGATGACCGCCCATATTGTAGAATTCAACCACCTCAGCAAGAGTTTGAAAACGGCCGTCGTGCATGTATGGGAAGGAGTATTCAACATTGCGAAGCGATGGCACCTTAAATTTCCCTCTATCCGTAGGGTTACCTGTGACCGCCTCACGACCGTCTCCAACCTCATGTGTACTATCTAATCCATTATTGGAGAATTGGAGTAACCCAAAGGCCCCCATCTGATAGCCAGAGGTCGCCGCTCCGTGACAATGGAAACAATCGCCTTGTTCGTTATTGAAAATATCAAAGCCCAATTGCTCGCTAGGTGTAAAGGAGTATTCGCCCTGAACGTACCTATCAAACTTCGAGGTACCGCTAATAATTGTGCGGATGTATTGCGCCAAGGCCTTTGCAATGCCGTCCTCGGTTATTTCCTCGGATCCAAACGCTTTATCGAACAACTCCAAATATTTCGCGTCTTGTTCTAGCTTTTCAATAATGCTGGCAAAATCTGCATGCATCTCGATGGGGTTCAGAATAGGGTCTTTCACCTGGTCCTCCAACGTAGTTATGCGACCGTCCCAGAAGTAGAACTGCTGCCAAGCAATGTTAGTGAGAACCATGGCATTGATCTCCCCTTCTATACCATCTATACCAGTGCTAAACCTAGTCGGCTCGGCGAAATTGCTTTCCTGTAAGTGACAGCTGTTACAGCTCTGTGAATTGTCCCCGGATAAACGCTCATCGAAGAATAAGTGTCGGCCCAAGCGCACACCCTCTTCAGTCATTTCATTGGTCGATGGGATGGCAGGGTCAGGAAAATGGGAAGGATACTCTAAAGTGTACGGCGTGGGTTCGTGTTTCGATCGGAATCGATCACATCCTTGAATGATCAAGGCACTTAAAAACACTATCCAAACCTTATTCTTCACTTTCTTTTTCCCAGTTACTCGTTGTGGTATAACTCTCAAACTTGCGGATCACTTCCGCCATGTCTGCAGGTATAACAGTTTCAAATTCCATCAGTTCACCGGTTGACGGGTGGACGAAGCCGAGCTTTTTTGCGTGGAGCGCATGCCTCGGGCACGCTTTAAAACAATTGGTAATGAATTGCTTGTACTTTGAGAAGGCAGTGCCTTTCAAAATCTTGTCTCCACCATAGCGCTCGTCATTGAACAGCGGGTGTCCCAAATAGCGCATGTGTGCGCGAATCTGATGTGTACGCCCTGTTTCTAACTTACAGCTGATTAAAGTTACATAACCAAAACGTTGCAACACCTTGTAATGAGTAACCGCATGCTTTCCTTCAGAACCGTCCGGAAAAACTGCCATTTGCAGGCGGTCTTTCACACTACGGCCAATGTGTCCTTCAATAGTTCCCTGCTCTTCTTCAACGTTTCCCCAAACTAGAGCTACGTATTCGCGCGAGGTAGTGCGGTCGAAAAACTGCTTGGCCAAATGAGCCATTCCAAGCTCTGAAGCTGCGGCAACCATCACTCCTGAGGTGTTTTTATCTAATCTATGCACCAAGCCCGGACGTTCTTCGCCTTGTTTACCCACGGGTAAATTTTCAGCTAAATGTGCGAGGCCATGAACGAGGGTTCCCTCGTAATTACCATGCCCAGGGTGACAAACTAAGCCGGGTTGCTTATTGATTACAATTACATGTTCATCTCGGTAGAGGATATCAAGGTCCAATTCCTGAGGTACGATAGTCGAATCTCTTGGCGGCTCGTTCAATACTACTTCAACAGTATCGCCAGCCTTCACCTTATAATTGCTCTTTACCGCATTGCCATTAACGTGGATGGCCTTAGCCTCAGCTGCCTTTTGAATGCGAGAACGACTGGTATCGAAAAGGAAATTGGTCAAAAATTTATCGACTCGAAGCGGACCTTGCCCTTCGTCTGCCACAAATCTATGATGGACGTATAGTTCGTCTTTTTCTTCCTGTGCACTCATGGTTTTGACAGTTTAGAGCTTAATCCATTTCACCCGAGACATTCCTTGCGGAGTCTGAATGGACACGATGTAAATGCCGCTCTCTAGATGGTGAAGTTCAATGGTTGTTGTTCCTTCTACACGCCCTTCGGCAACGGTGTTACCACTTATGGTGTGAACGAAGTAAGAGGCCTCGGAGGAGGCGATAGTTAATTGGCCCGTAGAAGGATTTGGATAAATATTAAAATCCTCGTCCAATTCTTCCAACGACATATCAGTAGGAGAATAACGGAAATATGGACGCATCATGGCCACACCCGGCTCCAGGCTTTGGTACCAATTAAACCCATCTCCATAATATCGAGGCATACCCGAAGGTAAATTTCGCTCGACATCAAATCCTAAATACATGGGCGTTGAAGAGGTACAGATATATCCGATCCAAACCTCAGCAAAGCTATTCAAACTAATGGCCGAATCTAGTTCGTAAGGAATCATATCACCGCGGTAATATCCTGTAAACGGCCGGTAGAGACTGTCGCTCATGTACAGCACATTGCCTGGAGCATCACCACTGTCTGCGGGCGCCCACACGGCCAATCTAAAGGTGCTCGTGTATTCTTCACCAGCATCGACGAAGTTGAAATAAACCCCCTTCAGCGTATCAGAACCCCCAAGGCCTCCTACTTTGAACTTCTGAGCTACTCTGCCCCCAATGACATTTTGGACGGCATAGGCGCGTTCAGCAGTACCGTCGTCCAATGCGAGGTAATTCGCCAAGGTAATTGAACCGCGAACGGTGTCGTTCGAGCGGAAGCCTGCAGCGGAACCGTCAAACCAAACTTTCGTTTCTACAGTCGTTGGGCCGTTAAAGGTGGTCATGGCAGCGGATGGCACTGCAATGCTAAAGGTCTGATCCTGGTTGTGCTGTGTATTTGTAATTACGGGTACTGCGGTTGTTTGTTGAATGAGGTTGCCGTTTTCTTCCCAGCGGAATTGGCCAAGATTCAAACTCCAGCCGCCTGAAGGGATAGCGCCATTTCTACGGTAGGTATATTCTAATGAAGTTGGGCGGTTTGCTACACTGCTTGCATTGCTCACCCACCACGGCCAGCTGGTATAGGCACCTGAACCTATAATGAGTGGATGCGCACGAGCAATTGCCGGTTCGGTAATGATGGTGTCGCTCGGGTTTCTATCCTTGTCAAGCTGCACATAATCTACATTCCAAATGTCATAGGCTCCTGCGCGTGCACCGTAGGCTGCGAAGCGGAATCTGAAACCTTTTTGCAAATAATTGGCTCCTTGAACCGGGAGGATTATGGAAGAAAATGGGGTTGATGTGCTCGAGCCCTTTTGGCCCCACACTTGGGTCCAATCTGAAGTGACCGGCGACCAGTATTCAACTACAATGCTGTCTGAATTTGAGGGCAATTCGCCACGTCCACCTTCTTGTAATTGGAAACTTAAATAGACATCTGAGAGCCCTTGAAGATCCAAATAAGCCGAGGTCAAAACGTCTGCTAAAGAATCTGAATCCAATGCGTTCTCTTTGTAGGCAAAGCCAAATTCGTTCAACCCATCAAAAGTTGCTACTCCGAGAGAGTTTTGGAACAAGGCCATCTCATCATTCACCCAAACTTTCGCATCTTGCCAAAGGGCCGATGACGGTTTATCTGATGGGTAAGAGAAATCGTCCGTAAATGGTGGAACTAGGGTATCGATATTCTCTAGCCCTGAATAGAAGGTAGGCGCATTTGAAAGCACGACAGTGGACTCTTCTACTTGGGCCGAGGCCAAGAAGAAAACAAAACAAGAGATGAATGTGAAGCGTAGTCTAGAATTCAGCATTCAGGGTATCTATAATTTCGGGTTGAGGGAGTAAGGTAGAATCGGACACCAACCATAGATCAATGGCACTTCCTGCTTTGACCTGAACGTCCGTTTCATATGCCGGAAAAGTTTTCAAAACGAAGGCTCCGAGCGTATCAGATTCCACGCCTTGATAGATCACTGCACCTTCATTAAGGCTTGATTGCTGTAAGGCTTGCTTCACCTCTTCGTAGGTCATCCCGACTAGATTTGGCAAAAAGACCGTTCCTCCATCTAAACCAGCACTGACATAAATCTTAAATCTACTTCCGGTTTCATACAACTCCTGTTCGCTTGCGATGCTGTCGTTTTCATCCACCACGCGTAAAACGAGGTCATGACTCAAATCTGGAACAGCGATGATGCTGTCTATAATGAATCCTTTGGTCTTGAATTTCGAGGTCACGTAACTCACTAACTGATCCTTGTAATTCGGCAGCGGATATTTAGGTAGTCTCGCAGGGTTGGTAGATAGTAGGATTTTTCGGCCCAATTTCACCGTCGCATATTCCTTCGGGAAAGATTCAATAATCGCTCCTTCAGGAATGCCAGGCACATAATGCGTGCTATCGATGACCTCATATATTAAACCGAGGGAATCCAGCGTTACATGTGCATCCTCTAGCTGCATCATTTTCAGGTTGGGGATCTCTACGGTTTCCCCGTGCATTGTTGAGCTGCTCAACCACCATAAACTCCCGAAAACACTAATCAATACGATAACCGCCACTGCCGCCAATGTTTTGACGAAGGACATTGAAAATAAAAATCGTAGCCACTGTTTCATGGTGTAAAGATACTTTAATAGTACCCTCTATTCATTAGGGTTGTGCATTACATTTACAATAATGGAAAACGTGCAAAAATTGATTGGCGTATTAGCCGGTGGATATTCTTCAGAAAGAGGCATTAGTTTGGCCTCGGGCAAGACTGCTTATGATGCATTTATCGAAGCAGGTTATTCGACCATTTTCATTGAATTGGATCGCGATGGATTCAAGGTAGATGGCGCATTGGTTAAGATTTCTGACTTAGGACTAGCCTATGTGTTTAATGTCATCCATGGCACCCCTGGCGAGGACGGCCACATTTCAGGGATGCTCGAAGTTTTCGGTATTCCACACAGCACCTGTGATACATTCACTAGTGCACTAACATTTTCGAAGTTTCAATGTAATACGCTACTTCGCGACAAAGGCATCGTTGTACCTCGAGGCATAAGTCTCATGGAATTGCCGGATCCAACAATATTTAACGATTGGAATTTCCCACTATTTGTCAAGCCCAACCGTTCAGGCTCCAGTTTTGGTGTGAGCAGAATTACATCCATCGAAGAATTTACCCAAGCTTTTGAGGAGGCTCAAAGAGAATGTCAAGAGGTGATTGTTGAAGAAGGAATCACCGGTATTGAGGTAGGTTGTGGCGTTCTTAGAAGTGCCTACGATTTTGGAGCCGGGGTACAATTGGACACCCAAAAAACGCAAGCCATCGCCATCACTGAGATAGTCCCAACAGAAAGTGCCTTCTTTGATTACGAAGCCAAATATGATGGGAAGTCTCAAGAAATCACTCCAGCGAGGATTTCAGAAGAAACAGATGCATTAATCCAAGATATTTCCATTCACACCTACGATGCCTTAGCGCTAAAAGGAATCGTTCGAATGGATTTTATCATTGATGCCAATAAAGGCCCTGTACTTATCGAAGTAAATAGTATCCCAGGGTTAAGTCCGGCGTCGATCGTTCCACAACAGATCGCTTACCGAGGCTGGAAACTCAGTGAAGTTCTGAGTAGATTGGCTGAAGAACAGATTGCTTAACTTTACCGCTATGAGCAAAAAAATCGCACTATTTCCGGGTTCCTTTGACCCGATTACTTTGGGTCATTTAGACATTATCGAACGCGCATTGCCATTGTTTGATGAAATTCAAATTGCGGTAGGTACAAATAGTGCGAAAAATTACCTCTTCAGTTTAGAGCAACGTGCTTCTTGGATTGAAGAAACCTTTGCGAACGAGCCGAAAATCAAAGTCATTACTTACGAGGGATTAACCGTTGACTTTGCGCAGCAGCAAGGTGTAAACTTCCTTCTTCGTGGTTTGAGAAACCCGGCAGATTTCGAGTTTGAAAAGGCTATTGCTCAAGCAAACCGTGAGATGGTTCCAACTCTAGAAACAGTTTTTTTACTTACCAGTGCTCGTTATGCTTACATCAGCTCGAGCATTGTCCGTGAAGTATATAACCACAACGGAGATTACAGCAGGTTTGTCCCAGATGCGGTTAAGCCGTAATCTGCTCTTCAACGTACTTTTCGAACACCTCTTTTAGGCTATTGTAAGACGGCATTTTGGCCAATTTCTTACGCAACTTTTTCGGAGAAGCCCAGTACACATCCGTTATACCCTCCTCTTTCTGAGGTTTCAACTTTTTATCGTGTTCCGTATACATCGGGTACCAGAATGTAGTTTTTATGGCGAACCCACCCTTTATCGAATAGCAATGAACCGTCTTAGTTGGCTCCCCAGTGATTTTTAATCCTTTCACTTTGCACTCTTCCTCTACTTCTCTTACCGCACACTTCTCGATCTTTTCATGAAACTCCAACTTGCCTTTAGGCATGTCCAATTTTCCATTGCGTTCAATGATGAGCAAATGGCCGTCCTGATTTTTTACCCAGCCACCTGCCGCAATAACGCCTTTGTGCAGGGTCATAAAGAGCGGCCAGAAAGAATGGTCAGCGCCTATTTCTAAAGTAACATTGAGATTCTCATTTTGCAGATCCTTCAAAAACGCCTTAAGCCTCTTTTTAGTGGATAATCTGTTGATAATCTCAGGGGCCTTACCTCCAGGAACAGGGACCAAAACAGAGCCTTTAATAAAAACTTTGGTGTAATTTTGCAGCATGATACAGAACAAAGAAGCAGCCCTTAAGACCGCCGAAAGTCTTTTACAGATTAAGGCGATTAAATTACAACCAGATAACCCATTTACATGGGCAAGTGGATGGAAAAGTCCTATCTATTGTGATAACCGCTTGACGTTAAGTTTTCCAGCCATTCGAAATTATCTAAAAATCGAATTCGCCAAACAAATTGAAGAAGTATATGGAAAACCTGATTACATAGCAGGTGTAGCAACAGGTGCCATCGCTATTGGCGCTTTAGTGGCTGACTTCATGGGCGTACCATTCATCTACGTTCGCGACAAAGCCAAAGGTCACGGTCGCCAAAATCAGGTGGAGGGGTTCTTTGAGCCAGGATCCAACGTAGTTGTTATTGAAGACTTGATTTCAACGGGAGGATCTTCGCTTAAAGCAGTTGCTGCGTTGAAAGAAGCAGGAGCTCGAGTGCTCGGAATGATGGCAATCTTCACTTACGGGTTTCCTGTGGCTCTCGAAAATTTCGAAGAAGCTGGTGTTCGATTAAACACCCTTAGTGATTACCACCACTTGCTCGAACAAGCAGTACAAAGTGGATCGATCTCTTTGGACACAAGGGACATGCTTTCAGAGTGGAGAAAAGATCCATCTGTTTGGGGTAAATAAACAGGTTTAGGCTATCGGGTCTATCCACTGAATACTATCAAGGTCAAACACTTCTGTTTGGCCTTTTTTTGTTTTCAGCCTCACCCTACCCTGGGCATCTACACCGTGAACAAAGGCTTCTAATACTTCACCATTCCTTTTTTTGTATAGATGATAAGTATCTCTACCCCAAAGAATAGTATCGTATCTACGGTTAAGTAACACAGGATTCATAATCGAATGCACAGCAGAGCGCATGGCATTTAAAATCTGTTCGATAACTTCATCTACCGTGATATCTATATTAAGTTCTTGAAAGCTTATCGCGCGTTTTAACTGATGCTGACAGTAATCAACATTGATACCCAGTCCAACCATAGAACTCACAATTCTATTGCCTTCCCATCGATTTTCTATGAGTATACCGCCCAATTTCTTATTGCCCACCATAAGATCGTTTGGCCATTTATACTGCACCAGTTTGGGCATCGTTGTCGCCAAAACATGACAAACCCATTTATTGACCAAAAAACTTTCTCGAACAGGATACGGCCACAGGATAAAAGTGGAAAATAAGGCCGATTTCCCTTCCTCATCCTGCCATACTGACACCCCTCTGCCCCTACCCTTAGTTTGGGTGTTGGCAATAACCGTAGTCATGTGCTCTAGATGCGGGTTTTCCTCAAGTAAACGATGCAATTCGAGTTGCGTGGAATCTAGCTGTGTGTGACGAATTAAAGGGTACTTTTGTGACATTATGCCGATGTGGAAAGACATCCACTAAGATGGCATATGTTTTGGTAATTTACAGCTATAAAAATTTTTTAATGCAAATACAACCTCAAGCTTCGTCCGAACTACTTCAAAAATTTGTTGTTGAAGGTCTACAAGAGATCAAAGGCGAAAACATCACCATACTTGATTTACGAGAAATTGAAAATGCCGTAACCGACTACTTTGTAATCGCAGAAGGAAATTCAAATACTCAAGTCAATGCACTCTCGGATAGCGTTCATAAAAGTGTTCGCGAGAATGTAGGTGATCGTCCTTGGCACATAGAAGGAAAAGAAAACGCGGAGTGGGTTCTTATGGATTACGTTAACGTCGTAGTTCATATCTTCCAAAAAGGAACTAGAGAGTTTTACGATCTTGAAAGCCTTTGGGGTGATGCGCCTACTACAACTCTAGAAAACCTATAACAGCCGTATGTCGGATAAAGGAAACCAAAATCAAATCGACAAACTGAAAAAACAGTTTGCCAAAAACAACAACCAAGGCGGTAAACCAGGCGGACCTAAAAAAACTGGGTTTAACTTCTACTGGGTATATGCCATAGTTTTTGCGCTCTTCATAGGGATGCAAATCTTCAGTGCGATGAGTTTTCGCGCCAAGAGCTCAAATTTCAGAGACTTTGAACAAAGCTTAGAATTAGGTGATGTTGAACGCGTAAACATCGTCAACGAGAAAACTATTCAAGTATTCATCAAAGAAGAAAGCCTCTTAGAAAATGAGCGCTACGAAGAAGTTCGCAACAGCAATTTAAGCGATGCTGTTAACCCTGGACCTCATTATGTTTTTGAAATGCCAGCTACGGCATTCGAAGACCGCTTGAAAGATTATTACGAAGACAGGATCAACGATGAACCAATTGCGGTGAATTATGAGACTCAAGAAAATTTCCTTGGGGATATCATCTCTTGGGTCTTGCCTTTGGTGTTAATGATCGCAGTATGGCTCTTCATCATGCGCCGTATGTCTGGTGGCGGCGGTGCTCCTGGCGGCGGCGGTGGATCGCAAATTTTCAATATTGGTAAGTCACGCGCCAAAGTCTTTGACAAAGACACTGAAGTTAAAACAACCTTCAATGAAGTTGCCGGAATGACTGGCGCGAAGGAGGAAGTTCTTGAGATCGTAGATTTCTTGAAGAATCCTAAAAAGTACACCGAACTAGGCGGTCGTATCCCTAAAGGGGTAATGCTTTCAGGGCCTCCTGGAACAGGTAAAACACTCCTCGCTAAAGCGGTTGCTGGTGAGGCGAAGGTGCCTTTCTTCTCTCTTTCGGGATCCGATTTCGTTGAGATGTTTGTAGGTGTTGGTGCCTCTCGTGTACGCGACCTCTTTAAGCAGGCCAAGGAAAAATCACCGTGTATCATCTTCATTGATGAGATTGATGCCATTGGACGTGCACGTGGTAAAAACAACTTTACCGGCGGTAATGACGAACGTGAAAACACATTGAACCAGCTCCTTACAGAAATGGATGGTTTTGGAACAAACGAACACGTTATCGTAATGGCTGCAACCAACCGTGCAGATATTTTGGATCGTGCTTTGATGCGTGCCGGTCGTTTTGACCGTATCATCTATGTCGATCTTCCTGAGCTCAACGAACGTGAAGCTATCTTCGGTGTTCACCTCAAAGGCATTAAAACCGACGATACAGTAGATGTAGCATTGCTCTCGAAGCAAACACCTGGATTCTCTGGTGCAGATATCGCCAACGTATGTAACGAGGCTGCTCTTATCGCGGCTCGTAATAACAAGAGTTTTGTAGACAAGCAAGATTTCAACGATGCCATAGACCGTATTGTTGGAGGTCTTGAGAAGAAGACTAAAATCATTACTCCTCAAGAGAAAAAAGTCATCGCTTATCACGAAGCTGGACACGCAGCAGTAAGCTGGTTGCTAGAGCATGCAGCTCCACTAGTGAAGGTAACTATTGTACCTCGTGGTCGCTCTCTAGGCGCAGCTTGGTACTTACCCGAAGAGCGCCAGATCACCACTGCGGAACAGATGCAGGATGAGATGTGTGCAACCATGGGTGGCCGTGCCGCAGAAAAAGTAGTGTTCGATAAGATCTCTACTGGTGCTTTAAGTGATCTTGAAAAAGTCACAAAGCAAGCGCGTGCAATGGTAACTATCTACGGCTTGAATGACAAGCTTGGGAACATTACCTATTACGATAGCCAAGGTCAAAATGACTACGCTATGGATAAACCCTATTCTCAAGAAACTGCGGTAATCATTGATGCAGAGATTTCTAAGATTATCGAAGCTGAGTATGATAGAGCGATCAAAATTCTCTCTGAGAACCGAGATAAATTAGATGCTCTCGCTAACCTCTTGCTTGAAAAAGAAGTCATCTTTAAAGAGAACGTAGAAGAAATCTTTGGAAAGCGTCCTTGGGACAAGGAGGAAACCGAGGATACTACGGCGGAGGTAGTAGAATCTAGTGCGCCAAAAGAAGCTCCAACAGCTGCCGAATCAAGCGCAGATACTGAGTAAATTCATTTGAGATTTAAAGCAAAACCCACCGCCGCTGGCGGTGGGTTTTTTGTTAATAGCCGCCGGCAAAATTTCGCCGCCGCATTAGTTTTGCTTTGCTACCTTTGAACTACACTCAATAACACATGTCTAGAAAAGGTTTCTTTTCAAAATTAGTTTCTTCCCTGAAGAGTTCTGAAGCTGCAGAATCTTCTCCCGAAGGCCAATTCGCTCCCGAAGAGAAGTTGCCTTTAGATGAGAAATTTGTCTCTCAATTTCACGAGGGCGGCGGCCACTTTATCTATTGCGCTAGCGAGCAGGATGCTCTGGCTGGATTAGAACAATATGCAAAAGAACACAACTGGCCTGGACTGTACATCAGTGATGAAGGTCTTAGGAAGTTTGAGAACAAACTTGGATTGAAAGTCACCTTCAACAACGATGGCCAAATGCCGGCAGTTGTGAGCGGCTGTGAGGCACTCATTGCATTTAACGGTGGAATCATGGTACACAATCACCACACTGGTGGAAGAAGATTGTCTGACCTGCCCGAGCATCATGTGATCATTGCGTATACCTCTCAGATAGTAGCCAACCTTCGTGACGGCATGACTTCAATCAATTTGAAATACCGCGACAATCGCCCAGGTAACATAGCTGTAATTCGTGCCCCACACGACCAGAATGTTCAAATGGCTTCTGCAGATCCAAATAAGGACCGCAATGTTTTCCTAGTACTTATAGAAGACGAAATTTAAGATGGGCAAGCGTACACTTTGGGGAGCAGTTTATGCTGCTGTACTAATTGGAGTTTTTGGCTTTAGTTCCATTAGCCCTATTGTACTGTCGATATTCACCTTGCTACTTCTGAATGAATTGGCCACTATTCAGCGAATGGAAAGTCGCTTTCCTTTATTGGCTTTTCCATGGATATTATTGAGTTTAGGTGCCTTTATAGGATTTGGCGGGACAAAGGAATTAGTAGCATCCACTATCCTCTACACAGTTCTGTTGTCATTCACTTTATTGAGAGCGAAGCAACCTGCACTTGAAATTCGCCGCGGTTTATTTGCTATCGCCTATATCTGGGTCCCACTGGTTTTTGCCATTCAGAACGCAACAAAGTACCCTGAGCTCATTCTATCCATTTTTGTCATGATCTGGTCCTCAGACAGCATGGCCTACCTCTTCGGCCGATTCTTTGGCAAGCGACCATTAGCCCCAACTTTAAGTCCTAAGAAAACCATTGAAGGGATGATCGGCGGCATCATAGGCACCATCGTCATAGGGCTTATTGCCAACCATTATTGGGGATTAATGCCTGTACACATCGCAGCATCGCTGGCCTTAAGTGTGAGCATAACTGCCCCATTAGGAGACCTTGTTGCATCCGCGATAAAAAGAGAGGCAGGAGTGAAAGATTCAGGAGTATTTTTACCAGGGCACGGAGGTGCTTTGGACCGATTAGATAGCTTTATTACAGCCGCACCAGTGGCACTTATTTTATACCAGTATTTATCATGATTATCCACAAGGAAGGAAAGGGAACTTTAGGCTTAGTTTTCATTGTACTATTTGCAGTGAATGCGCTTGTACAATGGGCAACAGAAAATTCAATTGCTCAAGGAATCACCCTTGGCATTAGTGTAGTACTATATGTCATTGTCCTCCAATTTTTCCGCAATCCAAAGCGTACAGTTCAGGTCAATCCAAACGGTCTCATCTGTCCAGCCGATGGAAAAGTAGTGACTATTGAAGAGGTTTATGAAGAAGAAGTTCTTCAGGCGAAATGCATCCAGATGTCCATTTTTATGTCACCTTTCAATGTCCATGTGAACAGATACCCTCTTGGCGGTAAGGTGACCAACGCCATTCACCACAAAGGAAAATTCCTCGTGGCATGGCACCCAAAGAGCTCTACGTTGAACGAACGCACAACGGTAGCAGTAGAAAACAAGGTTTGGGGCAAGGTGGTCTTTAGACAGATTGCTGGAGCGGTTGCTCGTCGCATTGTGATGTATGCAAAACCTGGAGATATGGCTGCTCAAGGTGCTGAATTCGGCTTTATCAAATTTGGCTCTCGTGTAGATGTATTCTTGCCATTAGACAGCAAAATCCTGGTGAAAGAAGGAGATGTTGTAAAAGGTGCAAAGACCGTATTGGCTGAGCGCGTATAACCTACGCTTTGAGCTCCGATACCCAGTTCAGCACGAGCTGAAACTGCTCTTCACGGGTAATGGCACTATTGTCCAAGGTACGCGCGTCTTCAGCGGCAATCAATGGCGAATCTGCGCGCTCCATATCAGCTTTGTCACGGCTCTTGAGATTTTCAAGCACATCCTCCAAGGAATGAATTTGGCCTTTTGCGTCCAATTCCGCTTTGCGTCTGCTTGCACGTACTTCATCTGAGGCCGTCATGAAGATTTTCAACTCAGCATTTGGGAAAACTACAGTACCAATATCTCGGCCATCCATCACTACACCACCATTCTCGCCCATCTGTTGCTGAAGTGCAACTAAGCGGCGACGTACAGGAACCAGTTTGGCAACATGACTGACCACGTTGCTTACCTCCATAGTACGAATAGCTTCTTCCACGATTTCACCGTTTAATAGAGTGGTGTTTTTGCCATCTGCATCTAATTCGAAATCGATCACCAAATCATCTAAATGTGCATTGATTTGATCGGCCTGAGCACCATTTTCCTTGCTTACCCATCCGTTTCGTAGTGCATTAAAAGCAACGGCGCGATACATTGCTCCACTATCGACATAGACAAAGCCAAGCTCTTTTGCCAACTGCTTTGCAAGGGTGCTTTTTCCAGTGGAACTGTGACCGTCAATAGCAATAGTGAGTGGCTTCATGGAGTGTATTTAGGGTTATAATTGGATGCCCAAAGATAGCGTATTCATTCGTCCAGCAACGCTTCTTAGCTCGTTTGCATAATGCAAATTAAACTTGTCGAAATACATGCCCGCTCCGACGGTAAATCCTCCTGAAGTTCGGCGGGTGGGCAAGGCCATTTCATATTGACGTCTAAAGCTATAGCCCATCATCAGGTGGGTACGGCGCGTTGGTAGAAATTCTATCGAGCCACTTAAGTGACGTAAAGCCAAATTCAAGTACGATTGTGAATTCAATGTTTCTTCTCCGGTGATTGGATCAACCGTAATGTTGTTTGGATCGTCATAACCCAGATTAGGCTGCTGCAATTGGTCAATAACGAATGTCCAACGGAATGGCGCATATTTAAGCTTGTCTCCAAAAGCAACCAGTACATTAAAGGGCAACTGTTCACGCTGACCAGCAAATGTGGTAAGCTGTACGCCCGCATTTTTAGCCATCAAAACGACATCAGGAGCATTCTCGAATCTGCGCATTGCGACTAAATCGGTGGCTACTGCCCAGCTTTGATAACTCTCGTAAGTACCAGAAACGAGTTTGAAGTTCGTACCTAGATCCCATCCTCCAAAGGAATACAAAGATGTTCCCACGCTCATCGCTAGGTCGCCTGCTGTAAAAGTCCCTAAGGAATTGCCCCAGGTATCTGTGGCATTAAATTCTCCATAGCTGATATTCTGCACTCCAAACATGAGAGCGTGACCCTTAATCTTAAAACCAAAGGAAGATTGCAGTAGTTGAATGCCCTCGCCCAAAGCACCGTAGCTGACCTCTAGGTCATATAAAGTGCTATCATTCAACAGCAACGGGTTTTGCATTGCATATGCTCCCACTGCAGCTGGATTCAAATAGGCCGTATTTGCTAAAGCAGAACTTCCTGCGAAAATGCTTCGATCCAGAAAAGAGAATACCGACGAGCCACCGCTCTGAGCAAACATGCTTAGCGGAAGGACAAGTGCTATGAGAATTCTTTGAATCAACCGTTCTTTTTTGCCGGCTCAAGCTTTTTAGCGCCCTTCACCTTTTGGTCTAAGATAGCCAATTCTAGCACCTGTGACATCTCACTCACATAATGGAACGTCATTCCTTTTAAGTAATGCTCTTCAATCTCCTCAATGTCCTTGCGGTTCTTGTCACAAAGCAAGATGGTTGTGATTTTAGCACGTTTGGCAGCAAGGATTTTTTCCTTAATTCCACCAACCGGCAACACCTTTCCACGTAGAGTAATCTCACCCGTCATCGCCAATTTTGGCGCAACTTTCTTTTGAGTAAACAATGAGGTAAGCGCTGTGAGGAGGGTAATTCCTGCACTAGGCCCATCTTTTGGGATAGCGCCTTGTGGTACGTGAATGTTGATGTCATAGGAAGTGAATAACCTAGAATCGATTCCCAAGGCATCCGCATTGGACTTCAAATAAGCTAGGGCAATAGTAGCACTCTCCTTCATCACATCTCCGAGGTTACCTGTGATGATCAC
>JAAZVU010000136.1 GCA_018623275.1 Flavobacteriales bacterium
AACTTCTCTATGGTGGCGATCGATCAGATCATCAACAACGCTGCAAAAATGAAGCAGATGTCTGGTGGTCAAATCAATGTGCCTATCGTATTCCGTGGACCTACAGCATCTGCGGGTCAGTTGGCCGCGACTCACTCGCAAGCGTTTGAGAGCTGGTACGCCAACTGTCCAGGTTTGAAAGTGGTTGTTCCTTCAAATCCATACGATTGTAAAGGTTTGTTGAAGAGTGCTATCCGTGATAACGATCCAGTTATCTTCATGGAGAGTGAACAGATGTACGGTGATAAAGGCGAGGTGCCTGAAGGAGAGTACACATTGCCAATTGGTGTTGCTGACATTAAGCGCAAGGGAACAGATGTTACCATTGTTTCATTCGGTAAGATCATCAAAGTAGCATACGAAGCAGCAGACATTCTTGCTAAAGAAGGGATTTCTTGTGAGATCATTGATCTGCGTACAGTTCGTCCAATTGACTACGCAACAGTTATTGAAAGTGTAAAGAAAACTAACCGTTTGGTGTGTTTGGAAGAGGCTTGGCCACTAGGGTCGATCTCAACTGAAATTACTTATAAGGTACAACAAGAAGCCTTCGATTACCTCGATGCTCCAGTTAAGAGAATTACTACCACAGATACTCCAGCCCCTTACTCACCAACGCTTCTAGAGGCTTTCTTGCCACAAGTTGGACAGGTGATTGATGCAGTGAAATCTGTGATGTATGTTAAATAACCTAGAGGTTTTTTACTTGAGGTCGAGATAAAGACTCTACTACTTATATTTGCAGCCCTCTTCGTAAAAGCGAAGGGGGCTGATTTTTTTATCAAACCATCGTTATAATGGAAAATATGCTTTTGTTGGTACCAGTATTTGGTATCGTCGGTCTAATCTACATGTTCGTTTTGCGCAATTGGGTCGTGAAACAAGGTTCAGGCTCAGAAAAAATGTCAAAACTCGCTGCTTACGTTAAAGAAGGCGCTTTGGCATTCTTGAACGCGGAATACCGCATATTGGCAATCTTCGTAGTCGTAGCAGGTATCCTGCTCGGAATTGTTTCTTCGGTTGTTGAAACGACACACTGGTTCATCGTAGTTGCATTCGTAATTGGTGCTGTGTTCTCTGCGGTAGCTGGAAACATCGGTATGCGCATCGCTACTGACTCAAACGTAAGAACTACTGAGGCTGCTCGTACTTCTTTGCCACAGGCATTGAAAGTATCGTTCCGCGGGGGAACTGTAATGGGTCTAGGTGTTGCTGGTCTTGCAGTCTTCGGATTAGGTATTCTTTTCATCGTTCTTTCTAATTGGTTCATTGTCGGCGAAGATTCCTTCTACAATGAAATGACTATCGTGTTGGAAGCCCTTGCAGGTTTCTCTCTTGGTGCTGAATCTATCGCGTTGTTTGCGCGTGTAGGTGGTGGTATTTACACGAAAGCTGCCGACGTAGGTGCTGACCTTGTAGGTAAAGTAGAAGCAGGTATCCCTGAAGATGATCCACGTAACCCTGCAACTATTGCAGATAACGTAGGTGATAACGTAGGTGATGTTGCGGGTATGGGTGCCGATTTGTTCGGTTCATATGTAGCAACAGTACTCGCATCTATGGTACTTGGTAACTATGTTATCAACGATAATCTTTTGAGCACAGGTACATTCTTGGAAAACCAAGGTCCTATCTTGTTACCAATGATGATTGCTGGTGTAGGTATCATCTTCTCAATCATCGGTACTTTCTTCATTCGTATTAAAGACAATAGCGCGAAAGAGCCAGAGGTTCAGCGTGCTTTGAATATCGGTAACTGGTCTTCAATTGTTTTGACAGGTATCGGTTCATACATTTTGATCCAAATGCTTTTGCCTGAAACATTGAGCATGAAGTTCTTTGGTGAAGGTTTTAAAGAGGTAACGCGTACGGCTGTATTCGGTGCTGTAATTGTTGGTCTTGTTGTAGGTGCTTTGATCTCTTACTTCACAGAATACTACACTGGTTTAGGTAAAAAGCCAATTCTAGATATCGTTCAGAAATCAGCTACAGGTGCTGCGACAAACATTATCGCAGGTCTAGGTGTAGGTATGATCTCTACGTTTGCGCCTATCCTCCTTTTCGCTGGAGCGATTTGGTCTTCTTACGCATTCGCCGGTTTCTACGGTGTTGCAATCGCAGCTTCTGCAATGATGGCTACCACAGCTATGCAGTTGGCTATTGACGCTTTCGGTCCTATCGCGGATAACGCTGGTGGTATCGCTGAGATGAGTGAATTGCCAGAAGAGGTGCGTGAGCGTACTGATATTTTGGATTCTGTAGGTAACACTACGGCAGCGATCGGTAAAGGTTTTGCTATTGCTTCTGCAGCATTGACTGCATTGGCATTGTTTGCTGCCTTCGTAACCTTCACAGGTATCGACGGTATTAACATCTTCAAGGCTCCAGTTCTTGCGATGCTCTTCGTAGGGGGTATGGTACCTGTTGTATTCTCTGCTTTAGCGATGAACGCAGTAGGTAAAGCAGCTATGGAAATGGTGAAGGAAGTACGTCGTCAGTTTAAAGAGATTCCAGGTATCATGGAATACAAAGCTGAGCCTGAGTATGACAAGTGTGTTGCTATCTCTACAGAGGCTTCTTTGAAAGAAATGATGTTGCCAGGTGCAATGACTATCATCTTCCCATTAGTGGTAGCATTCTTGCCAATGGCATTTGGCTACACGGGTCAAGAAGCAGCAGAGATGCTAGGTGGTTATATGGCTGGTGTTGCTGTATCAGGTGTTCTTTGGGCGATTTTCCAGAACAACGCTGGTGGTGCTTGGGATAACGCTAAGAAGTCTTTCGAGGCGGGTGTTATGATCGACGGTGAAATGACGTACAAAGGTTCTGAAGCACACAAGGCGGCTGTAACAGGTGATACAGTAGGTGATCCATTTAAAGATACTTCAGGTCCTTCTATGAACATCTTGATCAAGCTAACGTGTTTGGTAGGTCTTGTTATCGCACCGATTCTTGGTGGTGGTCACGAGAGCCATGCGGCAACTGCGCACGCTGAAGAGGTCGTAGAAGTTCGTCAAGAGGTTAAAAAGATTAAAGCCAAGGATATTCCGGTTCGCTTAGAGGGCCTTTTTGAAGGTGAAGCTCAAGCCGCTTTAGATGTGACCCTTGAAAATATGGTTGGAACTGTAGCTATTGACTTTTCGAATGAAGAGCTTAGTGGTTCTTTTGAATCCATTGAGGGCGATACAGACGGCATTCACTTCGATTACAGAGGAATGATTACCATGGGTGATAATGAGCATGGTGCACACGCTCATTTTGTCCTTGATGAAGAAGGTGCAGTTAATGACTTCATCCTAATGATTGAATAATCCATTCATGTATATGTATGAAAAGCCCCGGCCATTGGCCGGGGCTTTTTTGTTGAGATAAAAAAATCGGTCATAAACGACCGTTTTAATTATGTGTAAACTCTTGTTATTCAAAGGGTTTGTTTAGGTCAGTTGCTGGGAGGTGAAATTTGTCTGTTTTTATTTCTTTTCAACTATTGCGCATTTACTAAATGTGCTTACATTTGCACCCGCTTCGGAAACGAGGCACGTTCTTTTTCAACAATGAATAACGAGAGTCTAGTACTCCAGTTATCATCGAGGCCAGGCGTTTTTTGAGGAGCGAAAGTTTTTCGAAAAAAAAGCAAAATAAGTATTGTGTAGTTCAGTTGAACTTGCGTACATTTGCCGCCCCAATCGAGAGAAAGGGAAATTAGAAACAAGTTCTTTACATATTGGTTTAAGAAACAAGGAATGCAAAAAACCTTGTCAATTATCTTTAGAGTTAATAGCTAGGAAACAAACAACAACATTACAATGGAGAGTTTGATCCTGGCTCAGGATGAACGCTAGCGGCAGGCCTAACACATGCAAGTCGAGGGGTAACAGGAAAGCTTGCTTTTGCTGACGACCGGCGCACGGGTGCGTAACGCGTATGCAACCTACCTCATACAGGAGGATAGCCCTTGGAAACGAGGATTAATACTCCATAGTATCACGAATTCGCATGTTTTTGTGATTAAAGTTTTTCGGTATGAGATGGGCATGCGTCCCATTAGCTTGTTGGTGAGGTAACGGCTCACCAAGGCGACGATGGGTAGGGGGCCTGAGAGGGTGGTCCCCCACACTGGTACTGAGACACGGACCAGACTCCTACGGGAGGCAGCAGTGAGGAATATTGGTCAATGGAGGCAACTCTGAACCAGCCATG
>JAAZVU010000028.1 GCA_018623275.1 Flavobacteriales bacterium
ATACCGTATTGTTTGGTGAATAAGGGCGAAGAATTTGAGTACGCTAAACTTAAAGGTGCTGAGATGCGCGACCACGGCATGTTCTACTTCTTCCAGCGTCCGAATGAACGCTTTTTAAAAGACATCGACGATATTGTCTTCGACTACGTGGTCCTTTAAAGACCGTTCCAGGCATAAAAAAAAGGCGCCCCATGGGGCGCCTTTTTTATTCATCTATCAGAGCCTTAGCTCACCTTCACTAGGAAGTAATTCTTCTTTCCTTTTTGAACGATGATCAATCCATCCGCGACAACATCGTCTTTGGTAAGAACTTTGTCTACAGCCACTTTCGTTTTGTTGATGGCAACACCATTGCCTTGCACCATCTTACGCGCCTCCCCCTTTGAAGGGAACACTGCAGTATGCTCAGCGAGCGCTTCGACGATATCAAGACCACCTTCAAGTTCAGAGGCAGCCAATTCAAACTGCGGCACACCCTCAAAAACACTTTCAAGCGTTGCTCTGTCTAAAGATCTCAACTGGTCTTCTGTAGCCTTACCAAACAAGATTTGAGATGCTGCTAGCGCATTATCTAAATCTGCCTGGCTGTGCACGCGTACGGTAATTTCTTCAGCCAAGGCCTTTTGCAAGGCACGCTTGAACGGAGCCTCAGCATGCTCAGCAATCAATGCTTCAATCTCTTCACGTGATTTAATAGAGAAAATCTTGATGTAGTTCTCAGCATCTGCATCTGAAGCGTTGAGCCAAAACTGATAGAAGGCATATGGCGAAGTACGTGCCGGATCTAACCAAACATTACCGCCCTCGCTTTTTCCAAACTTCGTTCCGTCTGCTTTCTTAATTAGCGGCGTAGTCAATGCATGTGCAGAACCACGACCTAGACGACGAATGAGCTCCGTACCCGTGGTGATGTTGCCCCATTGGTCCGATCCGCCCATCTGCAGCTTCACACCATTGTTCTTCCAAAGGTGGTAAAAATCGTACCCTTGGATCAATTGGTAAGAGAACTCCGTAAAGCTCATACCAGTGTCCAGGCGCTTTTTCACACTGTCTTTGGCCATCATGTAGTTCACACTCATGTGCTTACCTACATCTCGGATAAATCCTAAGAAGTCGAACTCTTTGAACCAGTCGTAGTTGTTGACGATTTCAGCGCTATTGGCACCACAGTCAAAGTCTAAGAACTTTTCTAGCTGCTTTTTCTGGCAATCTAAATTGTGTTGAAGGGTCTCTAAATCGAGTAGGTTACGCTCAGCACTCTTACCTGAAGGATCACCCACCATACCAGTAGCACCACCGACCAAAGCGATAGGCTTGTGACCGGCACGTTGAAAGTGCACCAAGGTCATAATTTGAACCATGTTTCCTACACCGAGGGAATCTGCTGTTGGGTCAAAACCAATGTAACCAGAGACCATTTCTTTAGTCAATAGTTCTTCAGTTTCAGGCATGATGTCGTGCAACATGCCTCTCCAACGTAGCTCTTCTACAAAATTTGTATCCATGTGAATCAATTAACGACTGTTCGAGCCGCTAAAATAGAATCTTAATTGTCTCGAACGCCCAATGCGCGCATTAAATCTGGCTGTGAAAACAAATAGGCACGAAAGCGCAAATCTTCAGCTGCAAACAAGCTCATATCCTCTAATGTGAAAGGCACTTCGAGGTCCGTATCGCTCAAATCTTTGATGATAAATACCTCCTTGCCTTGATCCCACAATACACAACCCATTCTATCCCGCTCGCCATCTAAAGCATATTCAACGATATCCAGCTCGTACAGCGGTCTATTATTGATGTCTTTCAGGCCAATACACTCATCGACTTGATTGTGCTTGATAATGGCCCCATTCCACCAAAACTGGTCTTTAGAATAATATCGCGTCCTGCCAATCTCACGAGCGAAACCTACAATTTGTTCGCCCATGCGCAGACGGTACCTTGTTTCGTATGGATTGAGTTTCGAGAACATATAAACAAAACGAGGCCGGGGCAAGAAAAGTTCTTGCCCCGGCCCAATTTTGAATGACGTTCGTCTTATTTAAATGCCGCTACTCCGCGATCCAACCAATCGATGTAGGCATCTACATCAAGGTTGTAGGCATTTTTCTCTACTAGAGGGGTTAAATCGTCGTGTCCTAGGATCACATACAGTGGCTGACTAACTTCTTGGAAGTTCACCTCTTGGAATTCGCTCCATTTGTTTCCGATGTTCTTGATTTTACGACCCGTAACCTCGCTAACGTACTGCTCATCTTTTGGAAGATTGGTGCGCTCATCAACGTACAATGAAATCAGAACCACGTTATCACGAATGCGCTGGTGAACGCGCTCGTCTTTCCAAACGTTTTCCTCCATCTTGCGGCAGTTTACACAACCCCAACCGGTGAAATCGAGCATGATCGGCTTTCCTACCTCTTTAGCGTAAGCCAAACCGGCTTCATAATCGTTAAAACATGGCAGGTCGTTAGGACAATGCTCACCCGTAGCGGCTGAATGGGCTGCTGCCTCATTTCCTTCGCCTACTACCTGAATCATAGGCTGTGCGTAGGCACCATTTTTACTCTCCGCGTAATGTTCCGGTGGTGGGAACCCAGCAATTAGTTTTACGGGAGCACCAAAGATTCCTGGAAGCATGTAGAACGCCATGATCATGAATACCATGGCAAATCCCATGCGAGAAACTGAAATGGTCTGTACTGGACTATCGAGTGGCATGCGGAATGCACCTAAGAGGTAGAACGCTGTCATAAAGGCAATAGCTACCCAAATGGCGATGAAGAGTTCGCGCTCGAGCATGTGTGCTTGCCAAACCAAATCGGCTGTAGATAAGAACTTTAACGCAAAAGCCAACTCCAAGAAACCTAAGGTCACCTTTACTGTATTCAACCAACCGCCTGAAGATGGCAATGAGTTTAACCAGCTTGGGAAGGCCGCAAAAAGTGTAAATGGAATTGCCAGGGCCAGTGCGAAACCAAACATTCCTACTGCCGGGCCCAATAAGCTTCCTTTCGATGCTGCCTCTACCAGTAATGAACCGATAATTGGTCCTGTACACGAAAAGCTTACCAAACTCAAGGTGAAGCCCATGAAGAAGATCCCTAAGAAACCGCCCTTGTTCGAGGCATCGTCTGCTTTATTTACCCAGCTCGATGGCAAGGTGATTTCAAAGGCGCCAAAGAAGCTTGCTGCAAACACCACGAAGAGTGCAAAGAAGGCTAGATTGAACCATGGGTTTGTGGCCATCTTATTCAAACTGTCGGCACCGAAGATTAAACTCACGGCAAGTCCAAGACCTACATAGATCACGATGATACTTAGACCGTAAACGGCCGCTTTGAAGATACCCTCACTACGTGTTTTGCTCTGCTTGGTAAAGAAGCTCACCGTTAAAGGAATCATCGGGAAGATACAAGGCATGATCAGGGCTGCGAAACCGCCCAAGAAACCGAGCCAAAAGGTAGTCCCCAATCCGTCCCAAGGCGAAGGAAGAGGAGCATCAACGACTGCAGTTTTAAAGTCTACATAGGTTGGTGGAAGACACATCTCGTCGTTACACACCATAAATTCTAACTCACCCTTCACTGTGAAATCAGCCTCATTTGGTTCGAGAAGTATGGTAAAGTCTGCCGATTCCGAGAAAAAGGCAAGATCCATATCGAAATTCGGATCGAACTCCACATGAGGCTCTCCTTCACTCCAGCTACCCAATGGTGCAAAAGCACTTGACGTATCTAGATAAAAAGATGTTGGGATAGGCCCGCCATCTTCGAGGTTCTGGCTGTACAAATGCCAACCCTCTTCAATATCTGCATGTACAATCACTTTGATGTATTGATCTTGGACCTCGTAAGAGGTTGACCATTTCACCGGCTGGGGTTGTGCAAACAGAAGGGTTGTAAATACGACCGCAATCAGGGTAAGGATGCGTTTCATAGTTTCGGGTTTATCACTGCAAGATAGGCCATGTCGTCGCCTTCGGCAACTTTCAATGAATCATCAATTCTATGGCCCAAGACCCATAAGATTTTGCCTTTATAGGCAGCCACATAAACGCGTTCTTTATGGTGTCTTGGCAGTCTTAAATCATTTAAAAAATCGGCTATTTTCTTGGTGCCACTCATGCCCAAGGGTACAAATTTTTCGCCGGGCTTCCAGGTACGAATGACCAGTGGAAGAGGCACATTCGTCGTCATCCACTCTTTATCCGGACCAAATTCTACCTCTGCTTTTGGCGTGGCGATGAACTCTAAATCAAAAGGCAAATGACCGAGCTCTTCCAAAGTGGTAATGGTGTACTCGTTTCTATCAATGGGGACATTGGGTCCAACGATGAATTGGCCCCGGTCCTTAATTAAAAGATGTGTTCGACCCGCGGTTCGCTGACCAATCTCGCCTTTAAGCACATGCCCTACTTCCTCGTAGGAAAGTCCAGTATCGATGCTCAAGCAAAAACGCCACAATAAAACTTGGGCGTACGGTTCATCGGTCCAAGGCCCCATGGAAATGTAATGCTCACCATTTCGAAGTGTAACAAACTGATCAGACCATCCCTTCAACAGCCCCTTAAGCAACATTCCGTCGCGGTGGAGGTTGTCTACGGTTTTCTTAAGACCACCTTTCCATCGTGGTTCGACCTGCTCAAGTACTGGCGAGAGAAGGTGACGAATTTGATTCCGCTTGTATTTCAAGGTTGCATTTGAAGCATCTTCCACCCAGCTCAGGCCACGCTCCTGTGCGTAGGCCAGCACCTCTGCCTTGTCCATGTTGGCCATCGGGCGGATGAATCGCGTATTATTCATCCCGCTTACGCTGGTTAGACCGCTACCACGAAGGGCATTCATCAAGAAACTTTCGCGTCTATCGTCGGCGTGGTGGGCGGTGAAAATATAGGCTGCATCCAGTTCTATTGCTTGCTTTTCAAAGAAATCATAGCGGATGTTTCGGGCCCAATTCTGAACATTCTCCCCCTCACGCTCATCAGGATTAGCCTTCAAAACAATGATTTCGAAACGGTGCTCCTGGGCATACCAGCGGCACCACTGCTCGTCGCTATCGGCCTCCTCACGAAGTCCATAATTCACGTGCAACAAATACGGACGAATGTTGTACCGCTCGACCAGCAGCTGACTGAGCACCACAGAGTCTACGCCCCCGCTGAAACCGAGGACAGCTTTTTTACCAGGAAGTAATTCTGGGAGATCCATGAAGCGAAAATAGGCCTTTTATTTTGCGGCTTTTAAAACACTTTCAGCCTTGAGCAAACACTCTTCATATTCAGCCTCAGCATCACTGAGAATGGTAATGGCACCACCCACGTGCAACGTCGCTACACCGGTGGCTTTGTTCAAGGCAATGCTCCGAATGACGACGTTAAAGTCAAAATCGCCTTCTGGAGTGATGTATCCCACAGTGCCTGAATAAATCTCTCGAGCAACCTTCTCATATCGCTCGGCCAATTCCATGGCACTCACTTTTGGCGCCCCAGTCATAGAACCCATGGGGAAGCTTGCGGCGATAATGTCCCAATTGCTCACTCCTTCTTTGACCTCAGCCTCCACAGTGCTAATCATCTGATTGACATTTTTAAAAGCATAGGTGCCAAAGAGTTCACTCACATTCACTGTGCCCTTTTTCGCTACCCTAGAAAGGTCATTACGCACTAAATCTACAATCATGACATTCTCCGCGCGCTCTTTCTCACTCTCAAGCAAAGCTGCTTGAGCGGCTTCATTATCGATATCGGAATGTCTATTGGTGCCTTTAATAGGCTGCGAGCAAATTCGACTGCCCTCTCTTTTGATGTATCGTTCCGGGGATGTGCAGAGCAGTTCATGCTCATTCATCTTCACATATGCAGAGAACGGTGACTCAGTGCCGGACACCATATTTTGGAAAAGACTAATGCTGTCTAGAACCTCAAATTTAGCCTCGAAGGCCGTACAATAGTTCACCTCATAAATATCACCACGTTGGATGTGCGCCTTTAAGGCATTGACATTGTCGACATACTCTTCGCGAGTTTCTACAGGCTCAAAATTTAAGGAAGTGATTTTGGGGAAGGATTTTTTTGGAACCTCAAGCAATTCTCTGAGCACTGCCCTCGCTTTTCTATCGTCATCTGCCCAAACATCCAAGGTTCCATCCACATGAAGAACCCCTGCCACCTCAGGCGCAAAGAATTGGGCTTCTGGCCAGTTTCCTAATCGTTCATTTTCTTGGGTGACCGATTCAAATTTGGTTCTCAGTTCATAGCCTAAAAAACCAAACTTCCAACCGCAGCTTAAGTCCTCAGGTAGGAGCTCGTCATTAGTGTAAACAGCTCTGGCACCCCAACCAAAAATGAGCTCATAACGTTTCTCAGAATTTGGATAGCTGTTGCTGGTGTAGAGTGCAAAAAAAGATCGACTACTGGACAACTCCAGTAGCCGATGCTCTAATAGTCTCGGATCGACCTTGTATGTCGACACCTTAGTCATTAACTGTGTATTGCGCGATTCGCAGTAGCCGCTAAAGCTGCCTCTTTCAAGGCCTCAGTATATGTAGGGTGACCGTGGCAAATGCGGGCAATATCCTCAGCAGATGCTCTGAATTCCATAGCGGTTACCGCTTCCATGATAATATCAGCAGCACGCGCAGCAACGATGTGTACACCCAATACTTCATCAGTATTCTTATCGGCCAACACCTTCACTACGCCATCGATATCTCCAGATGCTCTAGAACGGCCCAAAGCGCGCATAGGGAATGAACCTACTTTATAAGCAGCGCCTTCCTCTTTCAATTGCTCTTCTGTCTTACCAACAGCAGCAACTTCTGGCCAAGTATATACGATACCCGGGATCAAATCATAGTTGATGTGCGGTTTCTCTCCAGCAATAGATTCAGCAACGAATACACCTTCTTCCTCAGCTTTGTGAGCGAGCATGGCACCGCGCACAACATCACCAATCGCATAAATATTCGGCACTGCCGTCTGCAAGTGATCATTTACCGAAATACGTCCTCTTTCGTCAGTTTCAATACCAACGTTCTCTAGACCTAGTTTGGCTGTGTATGCTCCACGCCCAACAGCTACAAGACAGTAATCTCCTTCAAAGATAACTTCTTCGCCTTTCTTATTGGTAGCAGTAACTTTCACTACATCACCCTCGCGAGTAACATCGCTCACCTTGGTGCTCAAGCTAAACTTCACACCCAACTTCTTCATGCTACGCATGAGTTCTTTACCCATGGCACCGTCCATCGTTGGGATGATGCTCTTCGCATATTCAACTACAGTTACCTCAGCACCAAGACGCTTGTATACTGAACCCAATTCCAGTCCAATGACACCACCGCCAATCACGATCATGTGCTTTGGAATCTCTTTCAGGCTTAACGCTTCCGTTGAAGAGATGATGCGTTCCTTGTCGAACTTCGCGAACGGAAGCTCGATAGGCTTCGACCCAGTGGCAAGGATGATGTGCTTGGCACTTACCGTAGTGGTCTCTTCGCCAGCCACCTGAACCGTATTTTTATCTACTAACGAGCCAAAGCCGTGCAATACGTCAATCTCGTTTTTTTTCATCAAGTAATCAATACCGTCACAAGTAGTGCTTACCACACTTGCTTTACGCTCGATCATCTTGGCAAAATCAACTGTTGGCTTCTCAACCTGAATACCGTGCTCTTCGAAAGAATGAACTGCGGCATGGTAGTGCTCAGAAGAATCGAGCAAGGCCTTAGAAGGGATACATCCTACATTCAAACAAGTACCACCCAAAGTGCTGTACTTTTCTACCAATGCAGTTTTCAAACCCAATTGGGCACATCTGATGGCACTTACATAGCCTCCAGGACCTGAACCGATTACTACTACGTCGTATGAACTCATGTATATTATTTTTTTCTCGAGTGGCACAAAGTTAAGTACCGGACCTTTGTACTAAGGTTTAATTCTGAAAAATCTGCTAATTAGAACTATAAGCAGGCTAAAGCCAAATACAATACTCATTAGTGGCCCGAGCCAATTCCCAGTTCGCACATAAAGCGTCTTTCCTTCTATAAGCGGCACTTCGTCCAAAATCACGCCTTCTTCTTCCCAAACTAACCGCTCCTTAGGACGGCCTTTGGCATCAATAATTGTACTAATTCCTGTGTTTGCGCTGCGCACCACATATTTACGTTGTTCAATAGCTCTAAGTGCTGAAAATCTCATGTGCTGTACATGACCATCAGTATCTCCCCACCAACCGTCATTCGTAATCACGGCAAGAAGGTTGGCTCCTTTACGCGAATATTCTGTGGCATACCCTGAGAATTCATTTTCCCAACAAATAATTGGGGCCAATTTCAATCCTAATGCTTCGTCTTCGAAAACCATTCTCAGCGCTGATGTGCCCAGCGTTCCCGAAGTACCGCCTAATTCCAGTGCCCAATCACCCAACAAAGGCTGCAAGTATTTGACAAAAGGCATGGATTCCCCACCCACAACAAGTTTCCCTTTGTGATAAATTTCAAGTGGCTTTGGAGTGCTGCTCTGAAACAGGGCCGTATTGTATAAGGTGTAAAACCGATCTCCCATGGGTCGGTTGTAATAGGTCTTCTCCTGTTGAAAGTCGTACGTCGTTGCTCCGAAGATGGCGGCTTTTCCATAAGATCTCAAAACATCTTGTAGCATAGCGTCATTTACGGTTTTGCCTAAGTTGTTTTCTTGTCGAGCCTTGGGCAAAAATGTTTCTGGCAAGACGACAAGATCAACATCATGAGCACCGCTTTCTCTTAAGAGTCGGTCCACCTTTTGAATTTGTGCGCGCTCTGGCGTACTCCATTTCTCAGTGTAAGAATTAATGTTGGGCTGGACCACAGCGACTGAAATGGATTGCTGAGCAGCATCTTCCGGCAGCATAAACATTAGAATACTCAAAAGGATAGGCGCCAATAGAACGATTGCTTTTTGGAATCGGCCCGCAGTAGAAGACCAAAAAATGGCAACTAATAATACCCAAAGTGTACCTCCAGCATTCCCAATAAACTCATACCACTGTACCAATTCGGGCCATGCGAAAAATGTGTTTCCCAAATGGAGCCAAGGGAAAGCCAAACCCCAAAACTCATGTAGATGCTCAAAAGCCATCCAAGCAGCAATCACAGGCAACCAGGACAGTACGCTTTTTGCGCCCAATCGCTCGAACATGCCTTTGCAGCGCATACCAAACCACAATGCAAAAGACATTAACCAAGCATTGATACCAACAGTCGCAATCACACCTAAGGGATGCGCATTGGCAATCCAAAAAGTTGTTCCCGCATTCCAAACAGCAAAAGCGATGTATAAGTAGAGTAGCGGGCGCTTCTTTCTGCTGGCGACCTCTAACAATACTACCCATGAAGGAAACAATAGAAATACTAACGGACTAAAGGTCCAAGCGGCAATCAAACAAATTCCGGCAATCAGACTAAGAGAAAGCGAATTGAGTTTTTTCCAATCGGTCATAGTGCCAAAATAGTGCATCTTTGCACCCAATGAAACACATTCCGAATCTTTTAACGCTAATTAATGCTACCTGCGGGGTAGTAGCGATTTATTTCATTACTGCACAGAGCACAAATGGAGTCGCTGCATGTATTCTCTTGGCTGCCTTGTGCGATTTGTTGGACGGCATGGTGGCACGTAAACTAGGTGTTCAAGGACCTTTGGGCAAAGAATTGGATTCATTAGCAGATGCTATTTCATTTGGTGCTGTACCCGCATTTTTATGGTCCAGCATCCTCAGTGATTATGGAACATTGGCGCAACCTTGGGGCATAATTCTCGGCGGCACAGTGGCTGCATCCAGTGTATATCGCTTAGCAAAATATAATCTCAGCACTGATCAAAGCATCGACTTTATCGGCATGCCAACTCCCGCAAATGCTCTTTTCGCCTTGGGACTTTGGATATGGCTCGGACGCTGGGAACAATGGGACCGGATTGTTAGTATGTCTGCAGACGAGCGTACTTCCATGACCCTAGTACTCATCAGCATTCTCAGTCTAAGTGTGTATTGGCTGAACTCTCGTATGCCCGTTTTAAGTTTTAAATCGACCGATAATAACATTCGTAGAATTGCGCAAGCGATAATAGTTCTACTGTTCTGTGTATTGGTTATTTTTGTCGGACCATTAGCATTTACCATTACTGTTGCGACGCTGCCCCTTATAAGTTTCGCAACGGTCCAATTATCAAAATAGAAAAATCAATTAAGATGAAATTCACTGCTGAAATCAACGTAATGCCACAAAAAGCACTTTTGGATCCTCAGGGAAAAGCAGTAGGTGCAAACTTGAAAAACATAGGCTTAGAAGCTTGTGGAAACGTTCGTATTGGCAAACACATTACTATGGCTGTTGAAGCTGCCGATTCAGCTGCTGCAGAGGCAATGGTCAAAGAAGCTTGTGAAAAGCTTCTAATCAACCCAGTGATGGAAGCGTTTGAATTCACTGTTACTGAAGCGTAACACTTTCAAATATGCCTAGATTCCTTTAACGCTTAAGAATAGATGGGTAGGTTCAGTATCTTTGTATCAAACAAAGCCGCGTGAAGAACAAAGTAGTTTTAGTCGAAGACGACGCAAACCTTAGAAACACATTTAGTGAGCTCCTTGATATCATAGGATATGAAGTTGTGAGATGTTATGAGGATGGTGGCGCCGCTTATGTCGACCTGAGGGAAAACCCTCAAGATGTCGATGTAGTATTGACAGACTTCTTTATGCCGGTTATGAATGCGGATGAACTTATCAAATCGCTCAAGAGTCTCGATCAATACGCAGATGCTCAGTACATTGTAATGAGCGGTTTTGATTTGGAAAGTGTTCTTAATTGTTTCCCTCCAGATTCAGGTATTCGATACCTTAATAAGCCTTTCAGCGTTGACGGTCTTGTGGAGGTTTTAGAAGGTAAGGAATGAATTTCCTAGCACATTTACATTGTAGCCCGAATCACGAACTGGTTCGGGTTTTTAATTTTACAGGGGACGGTTTTCGTGGCATAGGCTGGAAATCACAAGCAACGCCAGAAAAGATTATCGGTGTAGAACTGCATCGATTCATTGATTCATTCACCGACGAGCACCCCACTTCCAAAAAGGCAAAAGCCGTCCTACGAGAAAATGCCGGCAAAACAGCCCCTATAGCCCTTGACCTATTTGGAGATTACTTCCTGCACAAGCACTGGGATAAAATGAAAGAGCTACAATCTTTCACCTCCAAAGTGACTGTTGCATCCTTTATCCAAACGTGCTTCTCTCAGATAGATGCAGCAGATCATCTTTTGGAAGGCAAAGCCTCCAGAATGTGGCCCTTCATGAGAAGTGAAAATTGGCTTATGGATTATGAACACTTATCCGGAATCAAAAGGGCCGCTGTAGGCATGAGTAGACGTCATCCAGCAATAAAGCCCTTGGGTGTGTTTTTTAACCGACTAACGGAAGGCGATTCTAGCTATCTCGCCTCCGAAGAGTGGTTTCTATCCTTCTACCCCGAACTAGTCGATGGCTGCACGAAATTCCTTCAAAAGCACCCTCTTTCGAAGAGCATTCCTGGGTTATAGTAGCTCAGTTTTGGATTGTATCTTTGCACGAAACTTAAGATCTTTCAATGATTTACATCAAAAGAAAAGAGCAATTCTGTGCTGCACACAAACTCTGGAACGACAAGTGGGACGCAGAAACCAACAAACGAGTATTCGGAAAATGCTCCAATGAAAATTACCACGGACATAACTTTGATCTCGAAGTAACAGTCAAAGGTGATATTGATCCAGAAACTGGTTTTGTAATGAATCTTTTTGATTTAAAATTGATCATTCGCGAACACATTATAGATGTTGTAGACCATAAGAACTTCAACCTAGATATAGATTTCATGAAGGGTAAGATGCCTACAGCAGAAGTCATTGCTATGGAGTTCTGGAAAATCTTAGAACCAAAAATCGCCAAATACAATGCGCAATTACACAAGATTGTATTGGCCGAAACCAATAACAACATAATCGAATATTACGGAGAGTAATTATGAGCAAAGCCTATGTATTCCCTGGTCAGGGAGCCCAATTCCCAGGAATGGGCAAAGACCTTTACGACAGCAATGCTGAAGCAAAAGCATTATTCGACAAAGCAGACGAAGTACTCGGCTTTTCATTGAGCAAAATTATGTTTGAAGGCACTGCCGAAGAACTGAAAGAAACAAAAGTGACTCAACCTGCAATCTTCACCATGTCGGTGATTATGTCGAAACTCCTAGGCGATAATTTTAAGCCAACTTTGGTTGCAGGCCACAGCTTGGGTGAATTCTCCGCATTGACAGCCGTGGGAGCTCTAGACTTCGAAAGTGCACTAAAATTGGTTAGCGCTCGAGCAATGGCCATGCAAAAAGCATGTGAAGCAAAACCATCAACTATGGCAGCCATCCTTGGGTTAGCTGATGATGTTGTAGAAGATATCTGTGCTAAGGTTCAAGGAGTTGTAGTCGCTGCAAATTATAACTGCCCAGGACAGCTGGTAATCTCCGGAGAAATTGAGGCTGTAGAATCTGCTTGTGAATTAGCTAAAGAAGCAGGCGCACGTCGTGCCCTAGTGCTACCTGTTGGCGGTGCATTCCACAGCCCTTTGATGGAGCCGGCAAGAGCAGAATTAGCAGCTGCCATTGAAGCTACTGATTTCAACACACCTATGTGTCCAGTAGTACAAAACAGCGTCGCTAAAGCAGTTAGCGAACCATCAGAGATCAAGCAAAACCTGATAGATCAGTTAACTGCTCCGGTAAAATGGACCCAAAGCGTGCAACAAATGATTGCCTCAGGTGTTACAGACTATGTAGAATGTGGCCCAGGTAAAACTTTACAAGGCCTCGTTAAAAAAATTGACCGCTCAACAAATGTTAGCGGCGTGAGCTTCGAATAATGAAAGAAACCGCCTGGAAAAGCCCGTCGAACATTGCCCTTGTGAAATATTGGGGCAAATATGATATTCAAATCCCTGCCAACCCATCCATCTCCTTCACCCTGAGTGAAGCGGCAACTACCACTAAACTGAGGTATGAGGAAGGTACAGGCACTATTAAGGTATTTCTAGACGGTGAAGAAACGCCATCGTTTCTGCCGAAAATCGAATCATTTTTAGAACGAACAGCAGAGTTGTTCCCGTTCGCAAAAAAAATGAATTTTGAAATTCATACTTCGAACAGCTTTCCACACAGCTCAGGAATAGCTTCTTCTGCCTCTGGCATGAGTGCTTTGGCCTTGTGTATGATGAGCGTAAAAAAAGACCTCGGCCTACCTATCGCTAACTTCTTCGAAGAGGCATCGAATGCAGCGCGTTTAGGTTCTGGTTCTGGCTCAAGATCACTATATGGCCCACTTGCCGCTTGGGGTGAACACGCAGAAATTGAAGGAAGTAGCAATGAATTTGCAGTAGCGTTTTCAGATGTGCACGATATTTTCAAATCCTTTCAAGACACTATTCTCTTAGTGGATAAGGGTGAGAAAACAGTAAGTAGCACTGTAGGTCACGGTCTAATGAATGGTCATCCATATGCTGCTGCTCGTTTCGAACAAGCACATGAGAATCAAAGCGCATTGCTTACGGCGATGCTTGAAGGTGACCTTGAGCGCTTTGGCGCCATTGTGGAAAGTGAAGCGTTGACTCTTCACGGGATGATGATGACTTCTATGCCTTATTTCATCTTGATGAAGCCGAATACACTTGAAGTAATCAACCGTATTTGGGCGTTTAGACAAGAAACTAAGAATCCTGTTTTCTTCACACTCGACGCAGGTGCCAACGTTCATGTGCTTTATCCAGAATCGCATAAAGAGGTAATTATGAGCTTTATAGATAGTGAATTGAGAACTTTCTGTAAGGATGGTAGTTATCTTTGTGACGCCGTTGGCTTTGGACCAACACAACTTTAATTGATATTATGAGCCGTTCAAATCCTTTGTTCTATGGAAAGATCCTACTCTTCGGAGAGTATGGGATCATTAAGGACAGTATGGGACTGAGCATTCCTCATACCTATTACAAGGGTGCTTTTCAGTTCGAAGAATCCTTCAATGCTACACAAGCAAAAAGTAATGAGCATCTCTTCAAATACCTTGAGTACCTCAAAGGAGAAAATGCTCCTTGCAGCTTTAACACAGCGGCATTTGAAAACGATCTGAATAACGGGTTGTACTTCGATTCTTCCATACCTCAAGGGTTTGGTGTAGGTAGTTCGGGCGCATTAGTCGCTGCCATCTACGACAGATATTGCGAGGATAAAATCGCTAAGAATCCTGAGAAATCCTCGGA
>JAAZVU010000137.1 GCA_018623275.1 Flavobacteriales bacterium
CGGCCCATCGGGCCGCTTTTTTAATGAGACTTAATACGAGCCTCTAATGCTTTTTGACTGATCAAAATTCCTCGCTCCTTACAGTACTCTGAAATCCTGTTCAAATCACCTTTAAACTGTTTAATGGCTTGGTTAATACTACAAATAGGATCCATAGGAACGTTTATTTATGAATTAACACTACTTCCAAAGTACGATTTCTAAATCTCACTTTATCCTCCAAACCGATTCAATTCTGACACGAATGTGATTTTAAGTGTAAAATACAACGTCGATTTTTGGAAAATTCTCGCCTAGAGAAAAACCCATAACATTAAATTTTACCTTAATAAGCTAAAAAGCTTAGTTTATACTTAAGGCTTCATTTTCTTTGCCACATGAAAAGGCCGGTAATTATTTGTGCGAACCCAGTCTTCGGAGACGAAGGGTTATCCTCAACGGAAGAAATAGCGAAAGAGCTGAGTAGGCTTCGCCCTGTAGTCTTTGTGAATTTTCCGATAACTCTCAGTCAGTTGAAATCTCAAAGACACCGAGTGAAGACCGCAAACACGTTAGAGCTAGTGAAAGGTTACGATCAATTATGGGTATATGAACCTTCCATCATGTTGCCTTCTAATGTGCTCAACGGCTTGAGCTATGCCGTGGTTAATGACATAAATAACAGGAGGTATTTCCGTGGTCTAAAGCGGCTAATTAACCACTTCAATTGGAGTGAGGTAGACTTAGTTAACGCTTTTAATCCTCTATATGCCAGCGCTTGCGTTAAGTTTAAAGCTCATTCCTTGACCTACTATTGTTACGACAACATAGCAGCCTCGCATTGGATGAGAAATCATGGTACGAGACTAGAAGAGACGTTGGTCAGCCAGACAGATAAGATTATCGTGTCTTCTCCCGGTCTAAAGGCAAAATTTTCTTCAGCTACTGTTCCTGTATATCTAGTGCCTAACGGGATGGATGCTTCGAACTTTAGTGTCTTAAATGATATACCAAAGGATTCAATAGCCCTAGCCTATGTAGGAGCTATTGACGATCGCATCGATTATGACTTCATAGAGGAAATTCTAAAACTTCCTGAGGTCAGAACACTTAAGCTCGCGGGGCCTTTGAAAACTGTACATGCCAATGTGCTCAGTAAACATTCCAAAGTAGACTACCTAGGTATCTTGCCCAAGGAAAAAGTAGGCGAGAGGCTTTCTAATGTGAATACCGGGCTTATACCGTTCGTCAAAAATGAGTTCACCAAGTACATATACCCGCTGAAAATCAATGAATATCTAGGTAAGGGGTTGGCCGTGTTGACCACCGATTTCGCTGATTTGACTGATTTTGAAGAATATGTCCGGCCTATTAAATCATTGGCGGATGCCACGAGCGAATTACAAAGAATATTGAAGGAGGATCTAACAGAGTCGAAAAAATTGGCGCGTCATGAGTTTGCCCTGAAAAATACTTGGCAACATCGTGCAGCACTTTTTAATGAGTCATTAGATGGATAAAAGACTCGTCATTCAGAGTGGGTTTAACCTAATGGCAAATGGGCTTCCAGCACTATTTGGGTTGCTTTCGTTTCGTTGGCTCGGCGGAGTTCTGGGGGTTGAAATCTTCGGAACATACATTTTATTACTAGCCGCTTTCGGAATTTACACGCAGATACGTTCAGGTATAATTTCGGCTGCATTTATTCGGATGACAGCGGGTAAGGATGATATCGAAAGCATTGTAGGTGCTTCTATTTGGATATCAATAATTCTCGCGTTGGTAGGTGTTATGATCACCTTCATAATTGTCTTTTTTTCGGACCAATTCACTTCGGATTATTTCATATTATCCTTACTAACCTTCACGTCTATTCCTTCCTTCATAGCGATTAATTTAAATTCTGCCCGCGGAGTCTTTCAGCGTGTAGCGTTAATTCGACTCATTGAAACAGGTGGCTTTTTGTTACTGCTAATAACTCTAACAAATGACCAATCTACACTTACCGAGGTCCTATTATTATACGCATTAACCTCGGTGATTACTTCCATCTTCATTATCGCTATGAATTGGGTACCTAGAAAACTAACTTTTGGCAAGGAGCAGAGTGATCATGTAAGGGCTATTTGGAACTTTGGCAAGTTTACTTCAGGTACACAGTTGGTAACTAGTCTTTTAACCAACACCGATGTTTTTCTCATTAATTACTTCCTCGGAAGTTCTAGCGTTGCCTTGTACGAATACGGTAGAAAATGGTTGGAAATCTTTGAAGTGCCATTCCGCTCTTTAGCAGGGGTATACTTTACGGAGGTCAGCAACATGAATAATGGGAATCGAGGTAAGGAAATCTGGTCCTTTATCACCCAAAGAGCATTGAGAACCTCATTATTGAGCCTTCTGATCTTGCCTGTGGTGTACTATTTAGCACCGTTCCTAATTGAGCTAATTAGCGGTACACGCGAATCAAGTAGTATTTTGGTTTTTCGAATTCTGAGCCTTTTGGTTCTTTTTATTCCATTCGATCGATTCTTAGGATTAAGCCTAGATGTCATAGGATTCCCTAACATAAACTTTAAAAAGGGCATCATTTTATTAGTGACCAATTTCCTACTTGATATTGTGGTTATTAAACTTGGTTATGGCATCATGGGAGTTGCCACTGTCAGTATCATATTCTACGCTGTGGGCACATGTTTATCCTTTTTCTGGTTGAGAATAAAGTCTATTGAATTATTTAGTTAATTTGGTAGAACCAACCAATAAGCTGATCTATGGTCTCTACCAATAAATCAGAGCTGATTTTAAAGGGATTATTATCTATTTACCCCATCGGCCATGATTTTGAGAGAAAGGAGTTATATACCCTTTCCAATGAGTTTACCTTTCAAAAAGTTGAACGGGGATTCCAACTTTGGGCAGAAGGTCTTGACCAAGACAATCTATATTTCATAGTATCCGGTGCCTGTGGAGAATATTTGCGACACGATGGCGATGAATCGTTGATTCGCTTTTACCAGCAGGATAAATTTGCTTTTTCAGAGGATATTTTGATTTACTCCGTTCCTTCCGAAACTAGATGCGTTACTCTGACTGAATCGGTCATTGCTTCCATTCCTAAAAAGATTCTGCTAGATGAAACTCTTCACAAGATTGTTGGTGCAAAGCTTTTAAGCATATTGATTAACCTCAGTATGACTGAATACAGGAACACCACATATGAAATGTTACAATCCAGCGGTACTTCCCGATTGAAAGCAGCCATTAGTCAAAGCCCAAACTTACTCAATATAATTCCCAGGAAGGAACTTGCTGATTATTTGGGACTCTCACGCGCCTCTTTATTTCGTGCATTAAAATCATCCGGCCATGAATAGCAACCAGGAGGCCATGCGCACTTATTTCGAATCACTTCCGGTGTATACCCCCGCTTTTAAAGCTACCGTGGATAGCGTTGTCGAAGTGGTAGGAGAGAGCACGTTTAAAAAGAAAGGCCAGGTAGTGGAGGAGCTCACCCTACACAATAAAGATTTTTGGTTTTTGAAATCGGGTTACTTGAAGGAGATGTATAAGAATCCATTTGAAAAAGAAGATTCACTGTTCAATCTCATCCCGCCTCAAAGCATCTTCGTAAATGAGGATGCACTTTTCAATGACTCTCACCCGCAGCATTACTTCATTACGTACAGTGATGTAGAGTTCATTCGCTTTAAATTCGAGGACTTTGAGCGTATAAATAGCGAGCTACCAATGCTTCAGTTATTGTACTTAAGTGGAACAGCAGAGATTCAAAAGAACCGACGTGCTCGATTGTTAATGCTTCGTATGCGCAATACTCTGGATCGTGTTCAATGGGTAAAAAATGTCCGACCAGACTTGTATAGGAGTATGGACAGAAGTACGCTCGCTCAATACATTGGCGTATCTCGTGCAGGGCTATACAGGGCTTTTGAAAAATCAAATGGGTTTCAATTCTGAGACAAAAAGATTCAATCAATAGATTTTTAGCGGCAATAATCGCTTAA
>JAAZVU010000029.1 GCA_018623275.1 Flavobacteriales bacterium
ATTTGAGCGATTTTACCAACTAATTGAGACATGTTGTATTCTTGTTTTATTAAGATGCTGCAAAAGTAGCTTACACTGCCAATTCAGACAACTCTACAACCCACAAACTATGGTACTTAGAGATAGTTATCAACAAGTTATTAACAATACTAGGCGCTTCATCCTCTGCAGCCTAGTGCTAACCGCATGTACAACGCCCAAAACCGAAGAGCTCGACTATCCATTGATCGAACGTATGAGCATCATGGAAACCCTCCAAGGCAACACAAACTATCTGCATTCTAAGCAGATGACCCCTGGAAATCATGCGTATTGCGTCGGATTTCAAGACGGCACCTTCCCAGATATCGGCTGGCACATCAAAGGTGAGATGGGCGGTCTTTGGGCACATCCTATCAAACTCCTAGACGGGTTCTCTGCCGCAATGGTTCAAAAAGGAGATACCATTTACTTGGACAGCGCTACCACCTATAGCACTACTGCCCTGGGCTCCATATTCACCTACAACATTCAAGGCAAAACCATTACTCGAACCCAATTCATTCCCGACCCTGCCAAAGGCATGGTGGTCGAATATGATATGAGCGACTTCCCTAAGGCGCAACTTCTCTTCTATCCGAAAGTAGACCTTCGACCGACTTGGCTCGGCGAGCGCACAAACATGATCGACAGCACTGACATCATTACACTAGAGAACAACCAGTGGACCGCAACAGATTCTAAAAACGGATGGCAAGTACGGATTAGCGCTTCCTCGAAAGGAGCAATAACACCCACACACCTAGTAAGCAGCCCGTCAAAAACTCATCAGTTCTACATCGCCGGAGGACTCACCGCGGGGGAAGCCACCGAGGAATTGGCCGCAGTTGAAAGTTGGAGCGATCTGTGGTATTCGAAGGAACAAAAGCATTTTGAACTCAGCGGGAACAGCAGCTTTTTCTGCACGGGTGAAGAGGATCTCGAGACCGTTTTCCGCTGGCTAAAACACAACGCCATCTGGCTAGAAATGGACGCCGATACCCTTGGTTATGGATTCGCTGCGGGCATTGAAGATTACCCTTGGTTCTTTGGGTGCGATTCAGAATTCAGTATTCTTGGTCTAAATGCGGTCGGGCGGTACGACCTGAGCAAAAGTATGCTGCGATTGCTAGCCAAGGCCTCTGAGCGCACCAACGGCACGGGTCAAATCATCCATGAAATGTCCACCAATGGCGCGGTATTTAACCCCGGGAACCTCAACGAAACTCCACAGTTTGTAACGGCGTGTTACGACACGTATCGTTGGAGTGGAGACAAAGTGTTTTTCGATGAAATGTATCCACAGATGATTCAAAGCATGCAATGGCTCGAAGATCAAGATGCTGATGGCAACGGCATTCCTGACGGCTATGGGATGATGGAGATTCACGGCATGAATAGCGAAATGATCGACGTAGCCGCATATACCGTACAAGCATGGGGTGCACTTTACGAAAGTGCGCTGCTTCAAGGCGATGATAAAGTCGCAGCATGGGCCGGTCGCAGTGCAGCCGAATTAAGCGCTTATATCAATGAAAATTATTGGGTAGAAGATGCTGGTGCCTATGCCGATGTCAGAGGAAGCAAAGCCCAAGTATTAGCGCTCATTGACGGCGCTATCGAAAGAGCGGAAGGCTTAAACAAGCCTTGGGCCGTAGAGGAATTGGAAGCTACTAAAAAAGCTGCAGAGGCTTCAGCAGGTGAGATGAATCCATACAGCGTACATCATAACTGGATCGTCAATACCCCAATGGAAGTGGGATTTGCACCTGAGGAATATGCGCTCAAAGCATTGGATAAAGCCGCGCAATACACGAATCCGTTTGGGATGTTTGTCACCGGCATTGATCGTGACGAAAGTGCAGGCACGGATACCGACGGGTTTGCCAAACGCAAAAAGACCTTTACTTATGTTGGGGCAGTGATGACCTTGCCTACGGGGGTGGCAGCGGTTGCTGAAAACAACTATGGCCGTCCAGATAAGGCCTTGGACTACTTGCACCGCATGTCCCGCAGTTGGGGATATGCACATCCAGGGAGCATGTATGAAGTGAGTCCAGATTTCGGGATGATGTGCCAAGCTTGGAACATCTACAGTTTCGGCTATCCGATAGTACGCCAGTTCTTTGGCATTTACCCAATGGCTGAAAAGAAAATCGTAGAGATCGATCCAAATTTCCCAATAGATTGGACGAGACCTCAATTAAAGCGTGTGGTCATCGGCGAGGGTGAAGATAGAACCGAACTCGACATAAGCTTTGTGAAAGGAGAAAACGGGAACAAAAACCAATTGCACATTCTCCAAACTGCAAACGAGCCATGGAGCATTATGACCCGTGTAGAAGATCATGCGCGGATTTATTTGGATGATTCCTTGACACAAGGTGAGGATACCCTAGATGGAATGAAGAAAATCACTGGGCATAGCATTCTAATCGAGTGGTAATTGACGTAATTTTGCCCCATGAATTGGGTTAGCATTACAGGAATCATAGCGGCGGTATTGACCACCTCAGCATTCGTACCACAGGCATGGAAAATCATCAAGCAGCGCAAGGTGAAAGACCTCAGCCTCACCATGTATGTAATGATGTTTACAGGGCAATTCTGCTGGCTCATTTATGGACTGAATCTCAATGACTTTCCACTCATTCTAGCCAACGTAGTCGGATGCAGTCTTTCCGGCACCATTTTAGGATTCAAACTCTTTTTGAAAGATTAAGATTTGTTGAAGTCTTTTGGCACAAACTTTGACAATTAGCGAAACAAAATTGGACCTCAATCCTTAATAGGTTAGAAACCTCCGCATTATGAAGAAATGGCTTGCCTTCCTAGGACTAGCATTCACCCTAACGACTCAGGCTCAGAACGTTACTCTGAGCGGATACATCCGCGATGCCGCCAGTGGTGAAGAATTAATCAGTGCCTCTATTGTAAACGAAAGTAGACAAGGAACCGTAACAAACATCTACGGATTCTATTCCTTGACTCTGCCTGCAGGTGAATACACATTTACCATCAGCTACATTGGTTACGAGACGATGACCAAAAAAATCAATCTGAGCGCGAGTCAAACGATAAATTTTGAACTGAAAGAAGCGACCAACGAGTTGCAAGAAGTTCAAGTGACGGCCAAAAAGCTTGATGAAAATTTGAATCGTGCGGAAATGTCAACAACACAGTTGACGGCCAAGCAGATAAAAACCATTCCTCAATTCTTAGGAGAGTTTGACGTTATCCGTTCAATCACACTACTTCCAGGTGTAACTACAGTTGGTGAAGGTGCCTCTGGATTCAATGTTCGTGGTGGTAAAACCGACCAAAACCTCATTTTGTTGGACGAAGCACCGGTCTACAACTCTTCACATATTTTCGGATTCTTCTCTGTCTTCAATGGAGATGCTGTTCGCGATTTGAAACTATACAAAGGTGGTATACCCGCACCCTTCGGCGGTCGTCTCTCTTCAGTGTTGGACGTTCGTCAAAAAGAAGGGAATACCAAGGAATACGGCGGAACTGTTGGCCTAGGTCTACTTTCTTCTCGTGTGATGTTCGAGGGACCCATTGTTCAAGACAAAGCGAGCTTCATGGTTGCCGGACGTCGTTCCTACCAAGATCTATTGCTCCGTCTCGCACCAGATGACGATATCAACAGCATCATTGCAAACTTCTACGACCTCAACGCGAAAGTGAATTACAAATTCAGTGATAAGAGTCGTCTTTTCTTGAGTGCTTATTACGGCAAGGATGCCTTTGGCGTTCCTGGACTCGTGAAGTTTAATTGGGGAAACCTCGGTTTAACGGGACGCTGGAATTACTTGATTAACGATAAGCTGTTCCTAAACGTAAGTACCATTTACTCGGATTACGACTACGCCATCGGCTTCGATTTTCCAACGGTGCAGGTGGACAACATCGCATACATCAACAACCAAAACAATAAGGTAGCCTTTAGCTGGTTCCCAAACGCAAAGCACCAAGTTAACTTTGGCGGAGAAGCAGTGATTTATGACTTCGAACCGTTTAGTGTCAACGCCAACTTTGCAGATAGTAACATTGCGGATATCAGCATTGAGCTTCAAAATGAATACGCTGTTGAACCAGCATTTTACATCGAAGACAACTGGAAAGTCAACAATAGATTGACCATTCGCGGAGGATTGCGCTACAGCTCTTTCTACAATGTGGGGGCGCGTGACGTAGTGAATTACAATCCAACTTCAGCGGGAACCTACCGTAACGATCGTATCATCGACACCACAAGCTTCGGTAGCGGTGAAATCATTGCAGCATTCGATGGCCTTCAAGGTTTGGAGCCTCGTTTGGGAATTAACTACAAGAGCAGCGAGAATAGCGCAATCAAATTTAGCTACAACCGCATGCGTCAGTACATCCACCTCATCTCGAACACCACCTCATCTCTTCCTATTGACACTTGGAGACCTGCAGGAAATTACATCAATCCGGGTACCGCAGACCAAGTTGCCGCGGGTATAAACAGAAACTTCAAAGATGGAGAATGGCAGCTAAGCGTTGAGACTTACTACAAAAGCTTGCGCGACCTCGTCGATTACAAAAACGGTGCACAACCTACCGGTGTAGATAACATCGAAGTGGACCTCATGACCGGTCGCGGACGCAGCTACGGTGTGGAAGTACAGCTTGATAAAAAAGTAGGCGCGCTCACCGGTTGGATCGCCTACACCTACAGCCGCTCTGAACTCCAAGTCGACCTTGGCGCCACTCCAGACGAGTGGATCAACTTCGGAGAGTGGTACGCTGCTGCACAGGACAAACCGCATGATTTTGCATTAGTTGCAGCTTATGCTTGGAAACCTAATATCAGCTTCTCCGGCTCCTTCATTTACCAAACGGGTAAGCCATACACCTACCCTGAGGCAAAAAGTGAGTTTGACGGTATTCTCTACCCGTTCTCTCTTACAAGAAATAACGCCCGTACACCTGCCTACCACAGATTAGATCTGAGTATGGACGTTAAGATCCCAAATAAGAAGGACCGCGATTGGGAAGGCAGCTGGAACTTTGGTGTCTACAATGCCTACGCTCGCAAGAACGCCTTCAGCATCTTCTTCGAAGAAGTATTAGACGACGATGGTAACGCCACAGGAGAAACGAAAGCAACGCAGCTTAGCATCTTCGCTACAGCCATTCCAACCATTACCTACACATTAAACTTTTAATCGGCCATGAAGAAACTACTTGTACTACCGATTATCGCTCTTGCATTCGCCGCTTGTGAAACGGATGTTACTGATAAAGTGAGAACAGACGCTTATAACAGCGCCTCTGCAGTTAGCATCTCAGGTGCCATAACTGACGTGGATACCATGGGCGCTTACGTTGATCTTAGATTGAGTAACCCGTATCTAGATAACGGTGCATTCACCGGTATTGAAGGCGCTACTGTAACGCTATTTGACGGAGATTCCACCTTGGGCACCTTAACAGAGGTGAGTAGTGGCCGTTATGAAAACCTAGATTTCTTGAGCACTCCAGGGCACTCTTACCGCGTGGAAGTTGTTGTTCCTTCAACCTACGGAGAGGCTTCTGGTACTTGGGAAAGTACCTTGGACCGTTGTAATGAACCTTTCACATTGATCGCTCCCCTTTTCCCTATTCTTGAGGGGGATTCCGTGTACTACGACTTTAGAGTGGACGATACTGTGAATTACAAAGATGCCGATTCAGCTTTCTACAGCCCGTACCAATTCTTCAATGACCCTGCCGGCGCAGGTAATGCCTACTGGGTAAAATCCTACTCGACTACCAAGATCTATGCGCCGAACGGATTGATGGGACCATTTGAGCCGCAAGAAACAGAAATAAGCCTGGCTTCGAGCATCAATATTTACAACGACGAGCAGTTCATCGAGGGACCACAAATTGGCCGATTAAACTTCATTGGCCCTCCATACACTGTGTACCGCGACACCTTGATCAACTTCGTTTTTGAAACTCGTACCATCTCCATGGACCTGTTCGACTATCTCACGATCATGACCAACAACGTCAACAGCGGCGGTCTATTTGCAGTGCCGTACAGCCCGCAGATTGGAAATATTCGCAGACAAGATGATACAACCGTTTTCGGATTGGGATATTTTTACGCAACTTCAGTTAGATTTGATAGCGTAACTATGTTCCACCCGTTCTAATGGATAAAATTCACTGGGCAAGCCAATGGCTCGCCAACCAAAATGTCGACGAACGCTACATCGAGTGGATCGCACTCGGTATTGATGTAGCCCTATTGGCCCTTATTTCATTATTGGCCGACTTTCTTTCGAGGCGTATTCTCGTCAGCCTCATTCATGCTGCTGTGAAGCGCACCAAGGCTACTTGGGACGACTACTTCTTTGAGCAAAAAGTCTTCAAAGGTCTCGCCCACTTGGTACCAGCGGCCATTGTCTACAACAGCCTTAATTACATATTGAGCGATGTTCCACGCGTGATTCCCTACTTTGAAAAAGCGGTGGTCATCTACATTCTCATCCTCGTAGTCACGGTCATCAACCGCACTTTACGCGCATTGGAAAATTGGCTCAGCCAAAACGAGAAGTACACTAATACTCCTATTCGCACGATCTCGCAAGTCGTTCGCTTACTAGCATTCTTTGGCGCGGCCATCTCTCTTATTTCCATCTTAACCGGCACCTCAGCCGGGGCAATATTGGGTGCCTTCGCGGGAACCACAGCCATCCTCATTCTTGTATTCCAAGACAGCATTAAAGGTCTTTTGGCTAACTTTCAGATTCACATGTACGACCTCGTCAAGGTGGGCGATTGGATCACCTTCTCCAAATACGGCGTAGATGGCGACGTATTGAGTATCGACCTGACTACTGTTAAGGTGAAAAATTTCGACAAGACCGTAAGTACTGTGCCGGCCACTGCTTTTGTGCAAGACAGTTTTGTGAATTGGCGAGGAATGTCAGAGAGCGGTGCTCGACGCATCAAGCGAAACATACACATCGACATCACTTCCATTCGTCACCTCGATGAAGGATTGATGGATGCCCTGAAAGAAATAGATTTGATCGCACCGTTCATGAACGAGCGCCAGAGTCAGATTGACCAAAACAACGCGGAGAAAGATATCCAAGGCGCAAGCTTACTCAATGGTCGCCGCCAAACGAATATTGGCCTGTACCGAAAGTACATTGAATTCTATTTGAGCAATCATAGCGGCATCAATAATGAATTCACCCTCATGGTCCGCCAATTGCAACCTACCACCGAAGGCATCCCAATAGAAGTGTACTGCTTCACCGCCACCACAGAGTGGGCCGTATACGAAGGCATCATGTCCGACATTTTCGACCACCTCTATGCGGCAACGCGCCACTTTGATCTTGCGCTGTACCAGAAGCCTACCGGTGCAGATATGAGGGCCATTGCAACCAAGTAGGTCCAAAAAATTTCAGCTAAAAAACAAAACCCCCGCGGCTACGCCGCGGGGGTTTTTTAGTTCTAAGAATCTGCTTTGCTTACGCTTCGGCTTCCTCCATATAGGTTTCAATAGGCTCACAAGTACAAACGAGGTTACGATCACCGTAGGCATCATCTACACGGCGTACAGTCGGCCAGAATTTATTGTCATTGACAAATGGAAGTGGGAATCCAGCTTTTGAACGTGAATACGGGAAATTCCAATCGTCACCACAGATCATGTACTGCGTGTGAGGCGCATTCTTCATTACGTTATTTCCTGCATCCACCTCTTCGTTTTCAATCTCCGCAATCTCTGTACGAATGCTCAACATCGCATCACAAAAGCGATCAAGCTCAGCAATACCTTCACTTTCCGTAGGCTCTACCATAACTGTCCCTGCTACAGGGAAGCTTACTGTTGGTGCGTGGAAACCGTAGTCCATCAATCGCTTAGCAATGTCAGTTACTTCGATACCTGCATCGCGTTTGAACGGACGACAATCCAAGATCATCTCGTGCGCACAACGGCCATTTTCGCCCGTGTACAATACATCGAATGAACCCGCTAGGCGCTCCTTAATATAATTGGCATTGAGGATTGCATATTTTGTACTGTCTGTCAATCCTTCGCTACCCAGCATCTTGATGTAGGCGTAAGAAATCAAAAGGATCAATGCAGAACCCCATGGAGCAGCAGAGATGCTCGAAATACCCCGGTCACCACCCATCTCAATCACATCGTGCTTTGGAAGGAACGGCGCAAGGTGCGCGGCACAACAAATTGGTCCCATACCTGGACCGCCGCCTCCGTGAGGAATGGCAAAGGTCTTGTGCAAATTCAAGTGACATACATCAGCACCAATAAGTCCCGGAGAAGTCAATCCTACCTGAGCATTCATGTTGGCACCGTCCATATAGACTTGGCCGCCGTGCTCGTGGATGATGCTTGTAATTTCCTTGATACTTGATTCAAATACACCGTGCGTTGATGGATAGGTGATCATCAAAGAACTCAAGTTTTCGCTATGCTGCTCTGCCTTCGCTCTAAGATCATCAACATCAATATTTCCGTGCTCGTCACAACCTACAACAACTACCTTCATCCCTGCCATAACTGCAGAAGCCGGATTCGTACCGTGCGCTGACGATGGGATAAGTGCAATATTTCTGTGGTGGTCGCCATTAGCATGGTGGTAGGCACGAATGACCATGAGACCAGCATACTCACCTTGAGCACCAGAGTTTGGCTGCAATGAAGTAGCTGCAAACCCAGTAATCTCAGACAAATCTCTTTCAAGCTCCTCGATCACCTGCATGTATCCTGCCGCTTGTTCAGTAGGAACAAATGGGTGAAGTCCGTTCCAAGAAGCATTCGAAAGTGGAATCATTTCTGATGCCGCATTCAACTTCATGGTACAAGAACCCAATGAAATCATGCTGTGGTTCAAGGCTAAATCTTTGCGCTCCAAATATTTTAGGTAGCGCATCATATCAGTCTCACTGCGGTAACTGTGGAAAACCTCGTTTGTCATGAAGGCAGTGCTACGTGCAAGTTCACTAGGGATAGCCATCTTGAGGTCGTCCATAGTGATTTCAGCAGCCTTTTCTGCCTGAACAAATACAGCGATGATCTCTGCAACGTCCGCATCCGTGGTTGTTTCGTTTAACGAAACCCCAACAGTCTTCGCGTCTATGTAGTTGAAGTTTATTTCAGCATCTTCAGCCAAAGCTTTCAATGCAGAGGCATCACTATTGTTCAAGCTAATCTTTAAGGTATCAAAGAAGTACTCATTGCTTTGACTCAATCCCATTCCTTTTACTGCAGCATTTAAGGTTGCTGTTTTCAAGTGAATGGCCTCAGCGATATCCATCAACCCTTCTGGACCGTGGTATACACCATAAGCACCCGCCATTACTGCAAGTAAAACCTGTGCAGTACAGATGTTGGATGTTGCTTTGTCGCGCTTAATGTGTTGCTCGCGGGTCTGCAATGCCATACGCAAGGCAGGATTGCCATCTGTATCAATAGTACGACCAATGATACGACCTGGGATATGACGCTTGTAGCTCTCTTTAGTTGCAAAATATGCAGCATGAGGACCGCCGTATCCTAGTGGAATACCGAAACGTTGTGTGGTACCAACTACGGCATCAGCACCCCATTCTCCCGGAGGGGTAAGAAGTGTCAAAGACAACAAATCTGCTGCTACGACAAGCTGTACACCTGCTTCGTTACATCCTGCTGCAAAAGCGCGGTAATCCTCTACCGAACCGTCTGCATTTGGATATTGAACCATCGCACCAAAGAATTCTTCAGTTGGCTCGAATGTTCTATAATCACCGAAAACCAATTCTACTCCAATTGGCTCCGTTCTCGTTTTTAAAAGCGCAATGCTCTGTGGGAACGTATTGTTGTCCACGAAGAATTTATTCGCGCCTGCCTTTTTCTTCGCACGCGGCATTGCCCCGTAGAACATGCTCATCGCCTCCGCTACTGCTGTGGCTTCGTCGAGAAGTGATGCATTTGCCAACTCCATTCCCGTTAGATCAACCACCATGGTTTGGTAGTTCATCAAAGCTTCTAAGCGACCCTGAGCAATCTCAGCTTGATAAGGAGTATAAGCGGTGTACCATCCTGGGTTTTCCAATATATTTCTTTGGATAACGCCCGGCAAAACTGTCGGATGGTAACCCATTCCGATGTACGTTTTGAACACAGAATTCATTTCACCTAATGCGGTAATATGAGCACCGAATTCGGCTTCTGTCATAGGTTCACTTAAATCTAATTCCTTGGTTGCTCGAATGGCAGCAGGTACCGTTTGCTCAATCAGTGCATCGATTGAATCCACTCCGATGGTAGACAACATCCTATCAACGTCTACAGCTTTCGGTCCGATGTGGCGGTAGGCAAATGAATTGCGCTTCATAAAGGGTTGATTTTTAGTGCTACAAAAATACAGCACACATTCTATTCATTACGTATTTTTAACACGCGAGAATGGAAAGAAGTTTCAACGGGTTTATAAACAATTTTGCAGGCTTCCTGCGTGTCTTCGTCTATGCCAATTTTTGGGTAGCCGGTGCCGTTTATGCACTAACTCGTATCACCGAAATCCTCATTGACGCTCACCATGAAAGCCTTGCAATACTTAATGCTGCAGGCACGCTAGTGATCTATGGTATCGCGCGTTATTTTGAAGGCCCTTCAGAGAGTCAGTCCACCTCGAAAATTACGGCTTGGAGAAAAAGCATGCCCAACCTCACAAAACTGAGCATTGTCGGAGGTGCAGCATTCGCCATTATAGAACTCGTACGCATTGGTTCTTTTGAATTGTTTCTGCATTATCTGATTGGCGCTGCAGTTGCTCTCTTGTATCCACTGCCTTGGATCATGAAAAACAAAGGAGGTGGTTTACGCTCTGTTCCTGGCTTGAAGCTCTTTGTAATTGCTTTCGTTTGGGCATTCACCACAGGATTTCTTCCGGCAATTTGGAACGGTCACAATGGATGGTGTTGGCTTTTGGAACGATTCCTTTGGACCATGGCACTAACCATCCCTTTTGATGTTCGCGATGTAAAACTAGATGCGCAAAGCATAAAAACATTACCTCATATCATCGGTCCAAGAAACAGCATCTATTTGGCACACGCTTGCATATGGATGAGTTATGCCCTGATGGTGCTCGTATTTGGCCTTCCACTGATAAGCACCTTTTTACTCTACCTATTATTCGCGGTCGTTATAATTGTGGCACGCGCAGAATTAGGCGATTTATATTACTCTTTCTTCATTGAAGGTTTGCCGTGGTTCTTATTGGGCTTAGTATTGCTTTTACCCTACCTTTAATGCACCCATATTACAACCATGAATGTACTTGACCCAGCATACGCAAAAGGATTAGATGCCAACGATTCATTGGCCCACTTCCGTAACGAATTTCACCTTCCTGTAATTGACGGCAAGCAAACGCTATATTTCACAGGCAACAGCTTGGGGCTGATGCCAAAATTGGCTGAAAAATACCTTGAAGAAGAGCTTGAAGATTGGAAAAACTGGGGCGTAGAAGGACATTTTCATGCCCGTCGCCCGTGGATGCCGTACCATGAATTCTTTTCGGAAAGCCTTTCAAAACTTGTAGGTGCCAAACCTGAAGAAGTTGTGGTTATGGGGTCGCTGACAAACAACTTACACTTGTTGATGGTAAGCTTCTTTCGTCCGGAAGGCAAGCGAACGAAGATTTTGTGCGAAGCCAAAGCTTTCCCTTCAGATCAATACGCATTGGCTTCTCAACTTCGCTACCATGGGCTTAACCCAAAAGAACACCTTATCGAGGTGGGACCACGCGAGGGTGAACACCACATTCGCAAGGAGGACTTCACGGCTGCTATTGATGCTCATGGAGAAGAAATCGCCATGATGATGATCGGCGGGGTAAATTACTACACCGGTCAAGTGATGGATATGAAACACCTTACCGCCTATGCACAAAACAAAGGCATTACGGTCGGTTGGGATTTGGCGCACGGCGCAGGAAATATCGATATCAAATTGCACGATTGGAATGTAGATTTCGCCGCGTGGTGCCATTACAAATACATCAATTCAGGCCCTGGAGCAACAGCAGGATACTTTGTGCACGAACGCCACCACGGCAAGGCCGATATCCCTCGTTTCGAAGGATGGTGGGGGCACGATAAGGAAACAAGATTCGAAATGCCCGAGACTTTTAAGCCAATACCTACGGCAGAAGCTTGGCAACTTTCAAATGTCCCAGTAATGGCGATGGCTCCGCTTCGTGCAAGCCTAGATTTGTTTGATAAGGCGGGAGTAGAAAACCTGCGTGCAAAGAGCAAAAAATTGACCTCGTATTTACAAGAGGTTCTTGAATTCATTGCCAAAGAAACCAATAGCAACTTTGAAATAATCACTCCTAAGGAGGAACGCGGCGCACAAATATCCTTGCTCGTTCACGGCTACGGAAGACCGCTGTTTGATTATTTGATGGAGCACGGCGTTATTGCCGATTGGCGAGAACCTAATGTCATCCGCATGGCACCCGTTCCGCTCTACAACAACTTCGAGGACATTCGCGCCTTTGGTGAAATCTTGTTGAACTACCTCAAAGCACAATAGGCATGAAGAAAGTAATCATTGTAGGCGCCGGGCTAGCAGGATCGTACATGGCCTATGCTATGGGTAAAAAAGGCTATGAAGTTCAAGTTTTTGAAAAACGACCTGACCCTCGCAAATCCAGTTACGGCTCGGGAAGATCCATCAACCTTGTCGTCAGCCATAGGGGTTGGACGGCATTGGCCTACGCCGGCATAGAGGAAGAGATTCGTAAGATTGTGGTCCCGGCATACGGGCGTCAAATCCACGATCTTGAGGGCAACGAAAGTTACTTCGCCTACAACATTGACAACAAAGCCATTCACAGCATCAGCCGTGGCGAATTCAATAAAACTTTAGTGGAGTTGGCCGAAGCACTGCCGAACGTAAACATCACCTTTAATTCCTTCTGCGAACATGTCGATTTCAACAAAGGGACTGTTCACATGAAGCAAGGCGAGCAGCTAAACGCCTATTCAGCCGACCTTATCGTTGGAGGTGATGGTGCCAATTCTTCTGTTCGCAATGCTTTAATGAAGCAACCTAGGTTCAATTACAGCCAAGACTTCATAGATAGCGGGTACAAAGAGGTACACATACCTGCCGACCAAAACGGAGCACCTCAACTCAATATCGATGCGCTGCACATCTGGCCACGCAGAGAATTTATGTTGATGGGACTGGCCAATACCGACAACGGTTTCACCGGAACTGTTTTTGCACCGTTTGATGGAGAATACGGGTTGGACCACCTCAATACCGGGGCAGACGGCATGCGTTACTTCGAAAAATATTTCAAGGATGCCATTCCTTTAATCCCAGATCTTGAGGAGCAATGGGAAAACAACCCAACCTCAGCCCTAGTTTGTATTCGTTGCAATCCTTACCACTGGGGTGCGAATACCATGCTCATTGGTGATGCAGCACACGCTACCGTACCTTTCTATGGAGAGGGTATGAATGGATCGCTAGAAGATGTTCGAGTGTTCTTGGAGTTACTCGATGAGCACGGAGATTCGGACATGAAAAAAGTACTGGAGATCTATACAGAACAACGTGTTCCTGCGGGTAATGCTTTGGTAGACTTGAGCTTGAGAAACTTCATTGAAATGCGTGACTTGGTGGCGGATCCAAGCTTCCAATTGCGTAAAAAAATAGAGCGTAAGGTGCAAGCCAATCATCCCGACAAATGGACGCCGCTCTACACTCTAGTGAAGTTCACCAACATCCCGTACCATGAAGCAAAAGCCGAAGGAGAGCGTCACGATCGAATCATGGAAGAAATTCTAGCCATGGATGGTGTCGAGGAGAATTGGGACAGTGAAGAGGTAGAGCAAGAAGTGCTCCGATTGTTCGAATCTGTCCGTTAGAATCGAACACCACCGGTGTGAATCCACACCACTTTTCCTTGTAAGCTGGTGCGTTGGAGGTATGCCCACACCTTTGCGTTGTAGTTGGGATCCAGTGGTATTCCCGTAGTTAGCTCAAACTTCTTGGCCTCCTCGAGCAGTGAAGGCGACCATTTTCCAAAGCCGCCAAAACGAGTTTCATCTTCCCAG
>JAAZVU010000002.1 GCA_018623275.1 Flavobacteriales bacterium
CGTCTCTAGTTTCCCCATTTGACCGTAGGTACTTTTCTTAAATTCTTCACTACGCCCGTCGGTTCCGTGGTTGTCTACACTAACGACAATCATGTCGTATTCATTCGCAAGCATCTGGAACCACATACCATTAAATGCGTCATAGCTGTTCTCAACGGTCTGACGGCCAGGGCCACCATAGACAAACATGAACATTGGGTAGGTTTTATTTGCATCAAAGTCCACCGGCTTGATCATCCAAGCGTTGAGGTCACCGCCGGTTGGCGTACTAACTGTGAAAAATTCTTTCGGTGAGTAAGTGTATGCTTCCAATGCAGCCTCAGCGCGTTTGTTTTCTTTGAGTGTACGAACGATGCTGCCGTCGTTGCTTCGAAGTGTGACCACCGGCGGTACCCCTTCGGCACTGTAGGTATTTACGAATAAGCTGAAATCGTTAGTAAAGGTGCCACGGTGCGTTCCTTTTTCGCTGGTGAGCAGTTTTTTGCTACGACCATTGATGCGGATGCTGTAGATGTTACGCTCAGTAGCATTCATCTCCGAGCTCTGGTAATACAAACGCTTGTTTTCATCGATACCGTAGAACGAAGTAACGTTAAAATCGCCGGAGGTAATCTGACGCTTTACTTTGCCTTGTGCACTGATATGGTACAGGTGGTTCCAGCCGTCTCTATCGCTCAGCATGATAAATGAGCCGTCTTCTAGGAAGTACAATTCATCATTGATTTCAAGATATTTCTCGTCAGTCTCTTGGTAGAGTAGGGCATGTTCACCACTTGGCGCATCTACCGCATAGAGCTTGAGGTCATTCTGCAGCCTATTCATGCTTTGAATCACCCACGTGCGATCATCGGACCATTTTGTACGTGGTAGGTATTCGTAAGGCGTCTTATCAAGCACCTGACGGACGCTTCCGTTTTCGCTGTCCCATAGATGTGCGGTAACTACACTATTGTCTTCACCAGCCTTCGGGTATTTGAAGGTATATGGGTTGGGGTACAATTTATTCCCGTAAACATCCATATTGAAACTCCTGACATTGCTCTCGTCAAAGCGTAAAAAGCCGATGTAGCGTGAATCCGGAGACCACCAGAAGGCACTAACTAGGGCAAATTCTTCTTCGTAGACCCAGTCCGTTGCACCATTGATGATGCTGTTAAAAGCCCCGTCCTTAGTAATTTGAATATGTGCATCTGTTGCGATGTCATACGCATATAGATTATTGCCTAGGACGTAAGCCACGTGCTGGCCATCTGGTGAGTAGGTAGCATAGCGCACCTTTTCGTCGCGTAGTTTTTTAGCAGTACCCGAATTAAAATCGGCCAACCAAACCACACTGCGAGAACTGTATCTGTAAATACCGACTGTTTCTGTTTCTAAAAGGGCAGCAGTTTCATCTGCGTTGAATGAATACCCATCGAAACTGTTCAATCCTTCTACCGATGCGATATCGAAAAGTGTGGCTACTTTTTCGCCGCTCTCGTAGCTGTATTTGTCAATGGTTTTTTGTGTAGTGGCCGAATAGTGTGCACCGTCATTCATGCTGCGCAATCCGCTGATGCCGCCGGCGTAGAAAGAGTAGCGCTGCCAAAGGTCACTAAGGGTAATTGATTGTTGCGCTACCGCCGTAAAAGAAAGGGCAACACATAGGCTGAAGGAGAATATTTTTTTCATGGAATTCAATTCTGTGAGGAGCTAAAGATAACTCAAGAATTGCCACGAATAAAAGCCTGTTTATTCAGATTCAGGCGCAAGGGTAACGGCAAGACCTTCGAGGTCAGGATGCATGAAAATCTGACACCCCAATCGGCTGTTGTCTTCAACAAAAAATGCTTGATCGAGCATGTCCTCCTCGTCGTCCGAAGGTTCTTTGAGCTGATGATCGCTTTCAACATAGCAATGGCACGAGGCACACATCGCCATTCCACCACAAGTACCTTTTACAGGCAGCTCGTAGGATTTACAAACCTCCATGAGGTTCATGTTCATATCCGTTGGAGCAACGAGTTCATGACTTTGACCTTCACGGTCAACAACAACGATATTGATATCTGCACTCATCTTATTCTAGACTGCCTACACCGCCCATTACGGTAGTGTATTTGAATGATAGTTTCTTATCTGGATAGGCACGCTTGAAGGCGCTTTGAACCATGATGGTACCCTCGTGGAATCCACAAAGGATAAGCTTGAGCTTACCAGGATACGTGTTGACATCGCCTATGGCGTAGATGCCTTCAATATTTGTGCTGTAATCCGTGGCATTATCTACTACAATAGAGTTTTTCTCAATTTCTAATCCCCAATCTCCAATAGGTCCTAGGGTAGGAGTAAGACCGAAAAGCGGCAACCAGTCGGTACATTCAACCTCTGTTTTGCTCCCGTCTTTTGCATGGATAGTTACAGATTCAAGCGTTTCGCCGCCAGCCACCTCTTTGACCTCTGCGTTAGTGATGAGGTTCACCTTACCGGCTTCAGCCAGAGCCATGACTTTATCTACGCTGTCCAAGTGTCCTCTGAAAGAAGTTCTACGGTGGACTAGGCTCACTTCCTCAGCAATCTCTGCCAAGAAGATGGTCCAGTCCAAGGCGCTATCACCACCGCCTGAAATCACCACTTTCTTGCCGCGATAAACCTCTGGGTCCTTGATGATGTATTTGATGCCTTTATCTTCAAAATCTGTAATGTTGGCAATAGGAGGTTTGCGCGGTGTGAATACACCTAGCCCGCCTGCTATGGCAACAGAAGGCGCACGGTGCTGTGTGCCTTTGTCTGTGGTCACGATGAATTGGTCCTCATCGTCTTTATCGATAGTAACAGCGCTCTCGCCTAGTGTGAAACCTGGGTTAAACGGTTTGATTTGCTCCATCAGATTATCGACCAATTCACCCGCATCTATGGTTGGAAAACCCGGGATGTCGTAAATAGGTTTCTTTGGATAAATCTCGGCAAGTTGACCGCCCGGTTGTGGCAACGAATCAATCAGGTGACACTTCATTTTCAAAAGTCCTGCTTCAAAGACTGTAAACAAGCCCGTAGGTCCTGCGCCAATGATGAGAAGATCTGTCTGGATCATAAACGAATAGCTATTATTCTGTGCACAAAAATAGGGTGTAGAAGCCAAAGGAATTACTGAGGATTATCAATGTTTTCAATGAAGTTTTGCGTTTACTCATTTGAGGGCGCTTTGATTGCATATCGATGTATATTTGCTTTATCAAAATAGAAACCTATGCGCTTACGCTTTTTGTGGGCAATGTTATTGCCACTAGGCCTTTTCGGCCAAACTACTATCCTGAACATGCCTATTGATGGCTCAACGGACACCACGACAGAATGTTCTGGGATTTTAGTTGACGGCGGAGGTATCAATGGAAACTACACCGCTTACAACAACGGCTATGTAATTATTGATCCGCCTGGAAACGATACGGTAACATTGACATTCACTACCTGGAGTTTGTATCACTCAAGCGATTTTATTCAGGTTTATGATGGAGTCGGGACATCTTCGACTTATCTGGGATATTATTCTTCTACTTCAACGCCAACTACCATCACTGCTCCTTCAGGCGCATTGACCATTAGATTTTACACCAATTATTGGGGACATTCGGCAGGGTTTGTAGCGAATTGGTCGACTTCTGGGACCACCGCGCCAACGGCAAATTTCACGTACGCGGCCCAGAGCCAGAATTATAATACCCCAATCCAATTCGTGAACACCTCTTCAAATGGGGGTTCTTCTTTTTGGGATTTCGGGGATGGCAGTACTAGCACGGCGCAGAATCCTACGCACAATTACACTTCTTCAGGTACGCAGACCATTACCTTGATCGAGTCAAATTGTAATTCTTCGGATACTATCACTTCGACCATCACCATTTCGAATGGTCCTGATATTCAATCGTACGACGATACAATCAATATGACGGTAGCATGTAACACCATTGCAACAGAATATTGGACACTATCAAATGGCACAGGTGCAGGGCCGCTTACTTTGGATGTCGAGGTGTATGATACGGCTGTGTCGGAACACATACATTTTGATAATGATACGGAAGGCGCATTTATGTCGTCTGGTTATGCAACTATCACAAGGACTACTTCGGCGGCTCAGGGGTCTCATGCTCTGAGTGTAACAAGTGCTTCGTCTTCAGAGGTAATGACCATTCCAGTAGCTGGTGCTGGCCCGGGATTTCAACCAACATATTTTGCTTATCGAACCAAAGCTTCTACCTCGTCTTATAGAGCTTGTAAATTCCAAATGGCCAGTGATAACACTTATGCCCCTTCTATTCTTGGATATACTTTCTGGTATTCTGACGGTAGATTAGGGATTAGACGCAGAACCCTGAGCGGTTCTTTGGGATTTGAGTATATCACTAATAGTCTCGGTAACTGGGCGCTTATTGAATACAAGAATATTGACTGGGCTAATGAGACGTTTGATTTATACCTGGACGGTACGTATCACAATTCATATAAGTTCTTGAATCCTACGACAAACGTCAATGCCAACTATGCGAGCTATTTAAGGCTCGTCAATGATTATTCATCCGATTTAGTATATCTGGATGATATTAAAATTGGTTTTGGTTCCAATAGTGCCACTCTATCCATTAGTCCGAGCTCAGCGACTGTTCTTGGTGGTAATAGCACAACGTTCAGCCTGCAATTTGACGCAACTGGTTTGACCAGTGGCCAGTATTACTCCAGTGTAGTTGTTTCTTCGAACGATACGACCATTAATAATGATACTATACCAGTAATAGCCACGGTTGAAGGTAGCTATGAATTCAACACATTATCGGATACCCTAGATTTTGGCAATGTTGCCTCAGGTAAGCTTTATAATGACTCCATGATGGTATTGAATACCGGTTGTGCTGATCTTCAAGTAGACTCATTGGTAGAGGCGAGTACGGATTTTATGGCTTCTATGAATTCTATTTCAGATGGTGATACTGGGTATGTATATGCCCAATTCACTGCCCCGTCTGCAGGAACCTATATAGATAGCTTTATAGTATATACTCCGGACAGCAGTTTTACGAGATACTTTAAAGCATATGCCTTTGATGCACCTTCGATAGCCTTGGATTCAACGGTCTTCAACCTTTCTGTGAATGGCTGTCCGGATACTGTCGATGTATCTTATTGGATTTATAATAACGGTCAGCAATCTTTGACTTTTGAAAATGAAGGTGTGCCCACAGTAGCACCTCCGGCTTGTCCTTTTACCATCCAACTCACGGATTCTTATGGTGATGGCTGGAATGGGGCTAAAGTCGATTTAATCGATTCCGATGGCAATGTTCTCTACACGCTGGGAACCACCTTTTATTACGGTTCATTATTTAATGAGAGCGTAATGTTGTGTTCCGGAGAGACCTACCGAATAGTTGTTACAGCTACGGGTAGTTATAAGTCTGAAATCGGCCTTAATGTTATCGAGAACGGAACAACAATAGCTTCTTACTCCAATACATCTGCAACGAATTTAGGCACTCAGATGGCTCAATTTAGTGCGAATTGTGGCATACCATGTTCAAACCCTTCTACCTTGGTGTTCGATCCTACTACCGGCACTGTTGCCGCTGCTGACTCACAGTTGGTAGTGATGAAGATTTACACAGATAGCTTGATGGAAGGAACGTATCAGTATTCTGCCTATGTAAGTTCAAATGATCCTGTAGATTCAGTAATGGATATTACCGTAAATCTGACCCTTGACGGTGTTTCTGAAACATACATCAACCGTTCGATGTGTTATGACCTAGATACCTTAGTCAAAGGCGGCACTTATGTGGATAGTGTTTTTGTTGAAAATTTAGGTTGTGACAGCTTGTACTTCAATTCTTTGTCTTCAACTGACGCCATATTTAGTGCCTCAGCAGCATATAGCGAAATAGGCGTTGGCGATAGCGGTTGGGTAATTGTGACTATTAGTCCTACAACCGTAGGAGCTATAACGGACACCGTTTTTGTAAATACTTCCGACACGACCTGGCCATTGTGTTACAACGGTTATGTAGCAGAGGCACCAAATGCTTGGGTAAACACTAACCCGATCTCTTTGTCTACGGTGAATTGTGGCGATTCAGTGGCATTCACATTCCCAATTGCTAACACGGCCTCAGGCACTAGTCTTGACTGGTCAGTAACCTCTGGCGAAGTGCTCAATGTTTTGATGGTGAATTACAGCGTATATCCTGCGTTATTGACCAAATTAGACAACTACCTGGATGGTGTGTCGGACATGAATATCAAGTCAGTGACCACGCTTAGTGCTGCTGTAGCCGAGCTTGGTTGGGCCGATGTAGTGATATTCCCATCAATCACATCATCGCCTTCAGCATCAGATTACACCAACATTGAGGATGATATGGAGACGTTCATCAACGATGGCGGTAAGATGATCATTATTGGATCAGCTTTTGTCAGTGATATACTTTCGATGGATTTTATCTCAGGATACTACTACGGTAATTACACGAACTACACCCATTATGTGAATACAACGTTGAACCATCCGTATACGCAAGGCTTGCCTTCTAGTTTTACAGCCCAAAGTGCTGCAATGAATGCTAGAATTACGAATACGGGTACGCAGCAACTAGTGTATTATTCTTACTATTCACACGGTTTGACGGTTAGTCCGATCGGTGATGGTGAGCTCATTTACTTTGCATACAACTGGAATCAGGTGTATACGGAAATAGAGACTATGATGAGCAATATTCTGACCACCACTTTGTCAGATAAGTCCACCGGTTTGAACTGGATTTCCTTTGCGAATAACCTGGGAACTACCAGTGGAGGTGATACCACCATTATAAGTGGTACTGCATACTCGGATAGTCTAGATGCTGGCGTTCATAATTTGAGCATCTCGGTTACGACCAATGACCCAACAGGCGGCACCTTTAGTATTCCTGTGACACTAACCGTTAACGGTAAAGGGGAGAGTGATCTAGATGCTGGATGTGAGGCGTGGGGCAGTTCGTTCCAAAACATGACGCACGTTCGCGATGTCGCTGTGTACAATTTGGGATGTGATACTTTGACCATCTCAAGCGTGGCTACTGGCGGATCAGATTTCTCAGCGTCGTCTTCGAATGTCGCTATTGCCCCAGGTGATACAGGTTATGTGCCTGTGAGTCTTTATTCGTCAACCATTGGTGCTGTAAGCGATACGCTTTCAATCTACACGGATGCAGATACGGTGTATAAGTGTTTAACTGGAACCATTGTTGGCGCATCAGATATAGCGGTAGCACCTAATCCTATAAACGTGACGGTGAATAAGTGTAACAGCTTTACTACAGTGCCATACACTATTACGAATAATGGCTCTGCATCGCTCACTTACGATGTCAGTGTTGCAGAGGTGTATGATAGTGCTTATACTCAAACTTGGTTGTATCCAGCACCGAATTACTCCAACCAGTTGACCTTCTCTTTTAACAACATCATCGATTCTGATACGCTGTTCTACGAGATCATTCTCAATGGTGCTTACAGCAACACGAATCAGTACTATTACCTTTATTTGAACAACAGTTATATTCAGACTTTTTACGATAATAATGTTGCTGATTACACCAATGATACCATCACAGGTTTCATTACGGGCTGGCAGTTGAGTAATGCCATTACTGCCGGATACTGTGATATTCGATTGTACTCTTACAACTACACGAGTGTGACGGGCCAAACGGCTACGGTTCGAGTGAAACAACGTAAATCAGTAACGTGGGCAGCGCCAGTAGGCTTGACTTCTGGTACATTAACTGCAGGAAACTCGGTTTCTAAATCACTGTTGGTTACGGTTACAAATCTTTCTTTAGGCACCTATAACACCAGTGTGATCTTTGAAACTAATGATCCTTCTGATCCATTCTACAGCGTTCCGATGACGGTGAATGTGGTGAGTGAGCCGGATATGGAGCTCAGTACTGGCACACTAAACTATGGTAGCGTGTATGATACGCAGCCTAAAGTAGATTCAATCATTGTTGAAAACAATGGTTGTACTGATCTTAGCATCACCAACATCACAAGTAACAATTCGCATTTCGTTCCTGGTTGGACTACACAGACTATTTCGGCTGGTGGTTCTGCAATTTTGCCGGTGACCTTCACAGCAACTACACCGGGATTAGAAACAGGTATATTGACTTTTGCAAATAATGACAGTGTCCAATTGGTCACCATGCAAGCCAACGTAGTTTTTGCACCAGTAGCAGATTACCAATACACTGTTCAAAATAGCTGTACGGGGTTAATTACGTTCTCGAATGAGAGTACCAATGGATCGCAGTACTTCTGGTCGTTTGACGATGGGACTTTCTCAGCTGCAGTAAATCCGTCTCATACGTACACGAAACCGGGCACCTACAATGTTATGCTTGTTACCTCAAATACCGGTGGCTCTGATACGACCTACAAGACTGTCACTTTGAATGACGTATTGTACGTAGACTTTGCCTTCCCAACATCGGTTCAAGCTGGCCAGGTTATTCAGTTCACAGATTCTTCCATGTACCCAGTGTCTTGGCAATGGTTCTTTGGTGATGGTAATAACAGTACCACACCGAACCCGCAGCACACTTATGCAAACAAAGGGACGTACATCGTGACTTTGTTGGCTCAGAATAGCGCAGGTTGTTCTGGAAGTGAGAATCAGCAAATTGATGTGTTGAGCGGCATTGGACTTGATGAAAGTACACCTGACGACCTTACCATTTATCCTGTGCCAACCACGGGAAGACTGACGGTTGAAACAGCTGCTGAGGTTGAGAGTATTTCGCTCTACAATATGACGGGCCAATTCATTACTGAAGTGCGCGGTCAACGAAGCTTAGACCTTAGTACGCTCCCGGCAGGTACGTACATGCTACGAATCTCAGGAGAGACCTGGGTAGTAAACCGTAGCGTAGAGTTATTGAAATAAGACAAGCTTTTTTACTAGAAACAAGAAACCCGGCGCATCCGCGCCGGGTTTCTTGTTTTTATGCTCACCTGTTTATAAACAATGAGTAAGTGAAAGAACGCATTTCATTTTAAGTAGAAAGTCTTATGTATATTCGGAGAAAGGATTAAAACTCATAATCATGACAGAAAACATTTTTGAACAAGATTTCACTTTGTTGGCTGGAGCGAAAGAACTGGAAGTACTAAACGAACTTGTTGGACTTAAACTCCAAGATTTAAACAAACATGTCATGGGCCTACGCGGTCGTGACAAGCAACATGTAGAGGAGGCCCTAGGGCACCTTGAGAACTGCCGAGTGGCTTTGCGCAATACTGCATTTGAGATTCAGCGCACCATCAACGCAGTAACCCCACAGCCGGTCGACATTTAATTCTCGCTCCTTTTCATTTTTATGTTTCCTACCTCCCCAGGGGGGTATTGACCGGCTAAAACGGCGATCCACCAGGATCGCCGTTTTTTTTGATCCCCAAAAATTTTGGGCATAAAAAACCCCCGCGGGCGCAGCCCGCGGGGGTCTAAGAATTTAAACGCTTCTTAAAGACCGAATGCGCCCTTGAAAGTATCTACGTAATTGAGTTTTTCCCAAGTGAACAATTCTACTTCAGCGCTCACCTCAGTTTGGCCGTCTGCTGAAAGGAAAGTTTTAGTCACTACCTCATTATTGCGACCCATATGACCGTATGCAGCTGTTTCGCTGTACATCGGTTGGCGCAGTTTGAGATTCTTCTCAATAAGGCCAGGACGAAGGTCATAAAGTTCCTTGACCTTGGCAGCAATCTCGCCGTCGGTGAAATCGACCTTAGAAGTTCCATAAGTATCAACGAATACACCCATAGGCTCAACAACGCCGATAGCATAAGAAACTTGAACAAGTACCTGGTCACATACTCCTGCTGCAACTAAGTTCTTCGCAACGTGACGTGTAGCATAGGCAGCAGAACGGTCTACTTTAGAAGGGTCTTTTCCTGAGAATGCACCACCACCGTGTGCGCCTTTACCACCATAGGTATCTACGATGATCTTGCGACCAGTCAACCCGGTATCACCGTGTGGCCCACCGATAACAAATTTCCCGGTAGGGTTGATGTGGTACTTGATATCGTCACCGAACAAGGCTTGGATATCGGCAGGAAGCTGTGCCTTAACGCGTGGAATAACGATGTTTATGATGTCTTCCTTGATTTTGGCAAGCATCACTTCATCATTGGCATCAAAGTCATCGTGTTGGGTACTCACAACGATTGCCTCGATACGCTCAGGACGATTGTCGTCGCTGTATTGAATGGTCACCTGCGATTTAGCATCTGGGCGTAGGTAAGGAATCTCGGTGGCTTCGCGACGAATATCTGCTAATACTTGAAGAATTCTGTGACTGAGATCCAATGCAAGAGGCATGTAGTTCTCAGTTTCATTCGAAGCATATCCGAACATCATACCTTGGTCACCAGCGCCTTGATCTTCAGGATTACCGCGGTCTACACCACGGTTGATATCATCACTCTGCTCGTGAATAGCACTTAGGATACCACAAGAATTGGCATCGAACATGTATTCACTTTTAGTATATCCAATCTTCTCAATAACACCGCGAGTAATGCGCTGCACATCTAGGTAGGCATTTGATTTAACCTCACCGGCGAGCACAACTTGGCCAGTAGTAACAAGTGTTTCACAAGCTACCTTGGAATTAGGATCAAAGGCCAAAAAATGGTCAATGATTGAATCTGAAATCTGATCTGCTACTTTATCTGGGTGCCCCTCAGAGACACTTTCAGATGTAAAGAAATATGACATCTCTTCCTGTTTATTAGGGTTGTTATAAATCAATTATAATGGGGGGAGAAGGCTGCTTGCCAAGTGAGATGCTGGTCTGTATTTAGCATTTTTTACTGTGGTTGCAAGCAGTCAAATCCTTCCACGGGTTCAAAAGTAGAAAAGAATTTAGTTTTTCTAACCCAAGTCGACAAAAAATCAAAAAATCGCTTTAATTTTACGCCGCTATCAAGAAAGACCGAGGGATTGGGCCCTGTGAAGTCTTGGCAACCCGGAAGTGCCGGGTGCCACAACCCACCTCTTAACAAGAGGAATGATACGGATCACAGTTGCGTCTCCACCTTTCTTTATAGCCACCTAACACAACAGGAGATGAGCGTTAAAAAGGCTTTACAAGAAAAAATATTGGTTTTGGACGGTGCCATGGGTACCATGATCCAAGCGTATAAGTTTGAAGAAGAAGATTACCGTGGTGATCGATTTAAGGATTACGCACACCCACTAAAAGGCAATAATGACCTTTTGGTACTTACCCAACCTCAGGCTATTGAGGACATCCATTTAGCCTATTTAGAGGCCGGGGCAGATATCCTAGAAACAAACACGTTCAATGCAAATTCCATTTCGATGGAAGATTACCACATGAGCGACCTTGTTGAAGAACTCAATGTAGAAGCTGTTGCCTGCGCACGTCGAGCCATCGAGCGCTTCCATGCGAACGGTGGCGATGCCCCGAAATTCATTGCGGGATCTGTTGGGCCAACCAACAAAACGGCCTCTTTAAGTCCTGATGTCAACAACCCAGGCTACCGAGCGGTAACTTTTGATGACTTGAAAAGTACCTATTACGAGCAATGCGTTGCACTGATCAACGCAGGCGTGGATATCCTCCTCATCGAGACGGTCTTTGATACATTGAATGCAAAGGCTGCACTTTTTGCCGCCCAAGATGCTATTGAAGCGAGCGGAAAGGAAGTAGAAATCATGTTGAGTGGTACCATTACCGATGCTTCTGGGCGTACACTGAGTGGCCAGACCACTGAGGCATTTTTAATCTCAGTAAGTCATTCCCCGCTACTTAGTGTTGGATTGAATTGTGCATTAGGCGCTAAACAATTGATGCCTTATCTGCAAACATTAGATGCTAAAGCGCCGTTTGCTGTTAGTGCCCACCCGAATGCAGGCTTGCCAAATGCCTTCGGTGAATACGACGAGACGCCAGAGCAAATGGCTGCGCAGATTAAAGATTATTTGGATTTGAATTTGATCAATATCATTGGCGGTTGTTGCGGTACATCACCGGCACATATTAAAGCCATCGCCGATTTATCTAAAAATTACACTCCGAGAACCTATGAGCACTAACCTTCCACCGCGTCCAATGCGCTTGAGTGGGTTAGAGCCACTCGTAATTACAGAAGAAACCAACTTTGTCAATGTTGGTGAGCGTACGAACGTCACAGGTTCGCGTAAGTTTTTACGCTTGATCAAGGAACGTAAGTTTGACGAAGCCTTAGACATTGCACGCGATCAAGTTGAAGGCGGCGCTCAGATCTTAGACGTGAACATGGACGAGGGTATGATCGATGGGGTAGAAGCCATGACGACCTTCTTAAACCTCATTGCGGCAGAACCGGACATCGCACGCATTCCTGTTATGATTGATTCTTCCAAATGGGAAATCATTGAGGCGGGACTTAAATGTGTTCAAGGTAAATGTGTGGTCAATTCTATCTCACTCAAAGGCGGTGAAGAAGAATTCATCCATCAAGCTACCACTATCAAGCGCTTCGGCGCTGCGGTCATTGTTATGGCATTCGATGAGGACGGTCAGGCAGATAATTACGAGCGTCGCATTGAAATTTGTGAGCGTTCCTACAAGGTACTCACCGAAAAAGTAGGCTTCCCACCAGAGGACATCATTTTCGATCCAAACATCTTTCCGGTTGCCACGGGGATGGAGGAGCACCGCTTAAATGCACTGGACTTTTTCCGTGCTACCAAATGGATCCGCGAAAATCTTCCTTATGCCAAAGTGAGCGGTGGGGTGAGTAACGTAAGCTTTAGCTTCAGAGGAAACAATACGGTAAGAGAGGCTATGCATGCTTCTTTCTTGTACCACGCCATTCAAAACGGAATGAGCATGGGAATTGTGAACCCAACGATGCTTGAGGTTTACGAGGAAGTAGATAAAGAATTAATGACCTACATCGAGGATGTACTTCTCGACCGTAGAGACGATGCAACAGAGCGATTGCTTGAATTTGCACAGACCGTTGAAGGTACTGCTAAAGACGAAGCGAAAGTCCTTGAGTGGCGTAACGAGCCTGCTGCAAAGCGATTGCAGCATGCCCTGATCAAAGGGATTACGGAGTTCATTGATGATGATGTAGAGGAGGCACGTCAGCAGTACGCACGCCCGCTTGAAGTTATCGAAGGTCCTCTGATGGACGGTATGAATGTCGTAGGTGATCTTTTTGGTGAAGGGAAAATGTTCTTGCCTCAGGTAGTCAAGAGTGCCCGTGTCATGAAAAAGGCGGTTGCCTATCTACTGCCTTACCTAGAAGCTGAGAAAGCTGAAGGTGGTAGCTCGAGCGCGGGTAAAGTTTTACTTGCCACCGTAAAAGGCGATGTCCATGATATCGGTAAAAATATTGTGGGTGTTGTACTCGCATGTAACAATTTTGAAATCATTGACCTTGGGGTGATGGTACCGCCAGAGAAGATTCTACAAGCTGCTCAGGAACACCAGGTAGATATCTTGGGACTCAGTGGACTAATTACGCCGTCTTTGGATGAGATGATTCACATCGCCAAGGAAATGGAACGCATGAATATGCACATTCCACTGCTTATTGGTGGGGCGACGACTTCGAGAGCGCATACTGCGGTGAAGATTGATCCAGAGTACAGTGGTGCGGTAATGCACGTAAGTGATGCGAGCCGTGCAGTAGGTGTAAGCTCTAAGCTGCTTTCAAGCGAAGGGCCTACTTATGTATTGCAAGAGAAAGCCTCTCTTGAAAAGGTGAGAGAGGGGTATGCGAAGCAACGCGAGCGCAAAGCATTGGTACCGTTTGAATTTGCGCAGAAAAAGAAGCCAGAATTGGTCTTTGATAAAACCACAGTTCCTACGCCAAAATTCATTGGAAGTAGACAGGTACACGATATTGCCATAGGTGATGTGGTCCCATACATTGACTGGACGCCGTTCTTCCAGACCTGGCAGCTTTTTGGAAAGTACCCAAGAATTCTTGAGGATAATGTAGTGGGTGAAGAGGCCAAGAAGCTCTTTAAAGATGCACAGGCCATGCTTCGTGAGATCAAAAAAGGCGGATGGCTCACGCTAAAAGCTGCTTACGGGATTTTCCCCGCAAACAGTGCCGGTGAAGAAATTAAGCTTGGCGAAAACGGTGAATTAGGCAGTTTCTATGCGCTGCGTCAGACGGGTGAGAAATCTAAATTCCAAAGCTTGGCAGATTTTGTAGCGCCAGAAGGAAGTGTGCAAGATTACGTCGGATGTTTTGCAGTGACGGCAGGCTTGGATATGGAAGGTCCATTGAAGCGCTTTGAAGATGCCATGGATGATTACAATGCATTGATGTTAAAAGCATTGGCAGACCGATTGGCAGAAGCATTGGCGGAATACCTGCACCTACGTATGCGTCGCGAGTTCTGGGGATATGCACCACACGAGCAATTGACCAACGATGATCTAATTGCAGAGAAATATAGCGGGATTCGCCCTGCTCCGGGATATCCAGCGTGTCCAGACCACCTTGATAAGGAAACCATATTCGAGTTGTTGAAGGCCGAAGAAATAGGGATGTCATTGACTGAAAGTCTTGCCATGTACCCTGCGGCAAGTGTGAGCGGTTATTACTTCGCACACCCAGAAAGCAAATATTTCGCCGTGGGTAAATTGGCCAAAGATCAAGTGGAGGCTTATGCAGAAATGCGTGGCATCTCTATGGAGCTTGCAGAAAAGTGGCTGGCGCCAAACTTAAATTATTGATATGAAGATTACCGACATACTAGCTAACGCCAAGGGGTGTGAATTCACCTTTGAAATCTTACCGCCACTTAAAGGGCAAAAGGCCCAAGAGATTTTCGACAACATTGATCCGTTGATGGAATTCAAGCCTCCGTTTATTGACGTGACTTATCATAGAGAGGAAACGGTATACAAGCGTTTGCCTAATGGTCTGTTACAGGAGAAGGTAGTGCGTAAGCGCCCAGGTACAGTTGGGATTTGTGCGGCATTAATGCACCGTTACCAAACAGAGGCGGTACCGCATGTACTTTGCGGAGGGTTTACGAAGGAGGACACTGAGAACGTACTTATTGATCTCAACTTCCTTGGTATAGAAAACGTGGTGGCCCTTCGTGGTGATCAGGCAAAAGGGGAGAGCTACTTTACTCCGAAGCCAGACGGAAATAACTATGCGATTGATTTGGTGAAGCAAATCAACGATTTGAATCAGGGGAGATATTTAGACGAAGATCTTCAAAATACCATGGCTACAGATTTCTGTATCGGCGTAGCGGGTTATCCAGAAAAGCACTTTGAGGCGCCGTCGTTGAATATTGATATAGAACACCTTAAGGCAAAAGTTGATGCCGGTGCAGATTACATAGTGACTCAACTGTTTTTTGACAACAGCAAGTTCTTTGCGTTTGTAGATAAATGTCGTGAGGCTGGGATTACGGTGCCTATTGTACCAGGTTTAAAACCGCTAGTTACAAAACGTCAATTAAGCATTCTCCCTCAGATTTTCCATGTAGATATACCAGATTCACTAGCTATCGAAGTGTTGAAGTGTAAAGACAATGCGGAGGTTCGCCAGGTAGGTATCGAATGGTGCATCCAGCAAAGTAAAGAACTCAAGAATGCGGGAGTTCCGGTTCTGCACTACTATAGCATGGGTAAAAGCAAGAATATCTACGAGATCGCAAGCGCGATATTCTAAATCTAGAGGTATTTAGATGCCCAGCTGTCCGCGAGGTCTAGCGTGCCCATCCCGCTTTCTTTCAAGGTAGCGGCAGTGGTGTTCATAACCTGGGTCTGGGGGCCAATTTTTCCTTCGGCAATCGCTGCTTTCAGTTCTGCGGTAGAGTAGGAGGTGAATGTTCCGTCCTCCATGACGTGAACGAGCATGCGATTAAAGAAGTCTAGGTGATGTTTAGAACCAAACTCTTGAAGCAAGTGTACACTTTTGTCGATGCTACATCCCGTGGCTTGTTGCTGAGATTCGTCAACGGCAATGATCAAGAATTGATCCGCAATAAGGCGGTAAGCAGCGGCTAACTGCGCTCCATGCGCCTTCCAGCCACCTACGAAATCATCCATAATTTCTTTGAGCTCTGCAGCTTGAGCGGTGCTCATTGGAGACTTAAGTCCATAGAACCACATGCGTGATTCTGGATTCATTGTGTGCATTCCCATAATTATAGATCTTCTGCTAGGGCAATCATTTCAGCAAGGTCCAATACCTGTACTTCTTGCTCTTTTTCACGGTTCTTCACACCGTCAGTAAGCATGGTATTGCAGAAAGGACATCCAGCGACAACGATCTCAGCCTTGGTTTCTAACGCTTCATCTGCGCGGACATGATTGATCTCTGCATCTCCTTTTTCTGCTTCCTTGAACATCTGCGCACCCCCTGCACCACAGCATAGGCCGTTTTGCTTGCAGCGGCGCATTTCCTTTAGCTCCACGTCTAGCTTTTCTAATAAAGCACGAGGAGCTTCGTATTCATCATTTGCACGACCGAGGTAGCAAGGATCGTGGAAGGTGATTTTCTTACCGCGGAACTGACCGCCCTCAACTTTTAAGCGGCCTTCTTTGAGCAAGCCGTTAAGGAATTGGCTGTGATGTTCCACTTTGTATGCTCCACCGAGCTCCGGGTATTCGTTCTTCAGAGTATTGAAGCAGTGTGGACAAGTAGTGACAATGTGCTTTACACCGTAGCCGTTGAGGACTTCGATGTTCATCATCGCTTGCATTTGGAACAGAAATTCGTTCCCTGCTCGTTTTGCAGGGTCACCAGTACAACCTTCTTCGGTGCCAAGGACGGCGAAGCTTACACCGCTGTGGTGTAAGATTTTCGCCATTGCCTTAGTAATCTTCTTAGCTCTATCATCAAAACTACCTGCACAGCCAACCCAAAAAAGAACTTCTGGTGCTTCGCCTGAAGCATTCATTTGCGCGAGGGTGGGTACTGTAAAGGTGGTCATAATTTGGTGTGATAGAGTTAGGTTCAGTGTTTAGTCTTCGAAGACTTGGATGGTAGTTTCCTTGTCTACGAGGTCGGTGAATTTACCGGTGTAACGAGTTGCACGTACAATGTGGTTATCTACCCAGTGGTAGTTACCACCGCGTGGTTTACCCATAAGTAGACCGTGCCATTTGAAGCCGTTTTCTTTAAGCCACTTTTCAGTGACTTCACGGTGGTCTTCTGTACGAGAGGTGAAGAAGGTAATTACGTGTCCTTGATCGTACCACTTGTTCAACGTGTCCAATGCATCTGGGTACAGTTTAGCTGTAGCCATACGCTCTGGTTCCTCGTTAGGAATATCGTCACAGATGGTGCCATCGATGTCGATGAGGTAATTCTTGATTTCTTCAGGCAGCATCGGGCTGATCAGCTGGCCGTCTTCAGAAGCTTCGCGTAATAGGTTGTCAATGTGGGCATTTGCGCTTTTTTCCATGTGTGTTGTTTAACGCGTTTAAAGAATTACTGTTTGTATTTGGGTTGTATTGTAATGCTATTCACTTATCCAATTGGCTCTGTCCATTTGTGAAAATGGCCAAGGAGCACCGTTGTTTTCAACGTTGGTCATCATGGCGTTGAGCTCAGCCGGAGCACTGCTCTCTTCCATAGTGGCAAAGTTACGGAGTTGCATGATGATATTCAAAGGATCTATATCAACTGGACAAGCTTGTACACAGGCATTGCACGAAGTACAAGCCCATAGCTCTTCCTGGGTGATGTAATCTCCTAAAAGTGCTTTACCGTCGTCTTTAAACTCGCCATTGGCCTCGATGTTTTTTCCGATCTCATCAATGCGATCACGGGTATCCATCATGATTTTACGAGGGCTTAACTTTTTGCCGGTTAAGTTGGCCGGGCATTCACTTGTACAGCGTCCACATTCAGTACAGGTGTAGGCGTTAAGAAGATTCACCCAGCTCAGGTCCATAGCATCCTTCGCACCAAATTTTTCTACAGGGGCATCGGCATCAGGCGCAGGTGCTGCAAAAGGATCTGCCGTCGGGTCCATCATGAGCTTTACCTCCTTAGTTACCGTTGCATTGTTCGTAAACTTCCCTTTTGATTCCAGATTGGCGTAGTAGGTATTTGGGAAGGCAAGAATGATGTGGAAGTGCTTTGAGAAGGGGAGGTAGTTCAAGAAGGCGAGAATCCCAGCGATGTGAATCCACCAAAAGAATCGTTCCATCAAATGAAGCGCATTCTCGCTTAGACCAGACCACAAAGGCGCTATGCTGTGACTGATAATGAAGCTGTGCTCACTAGCGGCGAAGTTTTCCTCTACGGCATTCATGTTCAATAAGGCAAACATGAGCGCGACCTCGATATAGAGAATGATGTTGGCATCTTTGAAGGGCCAACCTTTCATTTCGGGTTTGTGGAATCGATCTAGTTTACCGACGTTTCTTCTCCACCAGAATAGAACGACAGTGATGATGGTGGCAACCGCTAAGATTTCGAAGAATGAAATGATGATATCGTATGCGGCACCTAAGTAATGTGCAAAGAATCTATGTGTTCCGAAGATCCCGTCTATGATGATTTCAAGTACTTCAATGTTGATTATAAGGAAGCTGGCATAGATGATAAAGTGCAAGAAACCTGCAATAGGGCGGGCCTGCATTTTGCTTTGACCGAATGCTACCCTGAGCATATTAGCTCTTCTACCTGCTGCATTATCTGTACGATCAATGTCTCTGCCTAGAAGGATATTGCGTCGGATGCGACCGACGTTTTTGGAGAACCAAAAAATGGCTCCGCCGAGTAACGCTATGAAAATGAGGTTGGGTATAAATGGCATGGGTTAATTACCTTCTTTTTGATCCAATTCCTGTTCAATGGCTTGAATCTCCTGTTCTGTGTATCGGGTTCTGGTTCCAAAAACGCTCACGTGGAGGTATTTGTTGGGGTTGTACTTAATGTCTAACAACAATCTATTCAGGTTGTTGGTAGCCTCTATGAGATTGGTATATACTTCGTCGTCAGTGATGAGTTTAGATGCAGAATTTTCACCGTTTTGAAGCTCAGCGAGCAATTGGTCAAATCTAGCTGTGATGCTTTCTACATTGTTTACGGTTTCAGTAAGACGCGCATTGGCCAATGAATCTGAGATGGCTTCGACGTTGGAGATGGTTTTGCTTATATCATCACCACGTGCTGCGAGTTCCTCACTCAGGCTTCTGAAATTTGTACTAATGGCGTCAAAGTTTTCCTTGTTTTCCGACAAATAATCACTGATCTCTGCAGCACTTTGCTGTACACTTTCAAAGGTCTTGTCGATGCTTTCGAAAGTTGATTTGAAGTTCTCGGAAGTTCGCTCATCCAAGAATCCTGATGCCAAGCCAATAACAGTATCAAGCGTCCCCAAGAGTTCTTCAGTTCTAGCCTTGATAGGAGCAAGTTGCATGTTCACTTCCTCAGTAAGGTCTCTCTCCGTATCTGCACGAAGCGTATCACCACTCATTGCAAGAGGTTCTCCGTGTTGGGTGAATAAAGAAATGCTCTTTTCACCCATGATGCTTGAAGAGTAAATCTTTGCCACGGTATTCTTGGTTACTGGAAAATCACCTGCGATTTTTAATTCGACCACCAATGACTGACTGCCGTCAGGCATGAATTTGATATCACTTACTTGACCGACTTTGAATCCATTTACAGTAACGGGATAGGTGGGTAGGAGCCCCTGTGTATTTTCATACACGACATAGAATTTGTCCTGCTTGGAGAAAACGTCCTCGCCCTTCATGTAATTGATTCCCCAATACAGGAGCAAAACGCTCAGCACTAGAGCAATTCCTATTTTAAATTCTGTCTTCACAGGTCTATTCGTTTATGTTCCTAAGTTACGTTAAGGCGCAATTTTCTTGGCCTCTTTCACGTCAATTTTCTGCGATCCGTCAAAGGCAACCACATACGCGTCTGGGTAATGCGCTCTGGCGGTTGCCTTTAAGGCCTCTGCTTCCTTATACGAGGCCACTTTCCCGTAGTAGTATTTGTACAAACCGTAGACATCTGTTCTATAAACGTCAGTTAAACCCATAAAATTTTCTGGCAGTAGAGGTAAATCGTTTCGACTAACTGCAATTTGTACGCTGTAATAGATGGTGTTCAAGGGAGCTGGGGCCAATTCAACCTTGTCCACAACTTCGGCCTTAGTTCCCTGTTCAGGTGCCGATTTCGGCGCTTCGGCAGGAGTTTGCCCCACTTCGTCCAAGGTCTTGTCTAGAAGGCTTTCCTCACGCAATATAGCGTCCCTGCTTTCACGCTTGAATTTATAGGACTTTACCGCGCGGTAAATGGCGCTGGCCAACAATTCTTTCCCGCGAGCACTCTGCAAGAAATCTTCCTCCCCTGGATTGGTTAAGAACCCTAATTCTACCAAGACTGCCGGCATAGTTGAGCCGCGCAATACGGCAAGAGGTTGTTGCTTTACTCCTCGATTACGACGCTTGACACGGTTTTGGAATTGGTTTTGTATTTCATCTGCGATACTGATGCTTTGCTCCAAAAAGGCATCTTGGTAGGCACGCAGAGCGATGACCGCCGCAGGGTTAGAGGCATCAAGCTTTTCATAATTGCTCTCCCAATTGTCCTCGAGCAATCTTGCAGCATTTTCGAGCTGCGCAGTCTTATTCAATCGCTGATCACGCTCACCCATCCCTAATACGAAGCTCTCCGTCCCGTAAGCGGATTTGCTGTCGTTGGCATTGCAATGAATGGAGATGAAAAGGTCAGCATTAGCTCTATTGGCAATAACTGTACGCTGATAAAGCTCGACAAACTCTTTGTCATTTCGGGTAAGAATGGCTTTTGTATCTGGTAAGTATTGCTCAATGTATTGTTTTACCAAAAGGCTGACATCGTAGCTTACATCTTTCTCGCGGTCCTTGTACCTTCCTGTTCCAAGGTTGCCGGGATCTTTCCCTCCATGACCAGGGTCAATGACTATGATATTCACTCCCTCATCCTCTTGGGCAAAAGGTCTAGGATTAAAGGCAGCAGTAACCGTCATAATGAGGGCAAGAGCAGCTACGCGTATTCCTTTATAACTTCCTGTATTCATACCAACTGAGACGATTGTTCGTTTTACCTTTGAATCTTACAATGCAAATTACATACCTGCGTGGTTAACAGGCTTACGATTCTGCTTTTTTTGCTCACATGTTGTGCACCATACACGGGTCTAGCGCAGGACCGACCTATTGCATACACAGCCGAGGATTCCATCGTTAGCAACACTGAAGAAGGAACGGTAGAATTGTACAACAACGTTCACATCACTTTCGGAGAAACTAAGCTTCAAGCGGGCTACGCCAAGATTTATTGGAAAGACCAATTAGTAGAGGCCAAGGGCTACAAACTTCCTTCAGGTGAAATGTCGCAACAACCTGTTTTTGAGGAAGGTGGAAAGACTTTTTATCTGAGTGAGATTCGGTACAATTGGTCCACGGAAAAAGCGAAGATCAAAGCACTGCTTACCCAGGAAGGGCAGAATTTCTTAAACGGTGATGCCGTTAAAAAAGTCGATTCTAATACGCTCTACATGGCCGGTACGGGTTTTACTACCTGTTCACATGAGCAGCCGCACTTCCAGATCAAAACTGGCAAGAGCAAGGTGGTGATGGGTGAGCGCATCATTACAGGTCCTGCACATTTTGAATTTTTCGACATACCAACCCCTTTGGTCATTCCTTACGGCTATTTTCCAACCAATATTGAGAAACCGGACATCTCAGGGTTGTTAATGCCGTCTTTTCAAAACTCACCGACGCAAGGTCTTGGTATAGTTAACGGTGGTTGGTACTTCCCAATCAACGATTACATGAATCTTGAATTGCGTGGGGACATCTACTTGCGCGGGTCTTGGGCCTTGAATGCAACCACTAACTACAAGCGCCGTTACAAATACTCGGGAAATTTTAGCTACAGTTTTAGGAATGTAAAGCAAGGATTGAAAATTTACGAGCCCTTCGGCCGCTACTCTCAGACCAACAACTTTAGCATCAAATGGTCGCACACACAGGATCCAAAAGCGCACCCAACACGCAAGTTTAATGCCCGCATTAACCTGCAAAACCCAAATTTCTTCAAGAATGCCGCGAATGCTGAGGATTTGATGAACGGAACGATGACCACTACGAATAACACGATGAATTCGAGCATCACCTACAACCAGAAATTGGGCCGTGCGAATTTAACCGTGAGTGGAAATCACAGTCAAAACAATGGTACACAGAGCTTTACTACCAATCTTCCAAAGGCATCGTTGAATGTTCCTCGATTCTTTCCATTGAAAACCAACGATGGAAAGAGCCAGTGGTACGATAAACTAGGGATGAACTACAGTTCTGTGGCGGAAGGTCGAATCAAAGGAAATTTGGGAACCATAGCCACCGATCTTGACAGTACCGCCGGTTACGACTTTAGCGATGTCTTGCGTGAATATGGGCAATATGGCGTCAAACACACCACAAGCCTGAGCACTAACGGTAAAATTCTGAAGTACATCACCTTCAACCCAAGTGCGAACTACACAGAGCGTTGGTACTTCCAGCAATACGATTATGCTTTCGATAGCACCCTGAATAAGGCATCAGTTGTGGATACTTTAAACGGATTTAGAGCAGTGAGAGATTTCGGTGTGAGTGCTTCTATGAACACCAAGATTTATGGAACCTTTTTAATTTCTAAAGGACCCATCAAAGCGGTTCGACACATGATCACGCCGCGTGCAAGTTTGAACTATCGACCGGATTTCGGCGATCCATTCTGGGGCTACTATCAAAACTTCGTTGATACCTTAGGCAACCAACTCTATTACAATCGATATACAGGATTCCTATATGGTTCTCCAGGTCGAGGCTCGAACGGTTCGATCTCCTTTAATTTGGACAACAACGTCGAGGCCAAGATGGTCGCACGTGGCGATACCACTGGGGAGTTAACCAAGGTGAAGCTCCTCGAGCGCTTTAACTTCAGCACCAACTACAATCTTGCGGCTCAAGACGGCTACAATTGGAACATTCTTCGCTTGACTGCGCAGAGTTCCTTGTTCAACAAGAAGCTCCGTTTGAGTTATCAGGGGCAGTTTGACCCCTACAGTTACACCGAGGAAGGGGATAGGCAGCCAATTTTAGCGGCAAGAGAAGGACAAGGACTTTTCATACACAGAACTTCCCAATTCTCTGCGAGCACCTCGCTGCGAAGCAATCGGGACAAGAGCAGAGATGCGGTCATGCCCGAGCAACGCGGCGGCAGTTTCACCCAAGGCGATATCGACTATTACCGCTACGACGGCTTAGTGCCATTGCGCCAAGATTGGGACATCAGGTTAAACTACGATGTACGCTTCATTACTCAAGTAGAGGCGGGTGAAGAGGGTAGTGGACGTCCGATGCTGGTAAACGAATTTGCCGCCCACTCGCTAAGCATGTCTGGAAGCTATCGTCCAACAGACAACTGGAGCATCAATTATAGAACGGGTATCGATTTCGCTGAGCGCAGTATCGCCTTTACCAACATCAATGCCGTTCGGGATTTGCACTGTTGGGAAATGCGCTTCACTTGGGTTCCCTTCGGAACTACACGCTCCTACATGGTAGGTATCAATCTCAAAAACCAACAATTCCGCCAGGTAAAAGCCCAGCGTCGCCGTACAGCTATAGACTTTTAACGGAGCGAATTCACCCAGTTTTCCATCATTTTAAAGCCCTCGACAGTCAAGATGCTCTCGGGATGGTACTGCATGGCATAGGCTTGCTTCTCTTTGTTCTCCATGACCATGGGTGCTGAATCTTCCATCGCAGTTGCGCAGACGCTCCAATCAGAAGGCAAGCCCTCTGCAACCACTGCCCAGCTATGATATAGCCCAACAGTCACATCCTGAACACCATCCAACAGCAGACTTTCCCTAACATCCTTCAGTTCGGTGGTTCTGCCGTGCATTACGCCGTCTCTGTTGTAGAGCTTTGCACCTGAATGCTCAGCCAAGGCTTGCATGCCCAGGCAAATGCCAAGAATGGGCATCTTACCGTAAGCCTTAGTAATGATATCCATGAGTTGACCACTTTCTTCAGGCAAACCCGGTCCAGGGCTTAAGACCAAAGCGTCAAAACTTTGCAGAGAAGGAATTTTATCATCGTTACGTACCACTACAACTTCCACATCCATTTTCTCCAAGTAATGGACCAGGTTGTAGGTAAAACTGTCGTAATTATCAATGAGTAGGACCTTCATAGTGCAAATATGAGCTAAATTGAATTCTGAATAGATCAGAGTTATGAAAAAAGCAATAGAAGGTAAGGGACTTGCTCCCGCTATTGGGCCGTATAGTGCCGGTGTAGAAGTTGGAAACATGATTTTCACTTCTGGGCAAATTGCCATGGATCCACACACAGGCGAGCTGGAATTAAATAGTATTGAGCAAGAGACTGAACGGGTCATGTGCAATCTTCAGGCGGTCCTGCTGGCAGCGGGGTCCGATTTCAATAATGTCGTTAAGACCTCTATTTTCTTGAGCAGCATGGATCATTTTCCAAAGGTGAACGAGGTTTATGCGCGTCATTTTAGCCCGCCATACCCTGCAAGAGAGACGGTCGCGGTAAAAACTTTGCCTAAAAATGTGAATGTGGAGATATCCTGCATTGCAGTCCGTAAGAGTTAAGGAATTGGGTATTAAATTGCACCCTCATTTTAAACACATCAGAAATGGATTTTGACGTAATTGTAGTGGGCTCAGGTCCGGGTGGTTATGTAACCGCAATTCGTGCATCGCAGTTGGGATTGAAGACCGCTGTAGTCGAAAAAGAAAATCTAGGAGGCGTTTGTCTTAACTGGGGTTGTATCCCTACAAAAGCTCTGCTGAAGAGTGCTCAAGTTTTTGAATACGTGAAGCACGCAGAAGACTTTGGTATTAAGGTAAGCGAATACGACAAGGATTTCAACGCTGTAGTAAACCGTTCACGTCAGGTGGCTAACGGTATGAGCGGCGGTGTCCAATTCTTGATGAAGAAAAACAAAATCACAGTTATCGACGGTTTCGGTAAAGTACAGCCAGGAAAGAAAGTGGCAGTAACTGCTGAGGACGGTAAAGAGACTGTTTATTCTGCGAACCACATCATCATCGCTACCGGTGCTCGTTCGCGCGAGCTTCCATCATTGCCGCAAGACGGTAAGAAAATCATTGGTTACCGTCAAGCGATGACTTTGGACAAACAGCCAGAGAAATTGGTGGTAGTAGGTTCAGGTGCCATCGGTATTGAGTTTGCGTACTTCTACAACAGTATGGGAACTGATGTAACCGTAGTAGAGTACTTGCCTAACATCGTCCCATTGGAAGACGAAGAAGTGAGCAAGCAACTCGAACGCACCTTTAAGAAGAGCGGCATTAAAGTAATGACGAGCTCAGAGGTAACTGGTGTTGATACTTCAGGAGAGGGCTGTAAGGTCACTGTGAAAACGAAAAAAGGCGAAGAAGTACTCGACGCTGATATCGTTCTTTCTGCCGTAGGTATTGCACCAAACGTAGAAGGTATTGGTCTAGAGGATGTTGGTATCGCAACAGATCGCGGTCGTGTGATGGTCAACGACTACTACCAAACTACAGTTCCTGGATACTACGCTATCGGTGATATCGTAAAGGGTCCAGCTTTGGCACACGTTGCTTCTGCTGAAGGAATCCTTTGTGTAGAGAAAATCGCGGGTCACAATGTAGAGCCACTAGATTACGGCAACATCCCAGGATGTACATACTGTTTCCCTGAAGTTGCTTCAGTGGGTATGACTGAGAAGGCGGCCAAAGAAGCTGGTTACGATCTTAAAGTAGGTAAGTTCCCATTCTCTGCTTCAGGTAAGGCATCTGCTTCAGGCCACAAAGACGGTTTCATCAAAGTAATCTTTGACGCGAAATACGGTGAATTGCTAGGTGCACACATGATCGGTTCAAACGTAACTGAAATGATTGCTGAAGCAGTACTCGCGCGCAAGCTCGAGACTACGGGTCACGAAATCTTGAAGGCTGTTCACCCACACCCAACCCTCAGTGAGGCGTTTATGGAGGCAACAGCTGCAGCTTACGACGAGGTCATCCACTTGTAAGAAAAGACGTTAAATAGTTTCAAACCGCCCCAACCTTGGGGCGGTTTTTTTGTTACTTCCCCATATGGCACAACCACTCTTAGAATTCCAAGAATTGCGCTTTGCGTACGATGAGCTAAAATTTGATTTTGGTAACGCTTCTATTGCTCCTGGGGAGATTGTAGTGATTGTCGGTCCTTCGGGTGCTGGAAAGAGCACTTTGATGCGTCTTCTGCGCGGAGAACTGGATCCGGGAGAAGGAAAGGTGATCATTGCAGGAAAGGAAGTAGAAACGCGCAAGAAACGCTTGGTACTTGACGAGACGAAGGCGGGTTGGGTACCACAGCTCGACGATTTACAGAGCATGCTCAGTCTCGAAGACAATATCGGTCATCATATTCTTAGAATGGACCCTGAGGACAAGCAGGCACGTGTAGAAGAGCTTAAAGCAGCCATGCATTTACAAGCCTACAGCGGTCAAAAGGCGAGAACCCTTAGCGGCGGTCAGCGTCAGCGTGTAAGTATTGCTAAGGCAATGGCAGGAAGTCCACCGGTACTATTGATGGACGAGAGTTTAGCGCAGCTTGATTTGAGGACGAAGTCGCTCATTTTGATGGACTTCAAAGCTATGATTAAGCGAGAGCGCTGTGCGGCGCTTTTAGTTTTGCACGACCCCGCGGATGCACTCTTTGTGGCTGATACCCTTTGGGTTATCCGTGGCGGAAAATTGGTACAGCAGGGTAGACCCAATGAAATCATTGCAGAACCTATTCATCACGAGATTGCGGGCTTGTTCGATTACATTAATGTAGTTCCAAAGGACGTTGATTTACCAGGTAACTGGCGCGACAATGGCGATCAGAAGTGGTGTTATGCGCACGAATTGCCGGAATTGGACACAGAGATTGTAGAGACTATTCCATTGCCAAAAGGGCAGATGCGCATCTATAACTATCAAGGACACCGACTTATTTCTAAATAGACTCTAGAAAAGTAAAACGCCCCGCTCCAAAGGAACGAGGCGTTTTTAAGTTAACTCCAAAGATTATTACTTCACCTTATCTACGATCGCTTTGAACGCTTCAGGGTGGTTCATGGCTAAATCCGCCAAAACCTTACGGTTCAATTCAATGTTCGCTTTTTTCACCTTACCCATGAATTGTGAGTAAGACATACCGTGCATACGTGCACCAGCGTTAATACGCTGAATCCACAATGCGCGGAATGTGCGTTTTTTGTTTTTACGGTCGCGGTAAGCGTACTGAAGACCTTTCTCAACAGCATTCTTTGCTACCGTCCAAACGTTTTTGCGACGACCAAAGTACCCTTTGGCGTGCTTCATCAATTTTTTTCTGCGCTCTCTAGAAGCTACAGCATTTACTGAACGTGGCATAATTGTTTAATTTTTTGTGAGCGGTACTTCCACTATTTCAAGAAGGTTTAGTTACCGAGCACAGGGTTATTAACTAACTCAGGGAATTACTTCATTCCCAATTGATTCTTGATGTTTTTCTCATCAGAATCAGAAACCAAACCAGATTTCGTCAAACGACGCTTCTGATCAGTTGCTTTCTTTGTCAAGATGTGTGACTTGAAAGCGTGCTTTCTTTTGATCTTACCAGAACCTGTCAGCTTAAAACGCTTCTTTGCACTGGATTTAGTTTTCATCTTTGGCATGATTCAACTGTATTTATTTGGAGTAACTTCTATTTCTTAGGAGCAATAGTGATGTTCATCTTCTTACCATCCATAGACGGCATGTGCTCCACTTTACCGTACTCTTCCAAATCTTGGGCGAGACGTAGGAGTAAGATTTCACCTTGCTCTTTAAACACGATCGAACGTCCACGGAAGAATACGAATGCTTTCACTTTCGCACCACTCTGTAAGAATTCAATGGCGTGCTTTTTCTTGAACTCGTAATCGTGATCTGAGGTATTAGGTCCGAAACGGATTTCTTTAATCACCACTTTCACAGCCTTGGCAGCAAGTTCCTTCTGCTTCTTACGCTGGTCGTACATGAATTTGCTGTAATCGATGATTTTACACACCGGAGGATCAGCTTTTGGAGAAATCTCTACCAAATCTAAATCCATATCTTCAGCCATGCGTTTCGCTTGACGTGTATCGTAAACACCAGGTTCTACGTTATCACCTACCAAGCGAATTTTCGGAACGCGGATGCGTTCGTTTGTTCTGTGGTTTGCAGCCAGTTTCTCTTTCGGCTGCTTTCTTTTACCTCTTCTCAGTGTTCGGTCCTTTTAGTTAAACTACTATTAATCAATTAATTGAGAAATCTCATTCTCAATACTTTTTACAAATTCTTCTCGGGTCATTGTTCCCAAATCTCCTTGGCCGTGACGACGTACACTTAGTTCACCGCTCGTGGCTTCTTTTTCGCCGACGATTAACATGTAAGGAATCTTGGTCACTTCCGCATCGCGTATCTTCCTGCCAATCTTCTCGTTACGATCATCTACGAGGGCGCGAATATCGGAAATTTCTAGGAATTGTGCTATTTCTCGGGCGTACTCATTGTATTTGTCACTAACCGGTAAAATCTTCACTTGTTCTGGGGTCAACCACAACGGGAAATTACCTCCACAGTGTTCTAGCAATACGGCCACAAAACGCTCCATAGAGCCAAACGGTGCGCGGTGAATCATCACTGGACGGTGGCTCTCGTTATCTGAACCTTTGTATTCGAGCTCGAAACGCTCAGGCAGATTGTAATCAACCTGAATAGTACCTAGCTGCCAGCTTCTACCCAAGGCATCCTTAACCATGAAATCGAGCTTGGGACCATAGAAGGCTGCTTCACCGTATTCTACGACCGTATTCAAACCTTTCTCGTCAGCTGCTTCAATGATGGCGCTTTCTGCCTTCACCCAGTTTTCGTCTGAACCAATGTATTTCTCTGGTTTTTCTGGGTCGCGTAAGCTCACTTGGGCAACGTAATCTGTAAAATCCAAAGTTTTGAAGATGTACAGAACTAGGTCAATTACATTTTTGAACTCGTCCTTGAGCTGATCAGGTGTACAGAAAATGTGTGCATCATCCTGCGTAAAGCCTCTTACACGAGTCAACCCGTGTAGCTCCCCACTTTGCTCATAGCGATATACTGTACCGAATTCAGCAAAACGAACCGGTAGGTCTTTGTAAGATTTTGGAGTCGCTTTGTACAATTCACAGTGGTGTGGACAGTTCATTGGTTTGAGTAAGTACTCTTCGCCTTCTTCAGGAGTATTGATAGGCTGGAAACTGTCTTTACCATATTTGGCGTAGTGTCCAGAGCAGACGTAAAGCTCCTTATTTCCAATGTGCGGCGTAATCACACCGTCATAACCTGCTTTCTTCTGAGCACGCTTCAAGAAATTCTCAAGACGTTCGCGAAGTGCGGCACCTTTTGGCAACCACAATGGTAGGCCTTGACCTACGCGCTGAGAGAAGGTGAACAGCTCCAGCTCTTTACCGAGCTTTCTGTGGTCTCTTTTCTTCGCTTCTTCAAGCAGTTCCAAGTATTCCTTGAGTTCACCTGCCTTCTGGAATGAAATACCGTAGACACGTGTCAGCTGAGGATTGTTTTCATCACCACGCCAGTAGGCGCCTGCAACGTTCATGATCTTCACGGCTTTGATGTATCCAGTGTGAGGGATATGTCCACCACGACAGAGGTCGGTAAAATCTGCATGATCACAGAAAGTGATGGTACCGTCTTCAAGATTAGAGATCAATTCCGTTTTGTAAGGATTGTCTTTATATACTTCAAGAGCTTCTGCTTTGGTCACAGGACGCAACTTGAATTCAGACTTTGCACGAGCAAATTCGAGCATCTGCTTTTCAATCTTCGCAAAATCGCCTTCACCTATGCTTTCATCGCCGAAGTCTACATCGTAATAGAATCCTTTTTCAATGGCCGGACCGATAGTCAATTTCGCATTCGGATAGAAGTGGAGGATCGCCTGCGCCAAAACGTGCGCAGAACTGTGCCAAAAGGCCTCTTTACCCTTAGGGTCTTTCCAAGTAAAAAACTGTAGCGTACCGTCGTGCGTCAATTCATCGTTCAACTCAATGGTTTGTCCATCGTAGCTGCCCGATAAGATATTTCTAGCAAGACCGTGAGAGATACTTTTCGCAACATCCATGGCTGTTGTGCCTGGCTCGTAAGTTCTCTGATTTCCGTCTGGGAACGTTACAGTAATCATTTTTACTCTTTTTGTGTTATCACTAAGAGCGCAAATTTAAGTGTTCGTCGGCATTTGATGTTTTTTTCGAACCGATTTTATAAACCATATTTCGATAGTAATTTAGCCCCAATGAAAAACACGCCAACCAAGGAGCAAGTTTTAGAAACCATGAACCGTCTTTCGAAGGACACGCTCATGGAGACTCTAAACATAAAATACGTGGATGCTGACCCTCTAACAGGTAAGCTAGTAGCCACAATGCCAGTAGATTCGCGTGTATACCAACCCATGCGAATTTTGCACGGAGGTGCGACTGTAGCCCTCGCTGAAAGTGTCGGATCTGCAGCTTCTCAGATGCTGATTGACCCTGCAAAGGAAATGGCAGTAGGAGCGGAAATTTCCGCGAATCATCTCAAAAGTGCGCGCACGGGAACACTTATAGCTACCGCTGAGTGTGTTCATCATGGAAAAAGTTCTCATTTGTACCACATTCGAGTGGAAAATGAAACTGGCGATTTAATCTCCATGGTCAAGCTTTTAAACTTCGTTAAACAACGTAAATAATGCTCGAGGTACTACTTCGCATTCCCAACCAACCACTCCGCAGTCTTCGCTGCGAAGAAACCTCGGCAGCTGCTGCAAATTTGGTTTTACGTGGTTTCAAGGGTGAAGTAGGCTATTACCAGAGTCTTGATGCAGAAATAGATCCATTATTTTGGGAGACGTTTTCTGTGGAATCCAATGACGATTCTGAAGTCAAAAGTGCCTTAGAATACCAGCAGATGGTTGCAAGTGCTGTTTCTCAGATTCAGAAACATACTGTTCAAAAGGTTGTTTTAAGTCGCAAGCAGTTCTGGGATTGCCCGGGTGCGAATCCAAAATTGACTTTTGAAAGGCTGCTAGAAAATTATCCTTCGTGCACCGTTTTCGCACTAAAGCATGAGCGCTATGGCTCATGGATGGGGGCTTCTCCTGAAGTGTTGCTCGAGAGCACTGAAGAGGGCTATCGAAGTATGTCGCTAGCAGGAACGAGGTTGGAAGGCAATACCCATTGGGGTCAAAAGGAGCTGGAAGAGCAGAAATTTGTCACTAAGGAGGTTCATAAGAGTCTGAAAGAGTTCGGAGGCAAGATAACTAGAGACCAGCAGCGTACTTTTAACGCCGGACCGGTAGAGCATCTGCTGACATGGGTCAATACGGATAATGTAGAATTGGACCCGAAAGCGGCAGCAGAAGAATTACATCCGACGCCTGCCATTTGCGGATCTCCATCAGATGCAGCTCAAGCACTAATAGGGCAATTAGAGGGTTACGACCGTTCTCTTTACGCGGGTTATTTAGGCGTATTTGAACAGCACGTGCATGCGACTGTTCTATTGAGGACGATGAAGTGGTTTTCAAATGGTGTCCAATTTTATGCCGGTGGTGGTATTACCAAAGACAGCGTACCTTTGGACGAGTGGATGGAAACCCAACACAAAATCTCTGCATTAAAGGAGTTAATTCAAATAGATGACCTCGGATAAGGCTATAGCACATTGGACCATAGATGCCCTTATACAATTGGGTATGCAGCGCCTTATTTATTCTCCCGGATCTAGAAATACACCCTTGATCATTGCAGGGACAGGACATTCTGCTCTTGAACATCATACCGTATTGGACGAACGTAGTGCCGCTTTTCAAGCTATAGGTGCCTCTTTGATGACCGATCAAATTGTGGGTGTTTGCTGCACCTCCGGTAGTGCTTTGGCGAATTATTATCCAGCTGTTTTAGAAGCATTTTACAGCAAGATTCCGCTTGTGCTTATTACTGCAGATCGACCCTTAGATAGAATTGGCAAAGGGGAGGGGCAAACCTGCGATCAAACGGATTTTTACGGGTCGCATATTGGATTCTCAGCATCATTCGATGAAAGCACCACTGTGGAGGAGATTAAAGAAGTCTTCTCGCACATTCACCATAGTTTGGCCATCAAAAAAGAGCCCGTACATATTAATATTCATTTTGATGAACCGTTATATGGTCAGGTGGAACATGTAGAATCTGTTCGATTGCCAGAGTTTGCGCTAACCAAGAGTAAGCCAGCAGATCTTTCACCTTTGAGCAGTTGTCAGAAGGTAGCCGTCGTTTGTGGCCAATTGCGTCCTGAGGACGTTGAATTTTTCAAAACCTCCGGATTGATCTCTTCCTCCAATGCTACTTGGTTTGTCGATCCACTAAGCGGTCTGTTGGGAGCGGGAAATTGTGTGAATATTGATGAATTGGTTCATCACGAATTTGACGGGTTGCTTTCATTTGGTGGCCAGTGGATGAGCAAATTCCCAAAGTTTCATGTGCGCAAAATGAATCTTTCGGTTCATGTACATTGCGATGATCACCAAGCATGGAATGTCAGCGATTCACGGGACTTTATTTGGCATAAGGTATCTGCCAAAGAATTATCGGGTTGGTCATCCTGTAGTTTCTTGAAAATTGCTGAGAAGCCACTCAACCTGCCAGATCTTCCATGGTCAGATGCGTTGGCTGTTCAAACCATCGTCCAGTCTTTATCCAAGGAGGATATTCTCCATTTGGGGAATAGTTCTATTCCTCGTTACATGAGCTATTTTCTGCATCAAGGCGCAGTGTATTGCAATCGAGGTGTAAGTGGTATTGACGGGAGTTTAAGCACTGCTGTCGGCGCTGCTCGAGTGCGTCCTGAGAAAAATCATGTGCTGATAATAGGGGACCAGAGTTTTCTCTACGACAGCAATGCATTGATGCATCTTCGAGAGGTAGACAATCTTCGAGTTTTCGTGATCAATAATTGTGTGGGGGAAATCTTCAATTGGCTCCCAGGTACATCACAGACTTCCAAGGCTGCCCAAGCGGTTTATTCGAACTATCAAGAAGTCGATATTGCAACCCTTGCCTTAGCATACGATTGCCGTAGTGAAGTAGCGCAGAACCTGAGTGAATTACAGAGCGCTGAAAGCACCTTGGTCGAAGTGCTCACCGTTGAAGGGAAGAATACTGAGGCCTTTGAGGCGCTCAAAAAAATGAATTGATTTTCAATTATAAGTAAGTATAAAAACTTATCCGTTACCAACATAGTGGAGTGCTTCAGGGTCTACGTTTCTTTGTTATGGAATGCAAATAGACCAAAATGAAGGGACTTATTTTTCAAACGTACATCGATTTCTTGATCAAATCTCAGGGAGAGGAACTCAAGAATTTCATTCTTCGCGACGCTGGTTCAGGCGATAGAGATTCTTACGAAGCCATGGGTACTTATCCATTCAAATCTCTTTACGACGTAGTAGCGCAAACCCATGCACATACAGGAGATTCAGTGCCGAAAATTTTAGAAGACTACGGTTACTACTTGTTCGATATCTTAGCAGTGTCGTACGCGAAGTACTTGGGTGAGGGAGTTGATTTGTTCGGTTTCTTGGAATCGCTTGAGGATCACGTACATGTACATGTGAACCAACAATTCCCGGACGCTTCATTGCCGTCATTCACCTACGAGAGAATTGACGATAACAATCTGAAAATGATCTACGAAAGTGAGCGAGCAATGTCGGATTTCGGTATCGGAATGATCAAAGGGTCGGCGAAACATTTTGGAAACAAAGTGTCTATCGAAAAAGAAGATTTAACCCCTGATAATAATGGTACCGAGGTGGAGATCCGGGTGACCATTATAAATGACTAAAGAAACAGTTGCATTCAAGCATTGGGTAAAAGCGGCAAGGTTAAGAACACTGCCTCTAGCTTTTGCAGTTATCATTCTAGGCAGTGGGTTAGGCTATTTTCATATCGGCCAATTCTCTGCCTCTCTTTTTGTCCTAGCCTTACTAACGAGCTTTGCGTACCAAGTCTTGTCCAACTACGCGAATGACCTTGGAGACGGCATTAAAGGGACGGACGAAAATAAGAAGGGCGAACAACGCGCTGTAGCTTCCGGCTTAATCACGATTTCGCAAATGCGATCAGCCACAAATGCATTTACCATACTCGCTTTAGTTTCGGGGGGTACACTAGTTTACTTGGCCTTTTTCGGGACATTCCACTTTTACATTTTCTCCATTTTGAATATTGCAGCCGTTTGGGCTGCTCGTTCCTACACATTGGGAAGCAACCCTTACGCTTATTGGGGTGGAGGGGACTTTTTCGTTTTTATCTTCTTTGGATTTGTAGGTGTGATGGGGTCTTCTGCCTTACAAACTGGTGCGTTCAATGCGATAGATGCATTGCCATCTTTAGTGGCTGGAGCCATGAGCGCTTCTGTACTAACTCTTAATAACCTAAGGGATAGGGAAGGTGATGCACTCCATGGCAAGAGAACCCTCGTCGTTCGATTCGGCGAAAAATGGGGTAGAGGGTATTTCAAAACCTTGTTAATCCTTTCTATCCTCGTTAGTCTCATCTTCTCAATACTCGCTAGTGCACTTTCTAAAGAGTATTATCCGATCATTGCACACTTAGTTTTCCAGTTTGCCTTACGAGGCCAATTCAAAAAGTTCAGTCAGGCAGGCATTCCAGAAGAATATGATGCCTTGCTTAAACCTTTGGCGCTAATGACTTTGTTGTATTGTGTACTTACATCAATCTCATTGTTTTTCTAATGGAAGCCAAATACACGTCTTACATCCTAAATTTTAAGATTCCTGGCGGCACCTCTCGTGGTGTATTAACCACCAAAGAGAGCTTCTTTATTGCCATCCACCACAAGGGAAAAATAGGTTTGGGTGAGGTAGGCGTTTTACGAGGTCTTTCCTACGACGATGTTCCAGAATTAGAATCTCAGGTTGCATGGACGTGCGAAAACATTCATCTAGGGCTAGCAGAGCTTTATGCTGCCAATAAACAATACCCGAGCATCCAATTCGCTTTAGAACAAGCATTCAGTCATCTAAAAAATGGCTTTGAGCACTTTCCATCCCCTTTTACTTCAGGGAAATCCACCCAGAATATCAATGGTCTCATTTGGATGGGGAGCTTATCCTTCATGCGCGATCAAGTAGCCAAACGTTTGGATGAAGGTTTCACCACCTTGAAAATGAAAGTAGGTGCCATTGGATGGAAGGAGGAAAAGTCCATTCTAAGCGCCTTAAGAAAGGAGTTTTCTGAAGATCAATTAGAACTTCGTGTAGATGCAAATGGTGCTTTTGAACTAGAAGAAGCCGTTGAGATCAGCAAGTATTTACGTGATATTTCAGTCCATTCCATGGAACAACCCATTAAGGCAGGAAGAAACGAGGAACTGGCCAAGGCGGTAGAGCAGATGCATATCTCTGTGGCGCTCGATGAGAGTCTCATTGGAATGATAGAGCGTAAACAGAAGAAAGAATTATTAGAGGCCATTAGACCACAATATATCATACTGAAGCCTTCATTCATTGGTGGCTGGAAAGGGGCTGATGAATGGATTGAGCTTGCTACAGCGCGCGATATTCAATGGTGGGCAACCTCTGCACTAGAAAGTAATGTAGGGCTAAATGCAATTGCTCAGTGGGCTTTCACGAAATCAAATCCAATTCCGCAAGGATTAGGCACAGGTAGTTTGTATACGAATAATATTGAAGGGCCTTACAGTGTAGAAGGGGGGCTACTGAAGGTGAAGAAGGATATTCTTACCGATTGGGATTTATCCTCTCTTAAATCGATCCTCTAAGACCTATAAAAAGTGCTCTACCCGGTGCAACAATTCCCGAGGAATACGGTCGGTATTGAGCATCCATGATGTTCTCTATGCCCACTCTGAGCAGAATATTCTTATTGAATTCGTAGTTGGTCATTAGACTTAAAGTGTACCATCTTGGAGCGTAGGGCAGGCCATTCTCATCAATGGCATAGATGTGCGTCTTACTGCGCTCACTGAAGCTTAAGTCTTCGTGACTCATTTCCCCATTGTATCTCCCAGTTAGAGTAGCAGTCCATTTTTTCTTGCGGTATACGAGCTGCGAAGTAGCATTGAAGGGACTAGCATGTCTCAAAGGTTGACCTTCACTGTCCGTTCCAAAAGGGTGTGACCAGTGTATAGTCCAGAACAAAGACCTGCTGAGTTCTGAGCGAACCCCGAATTGGTATCCCCAAATGGTAGCATAATCTAAATTTTGAATGGCCAATACTTGGGACAGCTCGTCGTCATACATAATGCTATCCTGACCATTAAAACTGTAGGGAGCACGAATCATAGCATCATCAAGGTAGCTGTAGTAAAAGCTAGCATCCAGCACTAAATTATCGCCTAGAAGGTGCTTCATACCTATTTCCGCGCTATACAAACGTTCTTCTTTTAGATCTGTGTTGGGCACGATTAAAGCACCGGGTTGCGAATCAAAAACTTTAGAAGCATCATCCACATTGGGTGCGCGGAAACCCGTACTCAGGTTCAAGAAATACTTGAAGGATTTTTTAGAGTAGCTGGCACCAACAGAGCCGCTAGGCGCCAAAAAGTTCCATGTTGCGTCGTTCTCATAACCATCGAAGCGTATAGGCGTAAACATATGAATATGGTTCAGCCTAGATCCCGCAGAAAGAGATAGGCTAGGGTTAATGTTGTACAAAGCACTTACAAAAGCCGCTGAACTTGCCCATCGAGAACCGTCTGCATACCTGGACTGAGCGTTCCAAGTGCTATCTCGATCTTGCGCATCATAGTGAATGGCGTTACTTGAGATCAGATTTAAATTCCAATCTGCCCCATAGCTGAGGTTCAGCCTTTGGGAAATTTTTTTAGTAGCATCAATGTTTCCTTGCGCCATACGGACACGCTCAGTTTGCAGACGGCCAACGGGATTTCTATAGCGTCTTACATCTCTACTTTCTTGATAACCTTGCAGCGCGCCGGCCCACTTTACTCTATCGTAAAATACAGTGCTTTTGCGATCTTCATAAGCAATTGTTGCCATCGACCACATCTGTGGTCCGTAGTTCCAATAGGCGTAACGAGGTGCACCGTTTCTTGTCTCAATGAATCTGTCGTACCGGTTCACATCTGAGAGCATACTTAGGTAGAATCCTAATTTGAGTTCACCTGTAGGGGTAATACGAAATTTGAGTTTCTGAGTGAGGTTGCGCTGATCGTAGGCTGTTTTTGGTTGAACAAGCGTATTCATTGGCTTGCGCATAGTGTCCAAAGTAGCAAATGTTATAGGCTCGCACATTGCAGGATAATTACGCACTGCATCTTCTGGAGTCCAAGGGAAAATATTGCTGCCCATACGTACATCACTGTACTGGCTATAGGTGATGTTGGTCATCCCAGCCCAATTCAATCCTCCATAATTGATTCGGAAGTTTGGTCTTCTTGTCAATTGTGCGTTGTTGGTACTAAAATCATAAACCAAACTTTGCAAGACCTCTGTGCTATCACCATAATGCGCATCAAAAGTATTGATGTGCATTGTACCGCCTAAGGCATCCGATCCGTGCAACACAGAACCTGGTCCTAAGCTTATTTCCATATCTGAGATACTCAAAGGATCAAGGCTGATGATATTGTGTACATTTCCCGCACGAAATATGGCATTGTTTAAGCGCATGCCGTCTATCAAGATCAAAACACGTGAGGTGCCCATTCCTCTAATCATAGGTGAACCGCCACCGCTTTGACTTTTTTGAATGAAGACATTTGGGTCCAAACTCAGTGCATCAGCACTATTTCCAATGAATTGACCTTTCATTCGTTTAGCACTGATGGTTCTTACTTCTTGCGGATTCTGTTTGAAGTCCGCCTCCATGCGATTCGCTTTGATGACGACTTCTTGTATGTTCAGAACACTTTCATAAAGTCCTACTTTAAAATGCGCACGAGCTAATTGCTTGAAGTTGTAGTGTCTTGGAGCGTACGAAGTATGATAAAAGGAAACAACATCTTCATCCGATAAAGCTCCCACCATAACGCGCCCTAAAGGACCTGTAGTAGCTATATATTTATCATTAACTGTAATGCTAACGCCTTCAATAGGGCGATCACTGTTCTTGCTCACTACGGTAATCCAATGAGGTCCATGTGAGACTACATGTGCTGACAAAGTCATAGCACTTGTGATCAAAAGGAATAGAAAGATTGTTCTAATTTTGAGCATCGGCCCACAAGAAACAAAAACTGTACCTAATTGACCACATTCGAGCATACTAGAATTGTATTCCAGCACAAGGAATATTCTGTAGAAGATTTTCTTTCGTTGAAGAAGGTGCCTAATTGGGTTGAAATAATTCAAAATCAATTAGTTGAATTTGCTTCAGATAGTGATGAGATGGCCTTCCAAACCAGCGGGAGTACAGGTGCTCCAAAAACAATTTTTCACAAGAAGAAGTATTTGATTGCCTCGGCGCGAAGAACACTGGATTTTTTCAATTTAAAAACGGGTAGTTCGGCCCTTTTGATCCTTCCTGCCCAGTATACAGGTGGAGCAATGATGCTCATTCGAGCTTTAGTGGGAGGCTTGACCTTATATTTAGTAGAACCAAAGCTGTCAATCAAGGAGGTTCCCCTTGTAGATTTTTTGCCTTGTACACCGGCTCAGTTCTTGTCTATGCTAGAAAATGGCGTCTTCAATGATTTTACCGGCCAAATTCTTCTTGGGGGAGCGCCCTCTCAAAAGCGACTTAGTGTAGGCTCTCTGAGGGTTTATGAGGGTTATGGTATGACCGAAACAGCCTCACATATTGCTCTTAAATCTTACGGCGAAGAAGAATTTAAAGCGGTGGAAGGCGTGCATTTCACCTTAGCCAAAGGAGCTTTGTTAATTACTGCATCACACCTTGGAGTACATCAGTTAAAAACCAACGATGCTGCCGAATTAACAAGCGCTACTTCCTTCAAGCTATTGGGCAGATTAGATGATGTAATTAATTCAGGCGGAGTCAAAATGCACCCTAGCAAGATAGAGAGTGACCTCCACAATCTGGGTTTAAAAGATATTTGCATTTCTTCAAGAGAAAATGAGCAACTAGGCGAGCAGTTGGTCTTGGTTCATACAGGGCAATTTAAAGAGTTGGAGCTCTCCAACGCAGTTTCTTCACTACCCCGCATACAACGTCCTAAATGGTATTTTTCAATAGAGAAGTTACCCATCCTCGCGAGTGGTAAGCTCGATAGAAAAGAGTTGCGTGGACTTATTCAAGAATTTCCACATCTCCTTTCCCCGCTCGGATAAGGGTAGGAGTAGGGGAGGTCAAATCGATTACCGTTGAAGGAGTGTTGTCTCCCCAACCACCATTAATAACGAAATCTACCTTGTGCGCATAGTTGGCCACAATTTCATCAGGGTCGGTGGGATATTGCAGTAATTCATCATCATGATGCAATGAGGCTGAAGCCAAAGGACGACCAATCTCTTCTGCCAAGGCACGTACAATCTCATTATCTGGTAATCGTACTCCAATAGTTTTTCTCTTCTGACCTAGCTTCCGTGCAAGTGTAATATTCGACTCTAAAACCAAGGTGTAAGGCCCTGGGAAACATTGCTTCATAAATTTGAAAGTAGATCCACCTACGCTTTGAGTGTATTCAGAAACTTGGCTAAGATTTGTAAACAGGAAAGAAAATTCGGCCTCTTTGACGGATTCCTTCTTAATCTCGGCAAGCTTTTTCAATGACCTTGGATTCATGAAATCTCCTACCACCGCATAAACACTATCCGTTGGAATGATGGCTACTTCTCCAGCAATGAGCTTCTGGGCACATTCCTTTATAATCTGTTGATTGATGCTATCTGGGTATAAGGTGTAGATCATGATTTGGCGCTTTACTCTAAAATAAAAAAAGCCCCGCTAACGCAGGGCTTTCGAGTATTCTTTTATTTTGAATTAGCTGTTTGCTTTGGCGTGGTCCGCCAAGAATTTAGCTAGACCTATATCAGTCAATGGGTGCTTCAAAAGTGCTTCAATAGCACTCAAAGGACCTGTCATTACATCCGCTCCAATCTGCGCACATTCGATGATGTGCATTGGGTGACGAACTGAGGCTGCAAGGATTTCAGTATCAAATCCGTAATTGTCGAAAATTACACGGATGCTCTCAATCAAAGCCAAACCATCTGTTGAAATATCGTCCAAACGACCAATGAAAGGACTCACGTAAGTGGCTCCTGCTTTTGCTGCTAGTAACGCTTGACCGGCAGAGAAAATCAAAGTACAGTTGGTTTTAATCCCCTTATCTGAGAAGTATTTTAACGCCTTTACCCCATCTTTTACCATTGGGATTTTAACAACGATTTTTTCATCAAGCGCAGCGAGCGCTTCACCTTCACGTACCATTCCTTCGAAGTCCGTTGAGATAACTTCGGCGCTAACATCTCCGTCAACGATTTCACAGATAGCTCTATAGTGAGCGAGTACATTTTCCTCCCCGCTGATACCTTCTTTGGCCATTAGGGATGGGTTGGTAGTTACTCCGTCAAGAACTCCCAAGTCTTGGGCTTCTTTGATTTGTGCAAGATTTGCTGTGTCAATGAAAAATTTCATGTGTAGATATGCTGATTATGAGATGCGAAAATAAACTTTTTATGAAACTTTCGGGCACAAAAAAGGGCAAGCTACTTACATCACACCGCTACGACCAATTACCCTTGCTGCGTTCCCGCCCTGGGGGATTCACTAGGAGCTGGTTGTGTAAGACTTGCCCACTGCAAAGTTAAGGCTGCAAGTATTGAGAAAGCAACGATTTGATCAAAATAATTCACCTGTTCGGTTATCTTTGTCCAAACACTGAAAAATCGCTACCCATGAACGATGCAATGAAAACAATCGCAGTTAAGTACGGATCCTACTTGGCTTTAATTAATATTGCCTACCTACTTTATGCATATATTATTGACATATCGGTATTTACTCAGACTTGGCCTGGTATCATCTTGTTTTTCTTTGGGATCGGTTTTGGAGTTTTTGCAGTTGGAAAATTTAAACAAAGCAATGATGGATATGCCAGTTTTAAGGAAGCGTTTTCAGCCTACATCCTAACGGCTATAGTTGCAACACTTATTGGAACTGCATTTACTGTGCTCCTTTTCTCTATTATCGACCCTCAATTTGCTGCTGATGCAATGGATATGATTATTGAGGTAACCTTAGAACGCTTCGAATCATCTGGAATGAGTGACGAACAGATCGATCAAATTATTGGTAGAATCGAAGGCAGTAATCCATTCGGGGTAGCTGGCCAATTGAAAAGTGCGGCATTCTCGGTAATGTTCAATGCCATTATAGCATTGATCGTTGGTGCGGCCATGAAAAAGAACAATCCTGAATTTTAATCAGGAAAATAAGGAGCATGAGTAAACTCGACTTAAGTATTGTAATTCCATTGTTCAATGAAGATGAAAGTCTTCCTGAATTGACTGATTGGATCGCCAAGGTGATGGAACGGGAAGGATATTCCTATGAAATCATTTTTGTCAACGACGGATCAACGGATAACAGTTGGGCGGTAATTGCAGAGTTACGTGGCAATAACGAAAACGTCAAAGCCATTTCCTTCCGTAAAAACCAAGGCAAGAGTGCCGGATTGAATCAAGGCTTCAAGGCCGCTTCAGGCGATGTTGTCATCACCATGGATGCAGATTTACAGGACAGTCCTGAAGAGATTCCAGAACTACGACGCATGATCATTGAGGATGGCTTTGATTTAGTTAGCGGCTGGAAGCAGAAGCGCTACGATCCACTTAGTAAGACCATTCCAACGAAACTTTTTAACGCTGCCACACGAAGAATCTCCAAGATTAAATTGAACGATTTTAATTGCGGACTAAAAGCTTACAAGCTCGAAGTAGTGCACAATATTGATGTATACGGCGAGATGCACAGATACATCCCATTCTTAGCTAAGAACAAGGGTTTCGATAAGATTGGTGAGAAAGTGGTGCAGCACCAGGCGAGAAAGTACGGGACAACAAAGTTTGGTCTAGACCGCTTTATTAATGGGTTTTTAGACTTGGCAACGCTCGCAGTCATAGGTAAATTCGGAAGACGTCCTATGCACTTCTTTGGTGCTGCCGGAACCCTGATGTTTGCTTTGTCAGCTTTAGTGTTGGCTTACCTAGGGATTTATAAACTTTGGGCCTTGGGCGCAGGGGTAGAGGCACGTCTGATTACCGAGAATCCGTTGTTCTTCATCTTATTGGCCTTAAATATCATTGGTGTCCAATTGTTTGGCGTGGGTTTCATCGCAGAACTA
>JAAZVU010000138.1 GCA_018623275.1 Flavobacteriales bacterium
GACTTATGCGTCAAAACTGCCCGGCACTCTAGAATCGGCGTTTAGCCTTATTTACTAAGACCAACTTGGTCGTTATTGGATGTGCTCGGACCATTCAAGGATGACTACCACTACTTTCTTTGAATAACACAAATTTCTTGAGCCATTGAACATCGCTCCTCTTCCGGCATACTCAAAAGATGACGCTCGGAATACTCGAATGAAAAAGACGGATGGGTGGATGGTGGAATTGGACACTAGGTAAAAACCGCAATGATCATAAGCGCACATGGACGCGTAGGGAGCTTTCGACGCATAACCTCGTATATAATCCATTAAAAGTTACCCCTGAATGCTTCAGATAGTCAAGTTTTGGTGATAACTCCAAAATATCAACAAAACTGGGGCTCCACTAGATCCAAACGTAACTTAAGTATATAAATGACGATTAGTCGAACAACATTGCTCACAGATGTTGAGAAATCGTCTTACAAGTAATAGAAACTTATAAGTTACCTTTGCCTCATGCACGAACGTGTTCGTAAGATCATCTCTTTTGGAGGATTCTTTGAAGATTTTCTCAAAGCTCAACCCACCAAGGTTCAAGATAAGATCTTTAAGGTACTGGAAATCATAGAGACCATTGAGCATGTTCCTGCTAACTATTTGAAATCCATTCGAGGCTCAAAAGGATTATTCGAAATACGATTTCAACTAGGGAAGAATATTTGGAGAGTATTCTGCTTTTTCGACGAAGGTAAATTGGTCGTACTGTTAAATGGGTTCACTAAAAAGACACAAAAGACACCTAAAGCAGCCATCGAAAAAGCTGAGGCTTTGATGAAAAAGTATTATGATTTGAAGAGCAAGAGTGATGGAAACTAAAAGTTGGAAAGAAATTAAGGACACTGTTTATGGTGAAAAAGGCACCGAGCGCAGAGACGAACTTGAAAGAGAGGTAGAAAGCTTAACCGTAGGTCTGATGATCAGGAAGGCTCGTGAGCGAAGCAAACTTACCCAAAGTGAATTGGGAGAGCGGATTAATAAGAAGAGGACGTTTATATCCAGAATTGAAAATGACGGAAGTAATATCACTCTGAAAACACTTCGCACTATAGTAGAAAAGGGCCTGAATGGCAGAGTGACTATTTCAATAGACTTTGATTAGTCGCACGACAGCCATCCCTTTTAACACTTCCTACACACTTCCAATACACCTCGAAGCGTTGATACACCCTAGTTTTACGCTATGCTTCGATTGCCCACCCTTACATTCAAGCTCATCCTGGTGTGTGTGCTGTTAACCAGCTCCGCGCATGCACAGATAGATTCTCTGTTGATAGCTCCATTTAAAGAAAAACGAAAACTCACCTATGGATTGATCAATAGACAAACGCAGCTTATGGATGAAAAGAGCACCATTTATGGTGCGTATGTAGGGGTGAAGCATGGCGATAGAATGAAGCACGTCTTCACAATAAATTCAAATGTTGTTTTGCCCGCTTTTCAGCAGCCAGCAGTTCAGCTAGGATTCATCGGTATTGCGGAGGAGTATACCTTTCTAACTCGGGGCCGATTCTCATTTCACCTCTACACCCACCTCGGCTTGGGAACAACACGCTTGGTGGATGAAGTAACGGCTCTTCCTGTTCCACCAAGGAAATGGGTGGTTCCTTTGGAGGGCGGATTGCATACCTCCTTTGCAGTAAACAGCTGGCTCAAGGTCAATGCAGGAGCCGGGTACCGTTCGGTGGCTCTGTTTGGATCTGATGAATTAGATGGTGGTTATTATAAAGTAGGTCTTAGTATGGATGTTTTTAGGTACATCGAGCGCAGGGAACAAACTGGGCATTGGTTACCGATTTGGGAATAGAATTGGCCAGAGCTAAACCATTGTTGACTGGCTTGGTTATTCCATTATGGCTGACAAAAAAATCATGTTCGACTTCCTTCAGGATTTGAGTAACAATAATTCGAAGGAGTGGATGGACGAGAATAGAGCTCGTTACCAAATGGCAAAAGACATTTGGCTCGAAGAGATCGATTTAATCTTGACCCGCTTGGCGAAGCATGATCCCTATTTTATTCAATTTCAGCCCAAGCAGACCATCTCCCGCATCAACAATAACAGGAGGTTCGACAAGAGCAAGCCGTTGTACAAGGATTACTTTAATTGCATGCCGATGAACCGAGAGGATCGGTACGCGAAAATCGCTATCGCTGCCGGAGTGAGCTGGTCGTTCCTAGGTGGCGGTTTGCATATGCCTGAGAAGGAGCAGCTCGAGAAGATGCGACAGGCTGTAGATTATGACGGCGAGGTGCTGAAGGAGATCGTTAATGAGCCCAAATTCAAGGCGTTTTTCGGTGGATTATCAGAGGATAAAAATGCACTAAAGACCGCGCCAAGAGGGTACGCTAAGGACCATCCGCACGTGGACTTGCTGCGCCGTAAAAGCTTCACGGCAACGGTGGATTTAAGTCCGGAATTGGTCCAAAGTGAACATTTTGTGGATCATGTTGAAGAGGCGTATTTGCTCTTGCAACCCTTCAATGAATACATCGAGACGGCCATCACCTTTTAAATGCGCGCGGCTTGGCTACCTTTGCAGAAACACGGTAAGCCATGAAATACTTCCTCTCCCTTTTTCTAGTAACATGTACGCTGAGCTCATTGAGCGCACAAGAAACAGTCACGGCCGCACTTCTTTATGAAGCGGGGTTAGAATACGGTGGAGATGAACTCTTAACCTTACAATTTACCAACGGCGAAGAGCAAGTAATGCTGGCCGGACAAGGCGGCTACGCCAGTATTGGTGGTGAATTCCGTCTAGCCAATGTTGATTATTTAGCCCTTAGAGCTACCGTCGGTATCAAGTACAATACAACTGCTGCCGATAATGCAAATATTGCCTTCACCAGAATTCCAGTGAATATCGTTCCCCATTTTTACTTCGATGAAATGATTCATGTGGGTGTGGGCATCACGGCACATCAGCGCGTTCGCTTAAACGGGGACGGCTTTACTCCGGATGTGGACTTTGCAGGTTCCATCTCACCAAGATTCGAGATCGGGTATGGCGGCTGTGCATTGACCTATTCCATTCAGGATTATACTTCTCAAGCAGAGGTTCTTTCGGGAAGCTCGTTTGGTATTTCTTTCACCTACGTTGTACCCGCTAAATAGGTCATGAACGTGCGATTTCTCCATATTCTTTTTCTCGCCATATTTCTCCGTCCTGCGCCGCTTTCGGCACAAGATCACGAGCAGGTGGGACCGCTACGTGTAGGTGTTATCGGTTTGACGCACACTCACGTACATTGGATCTTCGGAAGTGAGCCTCGTGGGGATTTTGAGATTGCAGGAATTGTTGAGCCCAATGAAAAACTCGCAATGAGTTATGCGCAGCAATACGGCTTCTCTATGGATTTGGTGTACCCTACCATGGATGAACTGTTTGCAGAAAAAAGCGTCGAGGCGGTAACTGCATTTGGAACCATTTATGAGCATTTAGAAGTCGTAGAAGAAGCCGCCCCACGGGGCATTCACGTAATGGTTGAAAAGCCATTGGCCGTGAATATGGAACATGCAAGAAGAATGGAAGAATTGGCCAAGAAGCACAATATTCACCTACTGACGAATTACGAGACTACCTGGTATCCATCTACACAAAAGGCAAAAGCACTTGTACAAGAGGATGCCATTGGTAGCGTGCGCAAGGTGATGGTGCAGGACGGGCATAAAGGCCCTAAAAAGATTGGAGTTAACCAAGAATTTTTGGATTGGCTCACGGATCCTGTACAAAATGGCGGCGGCGCCGAAATTGATTTCGGGTGCTATGGCGCTAATCTTCTTACCTGGCTTATGGATGGCGAGCGTCCCAATAGCGTTGTTGCTATTGCACAACAACTGCAAGCTGAGAATAACCCCAA
>JAAZVU010000139.1 GCA_018623275.1 Flavobacteriales bacterium
ACTGAGTTGTTCAACAATAAGAATGGAAATGCCTTGAATGCTTCGGATATTATTCCATTCGAAAAGGCCAACCAAGAGATTTGGTCGATGGGTGCGGAAGTTTTTATTCCAGCAGCTGCATCTCGATTAGTCAACCGCATGCAATTGGCCCAAATGTTGGACAATGGTTTAGAGATTATTTCTTCTGGGGCGAATGTGCCATTTGCTGATGAAGAAATTTTCTATGGTCCTATTGCAGAATTAGCCGATCAGAAATGTGCCGTTATTCCTGACTTTATCTCGAATTGTGGGATGGCGCGAGTTTTCGGTTATTTGATGCAAGAAGATGCAGAATTAACCGACCTAGCTATTTTTCATGACGTAAGTCACACTATATTAGGGGCGCTTCAAGATATTGAGGCGGTAAAATCGGAACACACTAACATTACTTCAAAAGCATATGCAAATGCTTTGAAGCTTTTAATCTAAAAATTATATGACGTATACATTGATGCTTGTTGTTTTCGTGCTTGGTTACGCAGCCATTGCATTTGAACATCAACTTAAGATTGATAAGGCAGCAGCTGCCTTGGTTACGGGAGTATTGACTTGGACACTGTATATCGTGGCAAGTCATCATTATCACGAAGTGGAAGAGCATTTGTTGCACCACCTTAGTGAGATTTCATCCATTCTATTCTTCCTTATTGGCGCAATGACCATTGTGGAGCTCGTAGATGCCCATGAAGGATTTGCCGTCATTACGGATCGTATAAAGACGACGAACAAAGTGAAATTAATGTGGATCATTGGTATTCTCAGTTTCTTCTTCTCAGCCGCATTGGATAACCTTACGACCTCGATTGTAATGGTGAGTTTGCTCCGCAAGCTTATCGCCGATCAAAAGGACCGTTGGTTCTTCGCCGGTATGGTGGTAGTTGCCGCCAACGCAGGGGGTGCTTGGTCTCCTATTGGTGATGTTACTACGACGATGTTGTGGATCAAAGGACAGATTACTGCAGGTGCGGTAGTTACTGATCTAATCGTTCCCTCGTTGTTTACTTTACTTGCACCTTTAGCAATTCTTTCATTCCGATTGAAAGGTGATGTAAAGCGTCCCCTGAAATCAGAGACTGCGGATCACTATTTGGATCCAACGACTCCATTCGAGCGTAATTTCGTTTTCTTCGCAGGGGTTGCAGGTTTGGTATTCGTACCAATTTTCAAAACATTCACGCACCTTCCTCCATTTATGGGAATGATGCTCTCTCTAGGGGTATTGTGGTTGATTACAGACATCATGCACCGCAGAAAGCCTGCTGATGTGAAGCATCACTTATCGCCGTTGGGCGTACTGCAGAAGATTGATACGCCATCTGTACTATTCTTCCTAGGTATTCTTTTAGCAGTTGCTTCGTTGCAGAGTATGGGTCAGTTAGGTGATCTCGCCACAGCTCTGGATGAAGGAATTGGTACTGATACACAAAATGGTGTGTACATCGTAGGTATTATTATCGGTCTACTTTCTTCGATTGTAGATAACGTACCGCTGGTTGCTGCTGCAATGGGAATGTATGAAACTACCGAGGCTGGATTATTCATGCAGGACGGTACTTTCTGGCAGTTCTTGGCCTACTGTGCCGGAACAGGTGGCTCTGCATTGATCATTGGATCTGCGGCAGGTGTTGCCGTGATGGGACTAGAAAAAATAAGTTTTGGCTGGTACTTAAAGAATATTTCACTGCTTGCGCTCGTTGGTTATTTAGCGGGAGCTGGAGTTTATATACTTCAAAATATGATCCTAGGATAGGACCTTTGAAGTTGTTGATATTTAGAAAGCCTCCGCGAAGCGGGGGCTTTCTTTTTATAGATATTTGAGTAAATCACATAGCAGAAATGAGCACATTATTCCTTCAAATTCAAACGGGCGCAGAGGCCGTATTAACTGAAGAACCAACAGAAAAAACAATGTCTATCCTGGAGCTGATGACTTCGGGTGGTGTTGGCGGTATTCTCATCATGGCATTCCTTGGAGTGCTCAGTGTATTTGCCGTTTACATCTTCTTTGAGCGCTTTGGTGCCATTCGCTCTGCGAACAAGGTAGATCCGAACTTCATGAATAACATTAAGGACATGGTCATGGACGGAAAGCTCGATGCTGCTGGTGCGCTTTGTAAAGCGGAAAGTACCCCTGTAGCGCGTATGATTGAGAAGGGAATTAGCCGTATCGGTAAGCCGCTTGGCGATATCACCCAGGCTATTGAGAATCAAGGGAAATTGGAGGTAACTCGATTGGAAAAAGGATTACCTATGCTTGCTACTATTTCAGGTGGTGCACCGATGATTGGGTTCTTGGGTACGGTGATCGGGATGATTTTGACCTTTAAGGAAATGGCAAATGCCGGTGGCCAGATCAAGCTGGATATGATGGCCGAAGGAATCTACACTGCGATGACTACCACCGTAGCAGGTCTTTTGGTGGGGATCGTTGCCTATTTCGGATACAACTTCCTAGTAACTCGTGTTGACCGCGTAGTATACAAGCTAGAAGATAGCGCCATGGACTTCTTGGATTTGTTGCACGAACCTGCTTAATCGGAATCGATTATGAATTTAAGATCAAGAAGTAAAGTAAGTGCAGAGGTCAACATGTCTTCCATGACTGACCTTGTATTCTTGCTCCTCATATTCTTCATCCTCGCCTCCACTCTAGTGACTTCGAGTGCATTGGACATCATCTTGCCTAAGAGTGGTGCGCAGACGGTGAAGAAAAAAAACATCACTTTGACAGTGAATGAAGATTTAGAATTTGACGTGAACGGCACCATCGTAAGCTACGATCAAGTAGAACGTACTCTGCTTGGAGAAGTGGGTAAATTACCTGCTGACGAGCAAGCTGTGGTAGTCCTGCGGGCCGATCAAACGGTACCAACAGGTGAAACTGTACGTTTATTAGATATCGGATACCGCAATAACATGAAGATGATTATTGCCACTGACCCGAATTAAACATGGCGTTTAACGAACATAAGAATAGAAACAAAGCACGATTCTGGACGGTAACCATTCACGTCCTGCTCTTGCTTTGGTTCGCTTTTGCCGGTCTGAAGTATCAGGATCCACCTCCAGAGGAGGGCATTGCCATCAACTTTGGTTTTATTGACGACGGTTTTGGAGATAACACTCAAGCTGCGCCTGTGACGCCACCGCCCCCTGCACCGCAGGAGCCCGTTGAGCAGACCCAACCCGTACAGGAAGAAGTCGTCACTCAAGACGTCGAGGATGCTCCGGTGATCGAGGAGCCGAAAGAGGAACCGAAAAAAGAGACGCCGAAGGAGCCTGTTCAAGAGCAACCTAAGGAAACCCCACAAGAGACTCAGCAACCGGATCCAGAACCGGAACCAGATCCACAGCCTACCGAAGAAGAGCTGGAGCGTCAGCGCAAGGCCGATCGATTGAACCGCATGTTCAATACCAACAATAAAGGCAGCGGTAGTGGTGAAGGCGAAACTCAAGGCGGTGGTGATCAAGGTGATCCTAATGGTGATCCACTTAGTCCAAATAGAACTGGTAATGGTGGTATAGGAAATAATGGAGATTACTACCTCGCTGGTCGAGATGCTAGGAATCAGCCGAAGCCAATTAACGACTGTAACAAAGAAGGTGTTGTCGTGGTAAAAATTCGCGTTGATGCCAACGGTATAGTTAGGGAGGTAACTGGTGGCGTTAATATTCCAAATGGACCATCGTCCAACTTTGGAACTAGTACTTGTTTGGTAGATCGTGCTGAGCGCGCTGCACGCAAGACTACTTGGACGCCGAAATCTGGAGCAGGTCTTCAGGTAGGCTATATCGTTTACCGATTCGAATTACAGTAATGACGTATACCGAGGCAGTAGAGTGGCTTTATGG
>JAAZVU010000030.1 GCA_018623275.1 Flavobacteriales bacterium
ACAAAGACCACGGTTTGAAGTAATGACAACCAAACGTGTACGGTTGGTATCACGAACTTCACCGTAAGCATTCTCGCTGCTATCCAAAGTAGAAGAAGCTTTTTGTAGGATTTCCGTAAGCTTAGAAGCGTAAGGACGCATCTGAACGATCGCATCTTGCGCCTTCTTCAACTTAGCAGCACTCACCATCTTCATTGCTGAAGTGATCTTCATTGTGCTACCAATGGAAGTAATTCTAACTCTTAGCTCTTTTAAATTCGCCATATCTGGGAATATTTAGACGCTGAGCCCTAAGACTCAGCGCTAAGTTTCTTTTTATGCTTCGTACGTTGGTAGAACCTCTGCAACAGAAGCCTCAATCGCTCCAATCTCTGCATCAGTCCATTTACCTGCTGCAATGCTATCTAGCGCTGCTTTCTGGTTTGCTTCCATGTACTCAATAAGTGCTACCTCGAACGCTTTTACCTTGTTTACAGGTACTTTGTTCAATTTACCCTTAGTACCTACGTAGATAATTGCAACCTGGTGTGCTACTGACATAGGAGCATTTACACCTTGTTTCAAGATCTCTACGTTACGCTCACCCTTGTTAATTACTGCCATAGTAGCAGCATCAAGGTCTGAACCAAACTTCGCAAATGCTTCAAGCTCGCGGTACTGTGCTTGGTCAAGCTTCAAAGTACCAGATACTTTCTTCATCGGTTTGATCTGAGCAGAACCCCCTACACGCGATACAGAGATACCAACGTTAATTGCAGGACGTACCCCAGAGTTAAACAAATCGGCCTCCAAGAAGATCTGACCGTCAGTAATCGAAATTACGTTAGTCGGAATGTAGGCAGATACGTCACCCGCTTGAGTTTCGATAATAGGAAGTGCAGTCAAAGAACCGCCACCTTTAACCTTGCCTTTCAAAGACTCAGGTAGGTCGTTCATTTGTGCAGCAATAGTATCATCAGCAATCACTTTCGCAGCACGCTCTAGCAATCTTGAGTGCAAGTAGAATACATCACCTGGGTAAGCCTCACGGCCCGGTGGACGACGTAGTAGAAGAGATACCTCACGGTAAGCAACAGCCTGCTTACTAAGGTCATCATAGATAATCAAACCTGGACGACCTGTATCACGGAAGTACTCACCGATCGCAGCACCTGCGAATGGTGCATAGAACTGCATAGGAGCTGGATCAGAAGCGTTTGCTGCAACGATAGTCGTGTACTGCAATGCACCTGCATCTTCCAACGTCTTAGCGATACCCGCTACCGTAGAACCTTTCTGACCTACTGCAACGTAGATACAGTATACAGGCTCTCCTTTGTCGAAGAATTCCTTCTGGTTGATGATCGTATCGATAGCAACCGTAGTCTTACCTGTTTGACGGTCACCAATGATAAGCTCACGTTGACCACGACCGATAGGAATCATCGCATCGATTGACTTAATACCAGTCTGCATTGGCTCGTTTACCGGCTGACGGTAGATTACCCCAGGAGCTTTACGCTCTAGTGGCATCTCGAAAGTTTCACCTTCGATAGGTCCCTTTCCATCGATTGGGTTACCTAAGGTATCAACAACACGACCAACCATACCTTCACCTACTTTAATAGATGCAATAGTGTTGGTACGCTTTACTGTAGAACCTTCTTTAATATCAGTAGAAGGCGCAAGCAATACGATACCTACGTTATCTTCTTCAAGGTTCAATACAATACCTTTCTGACCGTTTTCAAATTCTACCAACTCACCAGACTGTGCGTTAGTTAGGCCGTAAGCGCGTGCAATACCATCACCTACTTCCAATACAGTACCTACCTCTTGAAGGTCAGCACCTGATGCCATCCCTGAGAGTTGTTGCTTGAGAATTGCTGAAATTTCAGCTGGATTTACTTCTGCCATGATCCTTTATATTAAGGCTTTGTTTTTCTTAAAGTTTCGACTCGTAAGTCGTATCAATTAACTGGTTTCTCAGAGCTCTAAGCTTACCTGAAACCGTATTATCTATTTGGTATCCGCCAACGAACAACTTCATTCCCCCAATAGTGGAAGCGTCTACGTGTTCTGTTAGTACAACCTCTTTGCCCAATTGAGCCTTTAGAGATTCAACCAATTTCATTTTATCAGCATCTGTCAATGCAACTGCGGTAGTCACCTCAGCCTCAACGATGCCTTTGTGCTCAAGCACATCCTTTTCAAACTTGCTACAAATCGCAGTCAAAATAGACTCGCGACCGTTTTTAGTAATCAATGAAACGAACCCTTCAAAAATTGGAGAGAACGCACCCTTGAAAACCTCATTAAGGATGGCTTGCTTCTTGTCCGTTTTAATAATAGGGCTAGCCAACAACAGCTCTAAATCTCTTGATCCAGAAACCGCCGCTTTCAACGTAGCCACATCAGCGCTTACTCGATCTAGCTCGTTTTTTTCAACGGCCAATTCAAGCAACGCTTTACTGTAACGGGAAGCAACTCTTGGATAATTCATATCCTATTCTTAGTTGATTTTAACTTCGTCAATCATCTTGCTGATCATTGCCGCTTGCTTGTTCTCTGCGCTCAATTCTTGGCCCAAAACTTTCTCAGCAACTTCAATGCTCAACACTGCCGCTTGATTCTTCAATTCAGCAACTGCAGCAGCCTTCTCTGCTTCAATAGCAGCCTTAGCAGCAGCAACGGTCTTCTCAGCTTCCGCAGTAGCAGTTTCTTTAGCCTCTGCAACAATGCTGTTCTTCATGTCGCGTGCCTCTTTCAAGATGCGCTCACGCTCTTCACGTGCCTCTTTCATGATAGCCTCATTGCTCGCTTGCAATGACTCCATTTCTTGACGCGCTTGCTCAGCTGCTTTCAAAGCGCCTTCGATAGACTCCTCTCTTTCATTAACAGCGTTCAAGATTGGCTTCCACGCAAACCTTCTCAACAAGAAAATAAGGATGATGAATACTAGCGATTGCCAGAAGAATAGCCCGATCGAAAAATCATTAATTAACTTATCCATGCTCTTTGATTACAATCAAATTCTATAATTAGGAAATAAATAGGTGGTGCAACCAATCGTTGCACCGACCTACTTAGTTGTCTTAAGCTGCGAAAAGCGCTGCGAAACCGATACCCTCGATAAGTGCAGCAGCAATAATCATAGCTGTTTGGATCTTACCAGACGCTTCAGGTTGACGACCGATAGCTTCCATAGCTGAACCACCGATTCTACCGATACCCATAGCAGCACCGATTACGATCAAGCCTGCGCCTACAATGTTAGGAATTTCCATAGTATATAAAATTTAATTAATACTCTTGATTAGTGATGGTCGTGCTCTTCAACGGCTGCACCGAAGTACAGAGACGCCAACATGGTGAAAATATATGCCTGCAACGCCGCTACCAATAGCTCGAGTACAGACAAGAACAATGTCAATCCCATAAATGGTACCGCAGCAACGTACGATGCAAAAATGTAGATCAACCCAAGGATGCTCATGATCACAACGTGACCTGCCAACATGTTTGCGTAAAGACGAATAGTCAACGAGAATGGCTTAACTACCAAACCGATCAATTCGATTACCGCCAACACAGGACGAAGTAGTACTGGAACACCTGGCATCCAGAAGATGTGCATCCAGTAATCTTTTTTACCACTAAACTGGGTAATAAAGAAGGTCATCAAGGCCAATGAAACAGTCACAGCAATATTACCTGTAACGTTTACCCCTAGCGGAGTCATACCCGCAAGGTTCAAGAACCAGATGAAGAAGAAAATAGTGAGCAAGAAGCTCATGTAACGCTTGTAATGCTTTTCACCAATGTTAGGAATAGCAATCTCGTCTCTGATAAAAACGATTAGTGGCTCAAGGAAACGACCAGCTTTGCTTGGAACCAAGCTGTTCTCATAGGTTTTTGCCACACCTCTAAACAAGAAGAACATGAATACTGCCATGAAGATGATCATGAACACGTTCTTGGTAATTGAGAAGTCTAATGGCTTTTCGTTCGTTGGGTGGTGGTGCTCATCATAAGTGATGGTACCTTCCGCATCAGTTTTGTAGATTTTGCTGTGGTGGATGATGTAGTGCTCCCCATCAACCTCAGCTACACTTTCCCCGTGGTGGAATTTAGCTGAAGAGAAAACCTTAAGACCGTTATCAAAAAGAATGATTGGAAGTGGGAAACCAACAGGACCTACAATGTGAAAGTCGTAAGAATCAGCAAGGTGGTGTTCAACAGTTTCCTTAACCACTGATTTTCTGCCTTCGGTATCAGAAGCTGGAATAAATTCATCATGACCATGTGCTTCCGAGTGATCGGCGTGGGCGCCATGTGCGTCCTCTGCGTGCATTTCTACAGCATGAGCATCCTCATGATGTGCGTCGTCGTGGTGAACTTCTTCTTGGTGCGTATCCTCGTGACCATGGTCCTGAGCTGCCGCTGGTACTGAGAAGAACATTAAGCCTACGAAGGCTGTAAAGGCAGTAAACTTAGAAATCATACAATTTTTGCGTTTCCCGTTTCCGGAATTTTAGCGGCTTAAAATCGGTGCAAAAGTAGTGTAGAATCTTGATGACCTAAAAGAAAAGGCGCTATTTATTTATAGCTATCAGAAAAGGGGTGTTCAAAAACTGGCGAAAAGCGACTAACGACCTGCTATATAGTGACTTATATCACGCTTAGTTAACGCCTATTCACGGTTGAGAATGCGCACTAAAAACGTGGTCTCAACCGCTGTTGAAAGAGCGTAAGGGACAAAGAATACTACAAACTCGTTTCGACTCAGTTCCCCATCGGCATGAAAAGTCGGGTAGATAAAGAGAAAGAAGGCCAAAAATTTTAGTCCCGTTCCAGCCAAAAACAGGAAGCCTAGCTTTTCTATATGTTTTTTGCGCAATCGGTATAAAACGGTAAAGACGACGGCTGCTAAAAGGTTATTTAGCACATAGGTCTTAGCTAGCATTCCTTCAATCGGAAGGTGTGAAAGGTGTGACTGCAAAAACAGCGCTGCAAAGGCACTTATTGTGAGCGTAAAATAAAAAGGAAGAGCTTTAGTGACTGCCATTATTCCTTGGGCAATTCCTTAATCAGTTGGTAGAAGGAGATACCTACCGCCGACATAACGCACGCAATGGTGTACCAATTCTTGTCCGAAGGATATTTCGCGTCCAAATATTTACCGAGCTCTGAGCCGGCATAAATGAGTACTGCCATTTGTATCCCTACGGAAGCAAATCGCAAAAACTTTCGATCGTTCTTGTCTGAAGAATCGGCCACGGAGATTGATTAGGCAGTTTTAGAAGCATCTGCTCCTGCTTCGCCTACCTTTTTCATTACTGTGCCCATGCTAACAGAACCGTTGATTGAAGCGCCCGGCTCAACGGATAATTTTTCTGTCTGAACGTTACCTTCCACATTTGCTGTGGCCGATAATGAAAGTGTTGAAGCTACTTTCAAGATGCCCTTTAGCGAGCCTGCAATAGATGCATTCTTACATTCTACTTCGCCTTCAACTGTACCGTGCTGGCCAACCACTAATTTGCCGCTGACCTTCATATTGCCTTTGATGGTTCCATCCACGCGAATATCCCCGTCCGTTTGAACGTCGCCTTGAATAGAGGTTCCTACTAGAATTCTGTTTGAGGCTTGGGCTTGTTCTGGGTTTTTCTTCGGTGATGAAATCATTGCTCCTTGTAATATTGAATGTAATCCTTGAGTACCTTATCGCGGTACACTTTGCCAAAGTTCGGATTATTTATGTAAAAAACCTCACTTAGGCCAATCGGATAGTATTGTTTAATCTGAGAACCTTGTGATTCGTAGCTATTTAGCCAAACTACCGCTTTCGCTTTAGTTCGCAATCCGCTGATGATCACTAGCTGAGTGTTTTGATCGTAGAAGATGTTCTGAATGCGCAGGTTATCGAACTTGAAATTCTCCTTGTTGAAGTCTGCAAGTGCATTTCTAAGATTGTTGATGTCTGCGTTTTTCGCTGGAATAGCAAAGACAATTTTGTGTGGTGCATTCGGCTGCTGGTCAAACTTCACCTTGCGCACCTTGAGGTCTCCAGCGCCCTTAGTGTCCTCACTACCTTTGTTCTCATCTTGCAACAACGCAAGGATTTGAGCGGCTCTTGCAGCCTCGTCTGTACCTGAATAATCTTTAGTGACCAATTTTAATTGGGCAACCACTTCCTCTCCTTTCTCCTGCAGACCCAAAACATAGGCTTCTAACAGGGCGACTTTCGGTAAGAGTACGCTTTGGCTAAACGATTTTTTGAAATCGCCAATGGCTCGGTTGGCCGATTTAGAATTGCCATTAGTGAAGGCTTCAAAGGCTGTGTTATAAGCCAATTGCTCGGCTTCAGGAATCTCGGGTCCTTTGGCATCTCCGCGAACTAATGCTGCATAGGGACTGCTGGCGAAATTGGACAACAACTCCTCTTTAGCAGCAGCTCGCTCATCAGATTCCTCCAACTCTCCGTGCAATAAATACTTTCCATACCACACCTTAGCCGTCGAAGGCGCAGAGGTGAATTCTTTGAGGTAACGGCCCCATGTATCCTCAGCAGCGTCGAAATCACTGAGCCCGTCCTTATACACAAAGCCCAATTCTGCCAAGGCTAAAGCTTCTTTTCTAAGGCTCTCCTTCAGGTCATTCTCATCCTTCAAGACTCGTGCTAAATAATACTCTACTGCGTTGTCATTCGTCGGCAAAAGCACCTCTCCCTCAGCAGTTGAATCTTGGTCATTCGTCGCGAGATCTACATCGCCAAAACCGTCCACTGGCTTGTCTTTCTGACGCCAATGGTCTTCCAGCGCCCTATCGCCCCAAGTCCTTTTAAACGCCGCCAATCCCGAGGAGCGAACTGTTGGATTGTAGAAATACCACTTGCCTGAACCTTGACCCGCCACAGGTCCAGCATCTGCCAGAGCCGCATTTTGCGCAGCATTTAATGCAGCAATCTCGGCGCGACGTGCTGCCTCAGCTTCTCTAGCCTTCTTCTCTTCAATGAAATCCTCAAACTTTTTGCGCAAAGCCTGCTCGCTCATACCATACATCGCTTGAAGACTGTCTTGCAATTTGACCTCATTATAATGCCCGACCAATTCATCCAAGACCTCAACCCGCTCTTGCAGCGTATCAGTACCTGGATATCCCGGAGGTAATACCGCTAGAGCACTATCGTAGAATCCCTTTGCAGCCACAAATTCTCTAAAATCAAATTCTACCCCTGCCAATCTCAGGTAACTCTTTCCCTTTTGCTTCGGGTTGTTCACCGAAGATGCAATGGACTGGCGCAATAAATTTTCACCCTCTGGGTAATGCTCCAGGTCCAATTCCTTCAAGGCCCACACGTAGTAAATTTGGTCGCGGTACGCTATATTCTTGTCGTCCTTGAGCATCTTGCGGAGCTCCTTTTCAATGACGGCAATGTCTTCCATGTACACATCAAAATTCTCAGCACGCTTGATCTGCGCAGAGAAGGTGATGTCGTAATTATTCGGATGCAGATCCAACACTTGCTCGTAGGCTAGCGCGCTTTCATAGCCCATGCCGAGCTTGGCAAGCAATTGCGCATTGATATACGCCAATCGAACTTTTTCCTCCTTATTTCCTGCCGATTCAAAAGCCGCTTCTACCCAATTCTGTGCTTCCTCAACATTGCCTTCGTCAAGGTGATAAAAAGCATAGCCCTTTTGCGCAGCGTGTAACCTGTCTTTTGGAAGTTTCTTCGTGTAAATCTCATCTAGCAATCCTTCTGCAGCAAATGCATTGCCCATGCGAATGTGGGTCTGTGCCGCCAAGAGCTTTGCCCAGAACACTTCCTCTTCGGCCATCTCAAGACCGCCGAATTGGTCAACGATATAACTAGAAGCTTCGAGCGCCTGGATGAATTCATATTTATAGAATCTACTGCGTGCGATGAGTAGGTAGGCCTTGACCACATAGGGGTTCTTTTGCTTTCCTGAGAACACCATACTGTGCCCCTTGATGACTTTTGCACTTTTTTCAAGGGCGCGGTCCATTTTGGCAAAAAGAGACGTGGCTTGCTTTTCGTCCGGCCAATAATAAAGAGGGAGCACCTCTTCGAAATTCAACTCTTCGGTCTTTTCAAAACCATCGACTGCCTCGTCGAATGCTTCCATTCCGTTGAAGTACGCATTGTAATGCGCGGTAGTCTCGTGGTATTTCCTATTCACCCATTTATCTTTCGTCGTAGAACACCCCGCTAGGAATAGCACGGTGAGTGAAAGAAGAATTGGACGGATGTGATGCATAGGTCTAATAACGTGCTAAAATTATTTTATTTCATACCACGAGAGAAATTCAGAGTGCGATATTTGTCAGAAGAATGGCAAAAGATTCAAAAAACGAGAATAGAGTACAGCGGTGGAGGAACAAATTCCGCTTCGTAATCCTAAACGACGACACGTTCGAGGAGCTCTTGACCTTGAGATTGAGCCCGCTCAACATTTTTGTTTTCTCGGTCATTACTATTGTCAGTACTATTGCGCTCACCACAACGGTCATTGCTTTTACACCTCTAAAGGAATTGATCCCTGGGTATGCATCATCGAAGCTTCGTAGAGAGGCCATCGAACTTGCGCTTACCACGGATAGCCTGACTGCAGCCCTCGACAGAAACGAACGATACATCCAAGGAGTACAACGCATCCTTCAGGGTGAGGTTATTGATACGGTGATGTTGGAACTGGAATCGGACACCAGCGCTAATCCAACAGAGGTAAACCTTTCAAACCCGAGCCCGCAAGACAGTGCTTTCCGCGAATGGGTTGAAGAGGAAAATGCCTTCACTTTGAATCAGAGTGGGGCGGAAATAGGGATCCCACAACTTATTTCACCATTGGAGGGCATCATCACCAGCGATTTTGATAATGCCACCAACCACTACGCTGTAGATATCGCCGCAGCTGCAAACACACCTATTAAGAGCTGCTACGAAGGTACCGTAGTCTTTGCCGATTGGACCAGTGAAACTGGCAACATCATCATCGTCCAACACGAAAACAACCTACTTAGTGCCTACAAACACAATAGTGCGTTGCTAAAGGAAGTGGGCGAATTTGTACGCAGTGGGGAAGCTATCGCAATCATTGGCAATAGCGGTGAGAACTCTACTGGGCCTCACCTTCACTTCGAATTGTGGTACGAAGGTGCTCCGATTGACCCACAGAATTTTATCAAATTTTAAAGACTGCTTTCGTAACCGGTGTCCGCTGGCAGAGAAGGTTGCTTGCTAGCTTGTACAGCCAAGGCATCACATCGTTCATTCTGCGGATGGTTGTTGTGGCCTTTGACCCATTGAAAAGTCGGATTGTATTTATCCAGCAAGGGAATCATTAACCGCCACAAATCGGGATTCTTCTTGTCCTTGAAGCCCTTCTTTACCCAGGAACGTAGCCAACCTTTATTAATAGCATCTACCACATATTTGCTATCGCTTACAACGGTAACAGCAACTTCAGTACTCTTGAGTTCCTTTAATCCTACAATAACTGCGAGGAGCTCCATTCTGTTGTTTGTGGTTCTGCGAAACCCGCCGCTGAGTTCTTTGCGGTGACCGGCACTGCTTTCTAATACGACACCGTATCCTCCTGGGCCGGGGTTTCCACTCGCTGCGCCGTCTGTATATATGGTCACTCTCATTGGCTTAGAATTAGGTTCTCTATCCAACGTTCAATAGTCGGTGCGTAGTATTCTAACTCTAGCGCTCTTACCTTTTCCTCGATCAATTCCGGACGCTCACCCGGCTCAATATCCACAGCGAACTGAGCCACAATGGCGCCTTCGTCGTACTGTTCGTTCACCAAATGAATGGTAATGCCACTTTCTGTTTCACCAGCCTCGCTCACTGCCTTGTGCACATGTTTCCCATACATGCCTTTACCGCCAAACTTTGGCAAAAGGGCTGGGTGAATGTTGAGCATTCTTCCGTTAAATGCTCTAGTCCAAGATTTAGGAATCATTTTCAAATAACCGGCGAGAATGACCATGTCGGCCCCTTCCGTTAATTCGTCCAAAACCGCTTCAGATTCTGTTGCGTGGTCGAAAATGCGAATGGCAACTTTTTTGCCCGTAAATCGATCAATTACGCCCGCTTTCGTGTTGTTAGTAATTATCATTTCTACACGAGCTAAATCGTGATTCTCGAAATAACGGTATATTTCTTCGGCGTTACTTCCTGAACCTGAGGCTAATACAGCAATTCTGAGCATTGATTTTTCTTCTTGAAAGGTCAAAGTTAACTCTACTTATGGGCTGCAGAGGATAACTAAAGTTTTATTTTCTTTGTGCTTGATTAATAAAACAAACTAATCATGTCTGACATTTCAGCAAAAGTAACAGCGATTATCGTTGACAAACTAGGAGTTGACGAAAACGAAGTAAACACTGAAGCAAGCTTCACAAACGATCTAGGTGCAGATTCTCTTGACACTGTGGAATTGATCATGGAATTCGAAAAAGAGTTCGATATTCAAATCCCAGACGATCAAGCAGAAAACATCGGAACTGTAGGTCAAGCTATTTCGTACATCGAAGAAGCAAAAGCATAAGCTAAAGTCTTTTTTATGAGCCTTAAACGCGTAGTTGTCACAGGTTTGGGCGCGCTTACCCCAGTGGGTAATACCGCCGAGGAAACTTGGAAGAACCTGCTTGCAGGAAAATCTGGTGCCGGCCCTATTACTAGGTTCGATGCGTCATTGTTTAAAACACACTTTGCGTGTGAGGTAAAAGACTTTGTACCCAACGACTTGCTCGACCGCAAGGAAGCACGTCGTATGGATCGATTCACACAATTCGGAGTGGTAGTGGCTAATGAAGCCATTGCCGATTCCGGGTTGGATTTGGAAACAGAAAACCTCGACCGCATCGGGGTAGTATGGGGATCAGGTATCGGTGGTATCGATACATTCTATGATCAGGTGAAAGGCTTCGTTGATAACGACCTCAACCCACGCTTCAACCCATTCTTAATCCCAATGATGATTTCTGATATCACACCTGGGAGAATTTCTATGATGCACGGTCTTCGCGGACCAAACTACACCACCGTTAGTGCGTGTGCGTCTTCAACTAATGCGTTGATTGATTCATTTAACCTCATTCGTCTAGGTAAAGTCGATGTTGTGGTTACTGGTGGCTCAGAAGCTGCCATTAACCCTGTGGGTATGGGCGGTTTCAATGCAATGAATGCACTTTCTACTCGTAACGACGACCCTATGACTGCTTCACGTCCATTCGACGCAGAGCGCGACGGTTTCGTCATGGGTGAAGGTGGAGCAGGTATCATCCTTGAAGAGTACGAACACGCCAAAGCACGTGGTGCTAAAATTTATGCCGAGATGGTAGGTGGCGGTCTAAGCGCCGATGCTCACCACTTGACAGCTCCACATCCAGAAGGACTTGGCGCACGCAACGTAATGGCAAATGCCATCGAAGATGCGGGAATGAGCCCTGATGAAGTGGATTATGTAAACGTTCACGGTACCTCTACTCCTCTTGGGGATATTGCTGAGACAAAAGCAATCCAGCAGGTATTTGGTGATCACGCTTACAATCTGAACATTTCTTCTACGAAAAGTATGACCGGTCACCTTCTCGGTGCAGCTGGAGCAGTTGAAGCAATGGCAGCTATCATGTCTTGTTACACAAACATGATTCCTCCAACGATCAACCACTTTACAGACGACGAAAATCTTGATCCTAAACTCAACTTTACTTTCCATTCGGCTCAGGAAAGAGAAGTGCGCGCTGCATTGAGTAACACCTTCGGTTTCGGAGGTCACAATGCTTCTGTACTTTTCAAAAAGGCCGAATAGAAACGTAGATGAGTCAAAGCAAAGCACGCTTATTTCCATTCATAAAACGCTCTTCTTTTGATAAAAACATCAAAGAAGTCATTGGGTATTGGCCTAAGGAAACTGCTTTGTATAAACTCGCATTGCGTCATGCAAGCGCCTACCCATTCAGAAAAAAGAAGGGGGAGCGCAACAATGAGCGTCTTGAATTTTTAGGTGATGCTGTCATCGATCTAATCGTTGCAGATATTCTCTTCTATCGCTTTCCAACAGATGATGAAGGTCATTTGACAAAGCTTCGCAGCAAGATTGTCTCTCGAAACAACCTCAACAGCGTTGCTGATACCCTTGGGATTCCTAACCTGGTAGTTGCAAACTTGAAAGGGAACCACAGCGAAAGTATTTACGGCGATGCACTCGAAGCTATCGTCGGTGCCATGTACCTAGACCACGGTATGCGTCGTACTGAGCGCTTTGTAACCAAATGTATCGTTGACCCATTTCTATCTTGTGACAACCTTGAAGAAACGGCGCTGAACTACAAAAGCGAAGTCATAGAACACTTCCAAGCAGAGAAAACCAACTTCAAATTCGAAGAAATAGACCGCATGGGCGAACAGCACAATAGCACGTTCATCATGGGATTATATATAAACGAAGAATTAGTAGCAAAGGGAGAGGGAAGCTCGAAGAAAAAGGGAGAAGAAGCCGCCTCAAAAGAGTTCTATCAAAACCATATTGCCAATGCCTAAGGTGAAGCACATAAATGCGCTCAAAGGCGAAAAGATGAACTTTAGTACGCTCGGTATCCGTAGCGAATTAAAGGACTATGAATTGGCCTACTGGTTGAACCATTTCTACAAGCTTGAATTTGTTGCAAGAACTGAGGTTGCTGATGTTGAATTGGACGGAAGCATCTGGGAGTACAATGTATTCGACGGCAAGGACCATAAAGGCGAAGGGCTCTGTATGGTCATGAACATAAGCAGCGGAAGCAAGCAAAAGGCATCAGAGGAAATGAGTCTATTCGACAATACAGTCCCTGAGAAGCATCTTTTACCTTCTATTAAACATTGGGATTACGTTTTAATGGCAGAAAATGCCGAATTTGCGTTCGATTTAGAATCGGCCCTTAAGCGCAACTCAAAAATCACTACTGCCTCCTATTTTGAGGCTCACACACAACTGACACAAACTGAAACACATCTTTTATATGAGATCCGAAACATCTAATAACACTAAGATTGTTGCTACACTTGGGCCCGCTTCATGGCACAAGGAAGTAATGATGGAAATGATTAAGGCTGGCGTAAACGTATTTCGCGTCAACTTTTCTCATGGCGATCACGAAACACACCGTCGTACAATTCGACTAATCAAAGAAATCAACGCTGAATTCAACTGCAAAACTGCAGTATTAGCTGACCTTCAAGGCCCTAAACTTCGCATCGGCGATGTGGAAGAAGGCGCTGTAATTAACGAAGGTGATACGCTTACCTTCACTACGAATAAAGTAGATGGTACGGCAGAACTCGTTTACATGAACTACGAGCAGTTCCCAAGTGACGTAAACGCCGGTGAGCGCATCCTTATGGACGACGGTAAGCTTATGTGTGAGGTTGTTGAAACCAACAAAAAAGACACTGTAGTTACTCGCGTAATTCAAGGCGGTCCATTGAAGAGCAAGAAAGGGGTAAACCTTCCAAACACGAAAGTGAGTCTTCCTTGTTTGACACCAAAAGACCTCGAAGATGTTGTTGTTGCAATGGAAGAGGGCGTTGAGTGGATCGGACTTAGCTTCGTTCGCGATGCTCAGGATGTGAAGGAATTGCGACAAATCATCAAGGACTTTGGTAGCTACGCAAAAATCGTTTCTAAGATTGAAAAGCCAGAGGCTGTAGTTGATATCGACCAGATTATTGATGCTACAGACGCCATCATGGTTGCTCGTGGTGACCTTGGTGT
>JAAZVU010000140.1 GCA_018623275.1 Flavobacteriales bacterium
AATACGTTCAAGATGCTAAGACATACGTCTAGGCCAATGAAATCTGCCAACTGCAAAGGCCCCATAGGGTGCGCCATACCTAGTTTCATGATGGCATCGATCTCAGCAACCCCAGCAACGCCTTCGTGCAAGGAGATGATAGCTTCATTAATCATTGGCATCAGTATACGGTTAGCAACAAAGCCAGGGTAGTCGTTACAAGCCACCGGAATCTTGCCAAGAGATTTACTCATCTCTACAACCGCATCACATACCTCATCCGAAGTACTGTAGCCGCGAATGATCTCAACGAGCTTCATCACAGGTACAGGATTCATAAAGTGCATACCTATAACCTTCTCTGGACGTGATGTCTGTGCAGCAATCTTAGTAATACTGATTGACGAGGTATTTGAGGCGAGGATACAATCAGCCGGTGCCAATTCATCCAAGTCCTTAAAAATCTTGAATTTAAGGTCCGCATTTTCAGTTGCTGCTTCAACAACTAAATCTGCATTGCCTACAGCTGCCTTTAAGTCTGTGCCGGTTTGAAGACGAGCGAGTGCTGCAGTTTTATCAGCCTCAGTGAGCTTCTCTTTGGCGATCATGCGATCCATGTTTTTAGTAATGGTCGCAACGGCGCGCTCGAGCGCAGCCTCGTTGATGTCAAAAAGTTGAACATCATAGCCGCTTTGGGCAAAAACGTGAGCAATTCCGTTGCCCATAGTTCCTGCGCCAATGACAGTAATGTTTTTCATGTGTGATAAGTGTATTTGGGTTCTTTATTTGCCTCTTCCTTGTAAGACGGTAACTAAGGTATAGAAGAGGATTTTTATATCACTCAATAGGGTGATATTTTCTGTGTAGATCAAATCGTAACGGGCTCTTTCAAGCATTTCGGCAACATTTTCAGCGTAGCCGTATTTCACCATGCCCCAAGAAGTGATGCCCGGCTTAACGCGCAACAGGAACTTGTATTGCGGCGCCTGCTCGATGATTTGGTCAAAGTAAAATTTACGCTCAGGTCGAGGACCCACGATGGCCATATCACCGAAGAGCACATTTAAGAATTGCGGCAGTTCGTCGATACGGTATTTGCGCATGGTACGACCCCAAGCAGTGATACGAGGATCATCTTCGCTGCTGAGCTGCGGGCCGAGCTTCTCAGCGTCGACCACCATGCTACGAAGCTTGATGATTTTAAATGTCTTTCCATTCTTGCCAAGGCGGGACTGACGATAAAAAATTGGTCCGGGAGAAGAAGTTTTAACCCCAATAATGCCCATGAGCAGAATAGGAGAGAGCAGCAACAACGCAATTAGAGAAAGTGTTATATCAAACATGCGCTTGATGACTGCTACGTGCGGCGGTACGAGCTCGCGCTTGACTTCAATCATAGAACGGCCGAAACTGTCCATCTTGACTTGACCACTTAGGATACTGAAGAGATTAGGAAGCACGTGAATGCGGAGTGATAAGTCCTCCAAATCACTGACAATACGTGCAATCACCTCACTATTTCCGGTTGCTAGGGCGATGATGACATCTTCAATACTGTTATCGTTGGCTACATCTTTGACCTGAGAGGTAGTCCCTAAGTAAGGCAGATGCGCCACGCGAGGATCAATCTCTTCACCGTTCATGGTCATGTATCCGATGAATTCATAACCCTTGGTGCGCTCCTTGTTGAAGCTATCAAGCAAATCGCCAGCTTCTTTTCCTGCACCAATGAGTACGGACTTAAATGTAAGTTTTTTAGTGTCCAATTGATGCCTTACATACGAAGCCATGGTAAACCTGAAGAAACCGCTAAAGACCAAAAGGGTCAATGCATAGGTGCCTAAGGTGGTGTAATACTGGCTGTAAAATTTGATGTAATCGTCCAGGAAAATGAGGAAAAACAGGGCGACAGAAGTAACCAAGGTTGCCGAGAAAGTATTGAAGGCTTGCTTCAAACGACTTTTACGCGTTAGGTCTCTATATGTTCCGCCCAAAGCGCTGATTAAAACATATAGGCTGGAAGTCAGGACGGTGGCGAGCCAGAATTTCTCGTTAAACTCGAGTGGTAATTCAACTCCGAATCTCTTAGGTTCCACAACTAGCTTACGCACCAAATGAAGCGCTAAATATGCTGTGGCACCCGAAGCTAGGTCTAGTAGTATATACAGGTACCTTAGGCGTCCCTCAAGTTTTTCTGATCGATTCAATACAGTAGTTTTAGGTTGTCTACCAACACCGTAGCCGTATCGCCTGTGTTGTTAATAGCACCAAAAAATAAATTAAAGTCACCAGCGTTGGGGTAGCCGCTTACTTCAGTAACGAGGTTCAGGTACACTTTATTCCATTCTTCATTCGGGAAAAGTGTTACTACAGGCGCTTGAAGGCTTTGGAATTGCTCATTGGCAATCACCCCAAAGGTCAATGGGACATCTGTCTTGTAGTTTACCTCCAACCATACATTAGCACCCGCTTGTGGTAATTCAAATGCTTCTGGCGTTCTGAATTCCGCAATTGTAGTGGGCAGCATGGTGATTTTTCCGCTCTTATTTGGCGTTTCGCCAGGATGCATAAATGCTCCTTCACTGTCATCAATGACTTGTATGGTGGTGTCGCTTTGAGGAGCTCTATTGAAACTAAGACCAACACCGTCAAAATCTTCAACCACTTCAATGGTATATGCGTTGTTATACGTGAATGTGCTTTGATTCTGGCTCAGCGCTCTTTTGCTGTAAGGAGCTAAGTCCCAGTTAAAGGTCTTGACATTCAACATTTCGTATTGATTGCGCTGGCTATAACTCCCATTTATGCTAATTCCAGGAATGATGCGAATTTCCTGATTGTCGCCTGCAAGCACAGGGACTTCACATGGCGGGATAAATGCACCTATTTGAGTGCCGTTTTGTTCTACCCAGAAGGTATTGATCTTTGAAGAACTGGTTCCTTGAGTGCCGGATGCACTAACCACCAAGGTATCCACTGTAATGTAAGCTACTTCAGGAGCCGGTGCTGTATCGCAACTGGTCGAAAGTAAGGCCATCATACCTGCGGTGAAAAGAAGAAAGGTGTACTTCATAAAGGCCCAAAGTTAACGAATGAATGCCAATGCTTATTTGTTAAAAACTAAGCAAGGTTCGCGCCAAAATAGGATGTGTTCTGGGGTACTTTCAAACCACTATGAATGGTGATTCTCCGATTTTTCAAGGTCAACGTAAACAGCTCTGTGAGCGCTTGTTAGCAGAAGGTTATGCTACTGAAAAAGTGTTGCAGGCAATGATGCGTGTGCCGCGTCATTTGTTCTTGGAGAGTGGCTTTCACCAGCATGCGTATTTAGATAAAGCATTCCCGATTGCTGCGGGTCAGACCATAAGTCATCCTTCTACTGTGGCTTGGCAAAGCGAATTATTACAAGTTGAACCGGGCATGAAGGTGCTGGAGATTGGAACGGGTTGTGGCTATCAAGCTGCTGTTTTGGTGGAGCTAGGGGTGAAGCTTTTTACCATTGAACGTCAAAAGGAATTGGTCGATTTTTCTAAACAAATGCTTAAGATTCTCGGATTACGAGCAGAACAGAAATTTGGAGACGGCTTCAAAGGAATGCCGGTATTTGCGCCTTTCGATCGCATCATTGTGACCTGTGGCGCTCCGTATGTGCCTAAGGCATTACTCTCGCAGTTAAAGATCGGGGGAATAATGATTATTCCAGTAGGCGAGGGCACACAGAAGATGGTGCGCATCAAGAAGAACGCAGATGGAACCTTTGTTCAAAAGGTGTTGGGAGATGCAGCGTTCGTTCCTATGCTAAAAGACAAGGAGTAGCGTACCTTTGCCATTGTGAAATCCATTGAAATAAAAAATAAGAAGGCCAA
>JAAZVU010000031.1 GCA_018623275.1 Flavobacteriales bacterium
AATAGTTGACTTTTTTTCGTTAACCCTTTCCCAAATCGGGGAACCCACTTATATTTGCCGTCCTCTTACGGAGGTGATGTAGCTCAGTTGGTAGAGCAATGGATTGAAAATCCATGTGTCGGCGGTTCGATTCCGTCCATCACCACCACCGAAAGCCTCTTGGGACTCCAAGGGGCTTTTTTATGCCTATATTTTCAAGCCTGCTGAAATCCTACCCGCTTGTAAGCACCAAAGTGGTAACCACAGATTTTTGGTTACCAGTTTAGAGATGTGCAGGAATTGCAACAAACACCCTTTCCACTGTTTATCAGACCTTTATCTGTTCAAAAGTTATTGAATGGGATGCTGTACCCCCTATTTATTGCACCATATTTGTACATGGAAACCCAACCACAAACAAGCGTGTTATGCACCCTTTGAAAAAAGATGAATTTGCTCTAATCAACAAGATGAAGTTTGAGACTAAGAATGTTCTCGAACACTTGAATCGCGTGAGTGATCAGAGTAAAAAAATCAATCGAGAAGAAATTGAACGTCGTTTGACTGAGCTTTCTCGATACTCTACAAAGCTGGCCCTTCTCCAGCGTGAAATTGATCTTGAAATAGAACGCCAAATTTAAAATTTGGAAAAGTGTTGAACTTTTTTGAAAATTTGATTGTTGTTATAACAACTAATCTAACATAGCATTATGAAACAAGTACTCCATCCAGCAGATCAACGCGGCGCAGCAAACCACGGCTGGCTCAATAGCCACCACAGTTTCAGCTTTGCCAATTACTACAACCCACAGAAAATGAACTTCGGTTTATTGCGCGTGCTCAACGATGATACCGTAGCACCAGGAATGGGTTTTGGGAAGCACCCACACGACAACATGGAAATCATCTCTATTCCATTGAGTGGCGATCTCGAACATGAGGACAGCATGGGCAACAAAGCCATCATTAAGGAAGGTGAAATCCAAGCGATGAGTGCAGGAACAGGCATCTTTCACAGCGAGTACAACGCCAGTAAGACGGATGAAGTGAAATTTCTTCAAATCTGGATTTTCCCTCGCGAAAAAGATGTCACGCCGCGCTACGATCAAATCCTCTTACCAGATTTATCAAAGGCCAACACCCTTCATCAAGTGTTGAGTCCTAATCCAAATGATGCCGGGATCTGGGTTCACCAGGACACTTGGTTCAACATGGGAACTTTTGATCAGGGCAAAAGCCAATCTTACGGTGTACAGAAAGCAGAAAACGGTGTTTACGCGTTCGTAATTGACGGCTCTTTCGAAATCGAAGGGCAAAAACTAGGCAAACGCGATGCAATTGGACTTTGGGAAACAGATAAAATTGACTTTAAAAGCTTAGAAGCAGGAAGCCGATTACTTCTGATCGACGTTCCTATGAATTTCAGCTGATGCTCCATACCCCTATCAACTTTGTAGCATTCAATAGCAATGCACCCATTCTCAGGATACTCGTACGCATATTAAGGCGTGGAACGTCCTGGGAGTGTATTGGTGTAAGTGAGATCGAGCAGTTACAATCCACTCTTGAAAACAACCCTACCGATGTTTTAGTCATTGGAGTGGGCGGCAAAGAACCCTATTTAAGTGAATTGGAAACCTATTGTGCCAACAATGACATTCACCTCATTCACCATTATGGGGGCGGAAGTGGATTACTCTTTAATAGTATTCAAGCATACTTGGACCAAAAAGAACAAACCAGGTAGAAAGGCGTTAACTTTGCAAACGCAAATCTAAATCGTCATGAAGGAGCCCATTAAAGGATTCTCAAAACTCAGCAAGGCTGCGAAACTGGAATGGTTAACGCAGAACAACTTCGAAAATCCCGAAGAAACGCTAGAATTATTCCAAGGTTACTGGCACAATGATGAGAACGTTCAGCGCAAGCACGACGACTTCATCGAAAACACCATGACCAACTATTATATGCCTTTTGGTGTAGCGCCTAACTTTCAGATTAACGGAAGGCTCTATACTCTACCAATGGCGATTGAAGAGAGTTCAGTAGTTGCAGCCGCTGCAAAAAGCGCAAGCTATTGGATGGCTCGCGGCGGATTCAAAACCGAAGTACTGAGCACTGAAAAGATTGGCCACGTTCACTTCATGTACGAGGGCGATGCAAGTGCACTTTTCAGAGATTTCACCTCACTCGAACTAGAATTGCGCGAGGCTACGAAAGAGCTTACAGCGAACATGGAAGCGCGCGGTGGAGGTATTACGTCCATAGAATTGGTGGACAAAACTGACGATCTAGATCATTATTACCAGTTGGAAGTATGTTTTGAAACCTGTGATTCCATGGGGGCCAATTTTATCAACTCCAACCTCGAAGAAATGGCCAAGCGTCTTGAAAGCTTCGCTGCTTCGCACAGCGAACTAGAGGAGAACAAACTAGAGGTAGTGATGCGCATTTTGAGCAACTATACCCCTAAATGTATCGTTCGCGCTTCTGTAAGCTGCCCAGTCACAGACCTCGCAAGCGAAGGAACTTCGGGAGAAGATTTCGCACGTAAATTCAAACGTGCCATTGATATCGCTAACGCAGAGCCGTACCGTGCCACGACCCACAACAAGGGTATTATGAACGGTATAGACGCCCTCATCATTGCCACAGGAAATGACTTCCGTGCAGTGGAAGCGGCGTGTCATACTTATGCCTCTAAATCTGGTCAGTACCGCAGTTTGACGCATTGTAAAGTAGAGGACGGTATCTTTACCTACTGGATCGAAATTCCATTGGCATTAGGCGTTGTGGGCGGACTAACGAAGTTACACCCGCTCGTTGTAAAGGCATTGGAAATGCTAGGCAAGCCAAATGCTGAAGAGCTCATGGGCATCGTTGCTGTCAGTGGATTGGCACAGAATTTTGCGGCATTACGTGCCTTGGTAACTACAGGAATTCAGAAAGGGCACATGAAAATGCACTTGATGAACATCTTGAATCAATTGGAAGCTACAGCCGAGGAAAAAGTACATATTGCAGAATACTTTAAAGATAAGGTACCGCACCACAGAGAAGTTGTGAATTACTTCTGTAATTTGCGCGGAGTGCCTGTCCCAAAGGTAGGCAGCTAGAAAACCATGCTGAATTACCGCGCCAACGGAAAATTATTATTGACCTCGGAATACGCCATTACTCAAGGCGCAAAGGGTCTTGCTATACCTACCCGTTACGGTCAAAAACTCAACTACTCACCGAATCCAGAGGGCTCTTGCATCAAATGGTCCTCGTTGCGACATGACGGTCAAGAATGGTTTTGGGCTGAATTCAGTCAGACTTTAGAGATTTTAGGTACCTCAAACGAAATCATCGCCCAGCGACTGATTAAGAATCTTGAAGTTGTAAAAGCGAACACTGCACTACTCGACCGCCCGGGTAACTTTGTTACGAATCTTGAATTCCCTGCGGAATGGGGATTGGGTTCTTCCAGTACTCTTGCAAGTTTATTAGCACAATGTGCAGGCTCCAACCCGTTAGCGACTTTCCGTAAAGTGCATGGCGGCAGTGGATACGATCTCGCTTGTGCTACAGCAGACGGACCGATTATTTATCGATTGCACGAGGACCAACCTGCATGTGAAGAAGTAGATATTCCCTTCGAGTTCAAACACGATATCGGCTTTGTGTATCGAGGCAATAAACAGCTTACCTCCGAAAGCCTTGATCTCATTCAAAAGAACCCGTTCTCTGATACTCAGATCGACCAATTTAATGAGCTTACAGATGCATTCTTAGAGTGCAAAACCATATTAGAATTGGAAGAGGTAATCATAGCACACGAAAACCTACTATCAGAACATTTAGGTCTGCCAAAGGTTAAAGATGAACTCTTCTCTGAATTCCCCGGCCAGGTCAAAAGTCTTGGTGGATGGGGCGGAGATTTTGTCATGGTTACACGTCTAGCAGCATCGAAAAAATGGCTCAGAAACAACGGTTACAAAGTCATCTTCCCTTTCAAAAGTTTGGGTCTCTTACGCCCTTAGAAATAGGCATAATATTTGGTAGATTTACCACGATGCGTAAGGTCTACATTTTCATTGTTTTTCTCCTCTTTTCTCTCCCAACCAATGCAGCGCATTTGGTAGGTGGTGAAATCTCATACAGATGTGTAGGATCCAATTCCAACGGCAATGTTTACCAGATTAAATTAACCATATACCGTGATTGTAATTCCTCTGGGGCACCTTTTGACCAAACCGCACCTATAACAGTATATGGCGGGGCATCACAAAATGTAGCCGTTCAAACCTTAAATGTTTCCAGAGGCCAGATTGTAGGGATACCTGCTGTGGTAGCCAACCCATGTCTGCAGACACCTCCAAATGTTTGTACTGAAAAGGCCACTTATACCGCTAACGTCACATTGCAGCCTAGTACTCACGGATATACCATTGTTTACCAACGCTGTTGTAGAAACAACACGATTACCAATGTTGCTAATTCCGGTGCATGGGGCTCAACTTACCATATCACCATTCCCCCACAGGACAGTGTTTGTAATGGCTCAGCAAGATTCCAATCGGACCCACCTATTGTCATGTGTAAGGATGACAGTTTAAATGTGGACTTCTCGGTCCTCGAAGACGACGGCGATTCCATTTATTATTCACTCTGTCAACCGCTCACAGGTGGGAGTCAAAACAATCCTGCACCCAATCCTCCAGGAGCTCCTCCGTACACATCTGTACCTTTCGTATTCCCATATTCATCTGGATACCCTATGCCCTCTAACCCTGCGATATCATTGGATCCAGTAACGGGTATTTTAACAGGCACACCGACAGGGACAGGCCAATATGTTTTCGCCGTCTGTGCCTCAGAGTACGATTCGAATGGAGTTTTACTTTCAACCTTACGACGCGATTATCAATTCAACGTAACGACATGTCAAAGTAACGTTCAATCGAATCCAACACCTCAGATTTACCAGCCAAACACTTTGTGTAACGGAACCACAGTAACTATTCCAGACAGTTCGTTAAACGGAACAAACTACTTATGGATTTGGAACGACCCGACAAATCCTGGCGCTACATCTACTGGACAAAACCCGACCTATACTTACGGGGATACGGGCACCTACACTATCCAATTGGTGATCAATGTAGGATGGCCTTGTACAGATACTGCAGAAGTCACTTATGAGTTGTACAACCCCATCAATGCAGGCTACACCTTTAACGGCCCCGTCTGTTTCGACGAAAACCTCATCACCTTCCAAAATCAAAGTTCAAACGGCGGGCTAGCAGAAGCCACTTGGGATTTTGGACCGAATGGCTCTATCACCTCTTTCAATGGCTGGAATCCTCCTCCAGTGAGCTTTTCAACATGGGGTGATCAAATAGTATCATTGACAGTTACCGAGCAAGGTTGTGAAGAGACTTACGTAGATACCGTTCGAATTTACCGTCGGCCAGAGACCGATGTAACTGTGCAGAACCAGATAGGTTGTGCACCGTTCACTGTAGAATTCTGGGACAGCACCATTACTGATGGACAGGTCATTTACAATTGGGACTTCGGAGATGGTGTGCTCAGTAACGACAGTGCGCCAGTATATACTTACACGGATCCTGGCTCCTATGATTTGACATTGACGGTATATTTTATCGAGGGTTGTTTAGACACCATAACAGTCTACTACGACGATTTTATTACCGTATATCCATCACCTACCTCATCTTTTATCGCTGATCCAACAGCAGCAACGATTTATACGAGCAATATTGAAATTACAGACCTCGCTTCAGACCCTTCGGATGATATCATCACTTCCATGGGAGACGGTAGCATCTATTACAATCAACGTTCACTGAACCACGCCTACAGCGATACTGGGTGGTTCCAGGTAGAGCACGTGGTCATCAATACCTTCGATTGTCCTGATACTTCTACGGCTATGATTCGGATAAATCCTGAGACGCTCATATTTGTCCCTAATGCGTTCACACCGGATGGCGATGGGAACAATGAGATTTTCAAGCCTACTGCAGTTGGAATCAAGACCTACGAGCTCAGAATTTTCAACAGATGGGGCGAAGAAATCTTCTTTAGCGACACCCCTGAGACTGGTTGGGACGGCAATCTACCTAATGGTCAACAAGCACCCTTTGGGGCCTATACGTGGTCAGTATTCTCTAAGGGACAGAACGACAAGCTGATTAAGCGCAGGGGGATTGTGAACCTAATTAGATAGTTATTTCACCAGCAACCAAATAGCCGCAAAAGCAACGGCGACGCTACCTAAGACATAGGCCGCTGCTTCGAGCTCTCTACCCTGTTGGATTAATCGGACCGTTTCGTAACTGAAGGTGCTGAATGTAGACCATCCACCGCAGATACCCGTAGCTACAAAAAGCTGTAAGGTGCTTTTCTCTGGAGTTAGCTTATAGGCATATACTAACGCTATGGAGGCCATGATATTGATTATAAACGTGGCCCAGTGTAAGCGGCTTTCCATCATTCCTAAAGCAAGCAATCCTTTCGTACTTCCGTATCGCAATGATGCGCCAATGCCGCCGCCGAGAAATACTGCTACTAATGCTGGGATGGAATTCATGAGAATTGTTGGTCGATGCGCACTAAAATAGTGGAAATAAGTATTCCCCAAAGGGCGCCGAAAAGAAGATCCAAAGGGTAATGCACCCCGAGGTGAATTCTAGAAAAGCTCTGGAATAATGCTACTACAAGTAAAATGGGAAACCATGAGGATTTGAGCCAATTCCGCATCAAAAAAGCCAACCCAAAAGCATTTGCTGCATGCGCTGAGAAAAATCCATGGGGTGAGCAATGCACGAGTACACGCATTCCTTCGATTTCTTGCTGACAAGGTCTTGGTCTTGCGATCCATTCTTTGAACATACCAGCGCCTTGGTCCCAAAGAAGTACTCCTACAATAGTCAGTGCTATTCGAAAAAGCCAAGTGCTATGATTGGGAGCAGTTTTTATTAGACGCGCTAGCACAACTACATACAAGGGCACCCAAGTGACGGTCTTGGTAATTGCCAGCCAAAAAGTATCTGTAGAGGCAGGGAAGAAAGTATTCAGGCTAAGAAAAACCTGTTTATCCAACTCTAATATTCCTGCCAACAAGCTCATTAGGCTTCTGTATTAAGCGCCGACCATATCTGGTCTTTGAGCGCCATGATATTCATTCCAGTTACAGAAGAGATGAATAAATGAGGGATATCCGATGGTAGCTGCTCAGCAATCTCAGCTTGCATCTCCTCATCCAACATGTCGGATTTGGTAATGGCTAAAATTCGGTCCTTATCTGCCAGTTCAGGATTATATGCAACCAATTCATTGAGCAAAATCTCGTATTCCTTCTTGTAATCTTCCGCATCAGCCGGAACCATGAAGAGCAGAAGTGCATTGCGCTCAATGTGACGCAGGAATCGGTAACCCAAACCTTTACCTTCCGAAGCACCTTCGATAATCCCCGGGATATCCGCCATCACAAACGAGCGGTAATCGCGGTAGTTCACCATGCCTAGATTCGGCACCAAAGTGGTAAATGGATAATTCGCAATCTCAGGCTTTGCAGCACTTACAACGCTAAGCAAAGTACTCTTTCCGGCATTTGGAAATCCTACTAGACCCACATCAGCAAGAACTTTAAGCTCTAAGATGAACCAGCCTTCTACAGGATCCTCTCCTGGTTGAGCGAAACGCGGTGTTTGGAAGGTGGACGATTTAAAGTGCACATTCCCAAGACCGCCTCGGCCGCCTTTAACGAGAATTTTCTCCTCACCATCTTCAGTGATTTCGAAAAGCACCTCGCCAGTTTCCTCGTCTTTAGCTACTGTACCTAGTGGAACATCTATGTATCTATCTTCACCGTTGGCACCGGTTTTTTCTTGACCAGAACCGTTTTCACCGGACGAAGCCTTGATGTGTTTTTGGTACTTCAACGGTAGCAGCGTCCACATCTGCGCATTCCCGCGCACGATCACGTGACCACCGCGACCGCCGTCTCCGCCGTCTGGACCTCCTTTGGAAGTCATACGGTTTCTCAAGAGGTGAGTGGATCCTTTTCCACCACGACCGCTCTTGCAGTAGATTTTTACGTAATCAATGAAGTTGCTACCTGACATAATAAAAGAGCAGCGTGCCATAGGGCAGCTGCTCTGCAAAAGTACAATTAGTAAGTGGGTCTAGAAAAACCGATTACAACGATTCGATAACCGCTACTAGACGTTCGGTAATTTCTTCAATAGAACCTACACCATCGACACCGCGGTACTTGCCTTGACCGTCGTAGAAATCCTTCACCGGGGCAGTCTCTTTGTTGTAGGTATTGATTCTGTTTTGGATCACTGCTGGATCTGCATCATCCGCACGACCAGAAGTCTTACCACGCTCAAGCAAACGCACTTTCAGCTCCTCTTCTGCAACCTCCAAAGCAATCATGCTCGTGATCGAAGTACCACGTCCTTGAAGGAAAGTATCTAGTGCTGCAGCCTGTGCATTTGTGCGAGGAAAACCGTCGAAAATGAAACCTTTTGCATCTGGATTCTTGTTTACGGCATCTTCTAACATAGAGATGGTAACTGAATCCGGCACCAAGGCACCTTTGTCGATGTATGATTTAGCCAAAAGGCCTAGTTCTGTTTCGTTTTTAATGTTGAATCGGAACAAATCGCCTGTACTTAAATGCACAAGAGAATAGCGCTGTACCAAAAATTCACTTTGGGTTCCTTTACCAGCTCCTGGAGGGCCGAATAATACGAGATTTAACATTTCGATAGTTTTTAATTCCGCGTACGAAGATACCTACCAAAGTGAGAATAGCGTACTTTTGTATCCGATTTGAGCAAGTTTCTTGTTTCCAATCAATAAACCAACACACTGAAGTATGAGAACGCCTTACTGTGTCATCATGGCTGGTGGAATCGGTAGCCGATTCTGGCCCATGTCGACAGAAGAGACCCCTAAGCAATTCTTAGATTTCCTTGGCACAGGTGAGAGTTTAATCCAACAAACCTACAACCGTGTTCGCCGCATTTTCAGCCCTGAAAATATCATTGTGGTGACGCACGCGAACTATCGCCTGCAAACCGTTGAGCACCTACCCGAATTGCCTGAAAGCAATATTATTCTGGAACCGCTTCGTCGCAACACAGCTCCTTGTATTGCATATGCAGCACTCAAGATTAAGAAGCGCGACCCTAAGGCGAATATCTTTATCACCCCGGCAGACCATCTAATTTCCGACGAGGATGCTTTCGAAGCACAGATTCGCAAAGGACTAGAGAAGACCGAAAATTCGGATTGTTTTGTAACCATAGGTATCAAGCCCCACAAACCCGAAACGGGATACGGCTACATCCAATACGATGAAATGAAAAGAGAGGGTGATGTCTATGCTGTCAAAGCCTTTACTGAAAAGCCAGATGCAGAGCACGCTAAACTCTTCATTGAGAGTGGTGATTTCTTATGGAATGCAGGCATGTTCATTTGGAATATTGAAGCGCTGAGCGCTGGACTGGACAAGCATTTACCCGATCTCATGAGCACCTTGGGGCGTGCTTGGAACGACCTCGACACCAAATACGAGGCAGATTCCGTTTCGAAGGTGTATGCTGAATGCGATAACATCAGCATCGATTATGGATTGATGGAGCGTGCAGATAAAGTCTGCGTCATCCCAACCGTGATGGGCTGGTCGGACCTCGGCAACTGGGGCGCCGTTTATGAACTTAGTGATAAAGACGAAAACGGCAATGCCATTATCGGTCGTAATATCCTCGCAAAGAATTGCAAGAACTGCCTCGTCGTTAATGCCGCTGAAGACAGAGCTTTAGTTGTGGATGAGTTAGAAGGAAAATTTGTCGTGCAAACTGATAAAACTTCATTAACTTTTCCTCTAGGAAACGATCAAGCCATCAAACAAATCGCGAAAGCTGTTCGCGTAGAATTGGGAGAGGACTTCGTTTAGAACCCTAGAATTTGACTTCGTGGAAAACACCAATAAACCGCAGGGATTAATCGGTGCCGCCATCACAAAATGGCCCGTAATCGCCCCTGTCCTTAGCTTTTTAAAGGACCGATTCTCCATCATCGATCTCGCCAATCCCAATGCAACGGTTGAAGGGATCAAAAAAGACATTGAATTCCGTGGGTTCAGCCTTTGGATTCTCATCTTCTCCATCTTCATTGCATCCATCGGCCTCAATGTCGATTCCACCGCGGTAGTCATCGGTGCCATGCTTATTTCACCTCTAATGGGTCCCATCATGGGTTTAGGGCTCAGCCTTGGAATCAATGATTTTAAGCTCCTTACCAAATCTTTAAAAAACTTGGGTGTAGCTGTAGGAATTGGACTTGTCGTCTCGGCCTTTTATTTCCTCATCTCCCCCATCTCCGCCCCATCAAACGAGCTCTTTGCGCGCACCAATCCTACCTTGTTGGATGTACTCGTCGCCTTCTTTGGTGGTCTTGCCGGAATCCTTGCAGGTTCAAGGAAAGAGAAATCAAATGTAATCCCAGGGGTTGCCATCGCCACTGCTTTGATGCCGCCACTATGTACGGCGGGTTATGGTCTAGCTCATGGCCAGTGGCACTACTTCTTTGGTGCCCTGTACCTGTTCCTAATCAACGCAGTACTTATCGCTACATCAACCACATTGATCGTGCGCTACCTGCGTTTCCCTTTGGTTGAAATAGTCGACCCAGTACGTGCTAAAAAGACCAGCCGTTGGTTCTCAATTGGCCTTATCGTCATCATTGTTCCTTCGATCTACATCATGTATCGTACGGTAACCGATTCCATCAACCAACGCAAGATCGAGACCTACCTCACCGAAACAGTCGTATACCCAGGCACTGAAATTTTGAAAGAAGAAATTGCTTTTAACGGAGGTACACCCGAAGTCACCCTAGTTCTCTTCGGTGACCGCGTACCCGGTGAGCTCACCGGACAATGGTCCACAGCTTTTAGCGAAGAGTTCGGCGGCTCGCTCGCCATCGTCCAAGACGAAAAAGAGGCTCAAGGCCTAGAGGAAATGTCTAAAATGGTGCAGCTCTATTCTGAAGGACGTGACGAGGCACGCTCTTATCAAGAGAAAATCACCACACTTGAGGGTCAGCTCGGCCAGCTTGAAAACCAACTCATACCCGCCAACCTTAGCGCCGAAATTCGCATCAATTATCCTGATCTCGCCAGCTTTTCTGTGGGAACTATGCAATACGGACTAGATAGCATTTCAGACGGTGCACTCATCGCGATAGCCTTTGTAGATTGGAAGCCTGAAGTAGATTCTACACTCGTTCCACGCAGAAACAAACAGCTCGAAGATTGGCTCAAATTGCGTCTGGGCAAAGACCAAGTCCTCGTGCAACCCATGCCGTAAATCGGGAGACTGGAAAAAATTCACACCAAAAAGAACCCCCGCGGGCTGCGCCCGCGGGGGTTTGTTTTATCCAAATTTTCTGCTCTTCGGTCAGAAAATTACAGCTTACCTACCATAGTTTCTGGACGCACCCACTCGTCGAACTCATCCGCTGTGAGATAGCCTAGGTTGACGGCCTCTTGTTTCAAAGTAGTGCCGTTCTCGTGTGCGGTTTTAGCAATCTTCGCTGCCTTCTCGTAACCAATCTTGGTATTGAGTGCAGTAACGAGCATCAAAGAGTTATTCAAATGGTTCTCGATCGCCTTGTAATTAGGCTCAATACCTACCGCACAGTTGTTGTTGAAGCTCACACACGCATCGCCGATGAGCTCAGCACTTTGCAACACGTTGTACGCCATCACGGGCTTGAATACGTTGAGCTCGTAGTGGCCTTGAGCACCTGCCACAGTAACTGCAGTTTGGTTCCCCATGACCTGCGCACAAACCATAGTCATGGCCTCAGCTTGAGTTGGGTTTACTTTTCCTGGCATGATTGACGATCCTGGCTCATTCGCTGGAATGATCAACTCACCGATTCCTGAACGCGGTCCTGAAGCCAACAAACGAATGTCATTTGCAATCTTATTCAAGCTTACTGCCAACTGGTTCAATGCACCGTGTGTCTCCACCAAGGCATCATGGGCAGCAAGGGCTTCAAACTTGTTTTCAGCAGTACGGAACGGCATACCAGTAAACTCTGCGATGTATTTCGCCACCGTCTCTGAATAGCCTTCCGGTGTATTGATTCCTGTACCCACAGCAGTACCGCCTAGTGCGATCTCACTCATGTGGTCCAAGGTGTTCTTCAATGCTTTTAGTCCGTGGTTCAATTGGCTCACATAGCCAGAGAACTCCTGACCTACTGTAAGCGGCGTCGCATCCATGAGGTGCGTACGACCAATCTTCACCACTTTCCAGAACTCTTTGCTCTTCGCCTCCAACGTATCGCGGAGCAATTCCACAGAAGGGATGGTATTCTCGATGACCTTCTTGTAGATGGCAATGTGCATGCCTGTTGGGAAAGTATCGTTCGAGCTCTGGCTCTTGTTTACATCGTCATTCGGGTGAATCAATCGATCGCCTTCGCCAAGCGTGTTTCCAGCTAGTACGTGGGCACGATTCGCAATCACCTCGTTCGTATTCATATTGCTCTGTGTACCTGAACCGGTTTGCCAAACCACCAATGGGAACTGGTCGTTGTGCTTGCCTTCGAGAATCTCGTCACATACAGCACCAATAAGGTCGCGCTTCTCCTCTGTCAAGACGCCCGCATCGCAATTCGCATATGCTGCAGCCTTCTTCAAATAGGCAAAACCTTCAATGATTTCTAGGGGCATAGTTCCCGCTGGGCCAATCTTAAAGTTGTTGCGTGAACGCTCAGTTTGCGCACCCCAGTACTTATCTGCAGGTACTTTCACTTCACCCATGGTGTCGTGCTCAATTCTGTATTCCATCGTTTCTATGAATGTTTGATTCTCAGTTATTGAACCACAAATTTAGGGCACAGAAATTCTGCAGCATCATCTTCTCCTGCTATCTTGGTAGCTATCAATTTTTACCTTAAAAGTTGAATCTAAATCAATTCCGCTCCTTATCTTTACCGCCACTTAAACGAACACTTATGAAATTTTTAGGTTTCCTCGTATTCTTAGTTGTAGCCCTAATGGGATTCTCAATGCTCGCTTTCTTGGGCCTATTCGTAGGCTACTGGTTGACATTGATCGGACTAGAATCTGTTAATCCAAAGATTGCTCACGCGATCATTGGTCATAAAGAAGAAGAATCTGCAGAGTAATTCTGAAGATCATTAATATGGAAAAAGCCCGAGCTTACGCTCGGGCTTTTTTGTTGGATATAGTTTCTAAAGCACCTCCTCAGCTTTCTCTGCCGGGCGGGCAACAACGGCCTTGTCGCCGTTCAGAATGATGGGGCGTTCCATCAAGCGTGGATTTTCAATCATCGCTAAGATGATCTCGTCTTCACCCAACTCGAGGTCGCGGTATTCTTCCTTCCACAACGCCTCGTTCTTGCGTACTAGGTCGAGTGCATCCATGTTGAGGGCGTCAAGGACTTCTTCGAGCTCAGAAGCGGTCATACTTTCCTCGTCCTTCATATAGTGGCGCACTTCGAAAGAGACACCTTTCTCTTCCAAATAGGCCAAGGCCTCACGTGATTTTCTACAGCGCGGATTGTGGTATACTTTGATCATTCTAATAGATTATGTGCAGGACGCCATCCTCAGTGATGTCGCCACAGCGGTTGGTTGCTTTGAGTTGGTAAAAGTACACACCTGG